>JBEEFQ010000099.1:0-23911 GCA_041166245.1 Actinomycetota bacterium | reverse complement strand
GTTCATGCCGTGGATGTATGCCTCGCCCAACTGGCCGCCGTGGGTGTTGATCGGCAGGCGCCCACCCAACTCGATGTTGCCGTCGCTGATGAATGCGGCGGCCTCGCCCCGGCCGCAGAACCCGAACTCCTCGAGCTGGGTCAGCACGAACGGCGTGAAGTGGTCGTAGATGATGGCGGTGGGGATGTCGTCGGGGCCGACGCCCGCCTGGGCGTACAGCTCACGCGCCACCACACCCATCTCCGGCAGGCCGGTGATCGAGTCGCGGTAGTAGCTCGTCATCATGTGCTGGTCGTGGGCGACGCCCTGGGCCGCGCCGGCGATAACGGCCGGCTTCTGGGCCATATCGCGCGCCCGCTCAGTGGTGGTGATCACCAGCGCCTGGGCCCCGTCGCTCTCCTGGCAGCAGTCGAGGAGGTGCAGCGGCTCCACGATCCAGCGCGACGCCTGGTGGTCCTCGAGGGTGATGGGCTGCTCGTAGAACCACGCCGCCGGGTTCGTCGCTGCGTGCTTGCGGTCGGCGACCGCGACCTTGCCGAAGTCCTCGCTCGTCCACCCGAACTCGTGCATGGCCCGCCGAGCGAACATGGCCACCCACGCGGCCGGCGTCATGAGCCCGAACGGCACGTACCAGGCGTAGGCGGCCCCCTCCGCCGTCGGCACCGCGCCCCGCGTGTGCATGCCGGCACCGAAGCGGTTGCCGCTGCGCTCGTTGAACGCGCGGTAACAGACGACGGTGTCGGCGACGCCCGTTGCCACCGCGATGGCTGCTTGCTGCACGGTGGCGCACGCCGCGCCCCCGCCGTAGTGGATGCGGCTGAAGAACCGGAGCTCGGGCACGCCGAGGAGACGGGCGATCTCGATCTCCGGGTTGGTGTCCATGGTGAAGGTGACCATGCCGTCGACGTCGGCGGGCGTGAGCCCGGCGTCGGCCAGCGCGGCTTGCACCGCCTCCACACCGAGCTGCAGCTCGCTGCGCCCCGAGGCCTTACTGAATTCAGTGGCCCCGATCCCCGCGATGGCGGCCTGCCTGGCGAAGCCGGCCACTACGGCACCACCACGTCGACGGTGCCGGTCACGTGGTCGCCGATGGAGTTGCTGCCCACGACCTCGACCGTCGCGACGCCGTCCTCCACCGACGTCACCGTGCCCCGCATCGTCATGGTGTCGCCCGGGTAGTTGGGTACGCCGAGACGGATGGACACCTTCTTGATGAAGGCGTCGGGCCCGGCCCAGTCGGTGACGAAGCGGCCGACGAACCCGTTGGTCGAGAGGATGTTCATGAAGATGTCGGGCGAGCCCCGATCTTCCGCGAGGCCCGGGTCGTGGTGCACGTCCTGGTAGTCCCGCGATGCGATAGCGGTGGCGACGATCAGCGTCCGCGTCAACGGGATCACCAGCTCGGGCAGGGTCTCCCCGACGTTGGCCGGCACTAGAGCATCTCCCCGATCTTGACGAGCTGCGGCGTCCCCGAGCCCAGCGTGAGCTCGACCTGCTTGGCCCACAGCGTGTAGCGGTGCAGCGGGTAGTCGAGGTCGACGCCGATGCCGCCGTGCAGGTGCTGCGCGGCGGCGCACACCCGCTGGCCCCCGTCGCTGGCCTGGAACTTGGCGATGGCGACCTGTTCCTCCGACGGCAGGCCCTCGGCCAGCCGCCACGCCGCCTGCCACATGGTGAGGCGGATGGCTTCGGTGTCGATGTAGGCGTCGGCCAGGCGCTGACCCACCGCCTGGAACGAGCCGATGGGGCGCTCGAACTGCTGGCGACCGGCCACGTACTCGGCGGTCATGCGCAGGGCCCGCTCGGTCACGCCCGTCTGCACCGCGCACAGCGCGACCGTCCAGTGCTGGCGGATCCAATCCGACGCGGGAGCGCCCACGCCGAGCTGCGACGCGAACGAGCCGCCGTGGTAGCTGAACATGGGCTCGCCGCTGCCGACCTGCTGACGCGAGAGCTCGAGCTGAGACGGATCGACGACGACGATCCCGTCGTCGTTCACGCTGAGCAGGGCCGCGGCCCGATCGGCGTAGGGGACGAGCGAACGCGACCCGTCGATGTCAGCCGTCAGCACGACGTCACCGCTCACCACGCCCGGCAGCCAGCGCTGGCGCTGCTCCGGCGTTCCAAGGGCAGCGACGGCCATGGCGCTCACCAGCGTCGGCAGCAGCGGCACCGCCGCTGTCGTGCGGCCCAGCTGCTCGAACAGGATGCAGGCCTCGACGAACCCATAACCGCTGCCGCCCACGTCCTCGGGCAGGCACAGCCCGAGCAGGTTGGCCTTGGCCAGCTCGGCCCACGCCTTGTCCGCGCTGGTCTGCTCCTCGAGGATGCGCCCGGCCAGCTCGCCGATGGCCTGCTGCTCGTCGTTCAGGGAGAAGTCCATCAGGCCCGCTTGAAGAGCGGCAGGGTCAGCTCGGGATCGGTCTGGACGAACGTGACCTCCACCGGCGTGCCGATCTCCACATCGTCTGGCGCCACGTCGACCAGGTTGGACACGAAGCGCACGCCCTCGTCGAGCTCGACGAGTACCACGACGTACTCGTCGCCGAACATCGGCGCGGGCGGGTAGTGCGGCACGACGTAGCTGAACACCGTTCCCCGGCCCGACGACTCGACGGTGTCCCACTCCAGCGAACCGCAGTTGGGACAGGCAGGCCCGGGCGGGTGGCGCAGCTGCGCGCACTTGGTGCAGCGCTGGATGAGCAGCTTGCCCTCGTTCACGCCGTCCCAGAAGAACTGGTTGTCACCGTTGATGGCGGGCCGAGGCCGGGGCGGCGTCTCGGGCTTCCGCTCATGCGGCCTGTACTTGAGGATGCTCCAGCGCTGGGTGCCGACCACCTCACCGCGCTGGTCCGTGTAGATCATCCGGGTCGTCACGAAGTGGCCGTCGCCGAGCGCCGTCTTCTTCTCGTCCGACACCGCCTCGATGGTCTGCGTCACCGTGAGCTCGTCACCGATGCGGAGGTAGCGCACGTACTCCTGCTCGGAGTTGGTCGCTACCGTCGACGTGTAGCCCGCGCCGTCCAGCTCGGCCAGCAGCTCACCGAAGGTGCCTTGGCCGCTCGGCGGCGGGTTGAGCCCGCGCATGGTCCACGCTTGCAGCATGGTGGGCGGGGCGACGATGCCGCCGTGCACGGACGTCGCAGCCGCGTCCGGATCGGTGTAGATCGGGTTCTCGTCACCGATGGCGTCGCACCAGTGCCGAATCATGGCCTGATTCACCGCGTCCCTGGCCGGCAGCGGCGCGCCCGACTCCTGACCGACGAAACGCTCGAGATCCAGGACCATAGGTAGAACGTGTTCTACCTTACGGACGGCAACGCTGTCGAACGAGAAGCGTTGTACCGTTGTTGCACACGAGCTCTTTGGGGGGAGCGCGATGCGGCGGATCCTGGTGGCGTTGTCTCTGGTCGTGACCCTTGTCGTCGTTGCGGGCGAGCCGGGCGCCGATGCGGCCGACCCCCTGATCGCGACGCCGGTCGTGCAAGGCCTCGCCTACCCCTCGATGTTCACGGTGGGCTCCGACGGGCGCATCTTCTGGACCGAGCTGCAGACAGGGAACATCGGCGTCTTCCGGCCCGACACCAACACCAAGACGATCTACGCGACCGTTCCGGATCTGTGCACTGCAGCCGACCAGGGCCTGTTCGGCGTCGCCCTGCACCACCTCTACCCCGGCGAGAGCACGGTCTTCGCGTACGCCACCCGATTGGTCGCCGGCGTCTGTCACAACCAGGTCATCCGCCTGAAGCCAGGTCAGCCTCTGGCCGTGCTCGCGAGCGAGCCCTATACGGGCGAGCACATCGGCGGTCGCATCATGATCGGCCCCGACACGAAGCTCTGGGTGTCCACCGGCGAAGGCGGGTCGGCAGCCAACGCCCAGGACCCGGCGACGACCAAGGGCAAGATCCTGCGGATGAACCGCGACGGGACGGTGCCCAGCGACAACCCGACCCCGGGGAGCCTGGTGTATGCCCATGGTTTCCGGAACGTGTTCGGGTTCGACTTCGACCCCGCGACCGGTCGGCTGTGGGCGACGGAGAACGGGCCCAACTGCAACGACGAGATCAACCTCGTCCTGCCGGGTGGCAACTACGGCTGGGGCCCGGCGGCGATCTGCGAAGGGCTTGCACCCGGCAACACCAACGCCGACGGCACCGCCGTGCAGCTCCCGAAGTTCTGGTACTCGCCCTCTGACGGGCCCACCGGTGCCGCCTTCTGCTCTGGCTGCGGCATTGCCTCGCTCGAGGGCAAGCTGCTGTACGGCGGGTGGCAGTACGGCGACCTTCGGGCCCTCACCCTGGACAGCACCCGGCAGTCGATCACCGAGCAGGTTCTCGCCTTTCGGCACGCCAAGGTGGAGGCACCACTCTCTTTGGAGACGGGGCCCGACGGCGCCGTCTACTTCAGCGACAAGACGGCGATCTACCGGCTCGGTGGCTCCGCGCCGCCGCCTCCGACCACGACGACAACCACTCGTCCGACCACGACGACCACGCGTCCGACGACCACCACCACGCGTCCGCCGACGACGACCACGACACTGCCGCCGAAGATCTCGGTGAGCGATGCGTCGGCGGTGGAGGGCAACAGCGGCACGCCGACACTCGTCTTCACCATCACCCTCAGCCGTTCCGCGTCCAACAGCGTCAGCGTGAACTACGCGACCCAGGCCGGCACCGCGGGAGCGACAGACTTCGTCGCGACGAGTGGCACACGGACCATCCCCGCTGGGGCGCGCAGCGCCACCGTGGCCGTCACGATCAAGCCCGATCTGATTCGGGAAGGCACCGAGGCAATGACACTCCGACTCTCTGCGCCGGTCCGAGCCACCATCGCGGACTACCAGGGCCTGGGATACATCTACAACGACGACTGAGGGGGACCCGCTGATTCACCCCTCGAGGCTGATGGCCTGCTTGGGACAGCGGCGCACGGCCTCTTCGACCTTGGGCCGCAGCTCCTCGGGAGGCTCGTCCTGGAGCACGTAGAGGTTGTCGTCGTCACGCACCTCGAAGACCTCAGGCGCGATGCCCATGCACACAGCGTTGCTCTCGCACAGGTCGTAGTCGACGACGACTCTCACGAATCAACCTCCACGTTCTCGGACAGGTGCCCGCTGTAGACGTAGTCGAGGAAGCGCTCGACGGCGCGGATGACGTGGCCCGTGCGCAACGACGGGAAGATGTCGAAGGCGTGCTGCGCCCCCGGCAGCTCGGCGTAGACGACCGGCGAGGCGGACACGTCGCGCAGCTTCTCGACGAAGCGACGGGCCTCCTCCACCGGCACCAGCGTGTCGTTGCTGCCGTGGATGACGAAGAACGGCGGGTCGTCCGCGCTGACAAGCGCCTGAGGCGATGCCAGCCGCCACAGGTCCGGGTCCTTCTCACGGGTGGTCTTCATCACCGTGCGGGTGAGAAACCACTTGGCCCTGCCCTCGTTCACCTTGATCTTGAAGTCGTTGACGAAGTCGTACACGCCGTAATAGGGAACGGCCGCCGCCACCGAGGTGTCGACATCCTCGAACCCGGGCTGCAGCTGCGGGTCGTTCTGGGTGAGACCGACGAGCGCAGTGAGGTGGCCGCCGGCCGAGCCGCCGGTGACGACGACGAAGTCGGGATCGCCCCCGTGCTCGGCGACGTTCTCGCGTATCCACGCCAGGGCCTTCTTGAGGTCGACGAGGTGGTCGGGGAAGGTGGCGCGGGGACTGAGCCGGTAGTTGGCGGCGACGCACACCCAACCCCGTCTCGCCATGTGGAGCATCAGGGGGATGGCCTGCTCCCGCTTGTCGCCGACGACCCACCCGCCGCCGTGGATCTGGAACAGCACGGGCGCGCCCTCGGCGCCCGTCTTGGGCTTGTAGACGTCGAGCTTGTTGCGGTGCCCGTAGGGGCCGTAGGCGATGTTGCGGACCCGCGTCACGTCCCTGTGCTTCCACCGGAATGGAAGCGCCAACGACCGCCACGGCACGGTGGAGTCCTCCAGCTCGGCGAACTCGGGCGAGATGCGGTCGCCGTAGTCGTCGCCCAGACCCTGGCGCAGGGCGGCCTCGACCACGGCGCCCACCCGGTTGGCATCGACGATCAGCTTGACCAGGCCGGCCGCGGTCAGGACCGCCATCACGACCGCGACGGTGCCGGCCATGCCCTCGGCTGCGCCCGCAGCCACGAAGGCGATAGTGGCGATCACGTGGAGCACGAGGTGGAACGGGGCCAGCTCCGAGGTGATCCACCCCGAGAAGAAGCTGCCGACGGCGAGAACGTTGAGCCGCACCGGTCGCAGGGCATTGAGCACGAGGAGGAAGCCACCGATGCTCAGCAGGAGGAAGGCGGTCGTCACGTGACGATTCTGCCGTAGCCTGACGACCGCCGACAAAGGGGGTCCCATGGAACGGATGACAGGCCTCGACGCCTCGTTCCTCTACTTCGAGACGCCGACGATGCACATGCACGTCTGCGCCACCATCATCTTCGACCCCTCCACCGCCAAGGGCGGCTACTCCTTCGAGAAGGTCAAGGAGTTCATCCAGGGTCGCCTGCACCTGGTCGAACCCTTCCGGCGCCGGCTGGTGAGCGTGCCCTTCAACCTGCACCACCCGGTGTGGGTCGAGGACCCCGACTTCGACCTCGATTACCACCTGCGCCGCATCGGCGTCCCCTCCCCCGGCACACCCGAGCAACTGGCCGAGATCGCCGGCGACATCGCCAGCCGCCCCCTCGACCGCACCAAGCCGCTGTGGGAGATGTGGATCGTCGAGGGGCTCGAGGACGGCAACGTGGCGGTGGTCGCCAAGATGCACCACTGCACGGTCGACGGCGTGAGCGGCGCCAACCTCATGGTCCACCTGTTCGACCTCTCCCAGGAGGGCGAGGAGAAGCCGGCGGCGCCCGAGAACTGGCAGCCGGAGCGCAAGCCGTCCGACCTCGAGCTGGTGGGGTACGCCCTCAACTCACGGCTGCGGCGCCCGTTCAGCCTGCTGCGCGTCGTCCCCGACACGGTGCGGTCGGTGTCCGGTCTGGTGCGCACCGTTCGTGGCCGTGGTGAAGGAGGCGCCGGCATGCCCGCGCCGTTCACCGCACCGCGCACGTCCTGGAACGTCGCGGTGAGCCCGCACCGCTCCGTCGCCATGAGCCGCGTGAGCCTCGACGACATCAAGACGGTGAAGAAGGCGTTCGGCACGACGGTCAACGACGTGGTGCTCGCTGTCGCGTCCGGCGCGCTGCGCCGTTTCCTCGAGGGCAAGGGCGAGATGCCCGACAAGTCACTCATCGGCGTCGTCCCGGTGTCGGTGCGCACCGGCGAGGAGCAGGACGCGACCGGCGGCGCCAACAAGGTGTCGGCCCTGTTCACCTCGCTGGCCACCGACATCGACGACCCCGTCGAGCGCCTCATGGCCATCCACGAGGTCAACAAGGGCGCCAAGGAAGAGCACAAGGCCATCGGGGCCACGTTCCTGCAGGACTGGGCCGAGTTCGCGGCGCCCACCACCTTCGCCCTCGCGGCCCGCGCCTACTCGGGGCTCAAGCTGGCTGACCGCCACCCGGTGGTGCACAACCTCGTGATCTCCAACGTGCCCGGTCCCCCGTTCCCGCTGTGGTTCGCGGGCGCGCAGCTCGTGGCGTTGAACCCGCTGGGACCGGTGATGGACGGCGCCGCCCTCAACATCACCGTCATCAGCTACATGGACTCGGTCGACTGGGGCTTCATCGCCGACAAGGAAGCCGTCCCCGATCTCTGGGACCTGGCCCACGCCGTCCCCGACGCCCTGGCCGAGCTGGTCAAGGCTGCTTCAGACGGGGCCTGACCCCAGAACCTCTTCGTCTCGAGGAAATAGCGTACGGAATCCGTGCGCTATTTCCTCGAGACGTGCTGTAAGGCGTCGCGGTCGACGATGCGGATCTGGCGGCGGCCCGTCTCGATGAGGCCGCGCTCGCGGAGGACGCGCAGGGCCTTGACGACTGCCTCGCGTGACGCGCCCGCCCAGCCCGCCAGCTCCTCCTGGCTGAGGGAGATGCCGATGCTCGACCCGTCGCCGTAGCGGTCCGCCAGCTCGAGGAGGAGCTGGGCCAAGCGGCTCACCACGTCCATGCTCCCGAACTCGGCTCGCCGTCGATCGGCGGCGCGCAAGCGGCGGGTGACGGAGCGCAGCAGCTCCACCGCCGCGGCCGGGTGCGCGGTGAGGAACTCGGTGAACTGCTCGGCAGGAACCACCGCTGCCTCCACCGCTTCCAGGGCGGTGACGGTGGCCGAACGGGGCTCGCCGTCGATGCCGGCCAGGTCTCCGAGGAGGTCGCGAGGACCGAGCACGTTGTGGACGGTCTCGGTGCCGTCCTCACCGAACGTCGATGCCTTGACAGTGCCCTTCAGGATGTAGCCGACCCAGTCCGAGCGGTCGCCCTCGCCGAACAGGACGACACCCTTGCGGAAGCGGCGAACACGACCCAGCTGCGCCAGCGGGGCGAAGGGATCCGTCGGCATGCCGCTCAGCATGCCTCGTGGGTCAGATGCGGCTGACGACGGAGTCGCACGCCTCGAGCAGCGCAGGCACGAACTTGCGGGACTCGAGGACGCACGCGGCGTGGTTGCCGCCGAAGCTGTGGACGCTGGCGCCGCGGATGGCCTGGGCCAGACGCAGCTGGCGACCGGGCGGGATGAAGCTGTCGCGGGCGGTGACGACGACGGCGGTGGGCACGTCGCAGTCGCTGATCCAGCGGTGGGAGCTGAACTGGCCGATGGCGTTGACGGCCTGGGCCATGGTCCACGGGCTCGTGCGGCGGAACTCGGAGAACGCCCAGCTCGGCACCCCGATGTCCTTGATGCTCACCGACTCCGGGATGTCGGCCAGACGCCGGGCCAGGTTCTCGGCCGCGTCGCCGGCCACGTCGCGGGGGCGGCCCCTGCGCCGCATGGCCGCAGCCATGAACAGCGCGGGCAGAAGCATGAAGAACAGGCGCTCTTGTGGCTTGCCCCGGAAGTTGCGGGCGGTGGCGCACAGCACCATCCCCTCGACGCGCTCGGGATAGTCGTGCCAGATGAGCTGGGCCACGGGACCGCCCATGGAGTAGCCCACCGGGATGAACTTCTCGATGCCGAGCACGTCGGCGACCGCGACCGCGTCGGTCGCGCAGGAGTTGAGACGGAAGTAGCGGCCGACGGGGATGCCGCGGCCGTGGCCCCGCATGTCCATCATCACCAGCCGGTACTTCTGGCGAAGCGCCTCGATGGCAGGGAACCAGTTCAGGTACGCGGTGCACGCCATGCCGTGCAGCAGGAACAGCGTGGGCGCGTCGTCGGTCGGTCCAGGCACATCGCACACGAACGCGGTGCCGCGGTCGGGGATGTCGATGCACCAACCGGGCGGCAGCTCGGGGCTCGGCGGAAGTTGGAAGACACGGCGTGCTGCAGCGTTCGTTATCGCGCGGCGCGGGTCCATTACATTCGCTCGCTTGCTTCGCGGCACCTGAGCATGATTTTCACTCTACTCAGACGCCCTGACGGGTCGTCAGGTTTCAGATGTGGCCGACGCCACGCCTGATTGCCCGGTCGCAACGTCCTTGGCCCACCGGTAGTCGGCCTTGCCCGAAGGTGAACGCTCGATCTGTTCGACCACGCAAACGGCGCGCGGCACCTTGTAGCCGGCGATGAGGGTGCGGCAGTGCTGCTGCAGGTCATCGAGCGTCGGCGCGCCACCGCCGGCGGGCTGGACGACGGCGGTGACCCGTTCGCCCCACCGCTCGTCGGGCACGCCGACCACGACGGCGTCGGCCACCGCGTCGTGGGCTTTCAACGCCGACTCGACCTCCTCGGGGTACACCTTCTCGCCCCCGGTGTTGATGCTCACTGAGCCCCGCCCGAGCAGCACGACGGTGCCGTCCTCCTCGACCGTCGCCATGTCTCCGGGGAGCACCCAACGCACGTCGTCGACCTCGACGAAGGTCGCCGCCGTCTTCTCCGGGTCGTTGTGGTAGCCGAGCGGGATGTGGCCCCGACGGGCCAACCGGCCCGTCGCACCGGACCCCGGTGTCACCGGCCGCAGGTCGTCGTCGAGCACGGCCGTCTGCTCGTTGACGGTGAACCGCGGTCCCGACGCCGGTCCGTCGGCGGCCACACTCGCCTTGCTCCCCATGGTGCCCGTCTCCGACGACCCGAAGCCGTCCACGATCATGATGTCGGGCAGCAGTCGCGACAGCCGGTCCTTGGTCGACGGCGAGAGCAGGGCGCCACCCGAACCGATCACGAACATGGCCGACGTGTCGTAGGTGTCGGGCGCCGCCTCCAGCGCGTCGGCGAGGGGCGCGGCCATGGCGTCGCCCACCACCACCAGCGTGTTGACCGCTTCCTCCGAGATGAGCCTCCACACCGTCTCGGGGTGGAAGCGACCCTGGGGTGTCAGCACCACCTTCCCGCCGCCGAAGAGGATGGAGAAGGCCAGCCAGTGGGCGCTCGAGTGCATCAGTGGCGGCGTGGGCAGCGCGGTCATGCCCACCTCGGGGATGCGCTCGTGCAGCTGCTCGGGCGAGGTCACGATGTTGCCCATCTGCATGGGATCGCCCCCGCCCAAGGCGGCGTAGAAGATGTCCTCGTGGCGCCAGAGGACTCCCTTGGGCATGCCCGTCGTGCCGCCCGTGTAGACGCAGTAGAGGTCATCGGCCGACCGTTCGCCGAAGTCCCGATCGCCTGAGGGGACGGCGGCGAGGATGTCCTCGTACTCCTTCTCGAGCACGATCACGTGCTGGAGGACATCGGTGCGGGCCGCGGCGGCCGTGCCGGCGAACTGCTCGTTGACGATGAGGGCAACGAGGCCGGCGTCGTCGTAGAGGTAGCGCAGCTCGGCCTCCACGTAGCGGTAGTTCACGTTGACGGGAACGGCCCGGATCTTGAAGGCGGCCAGCATCCCTTCGAGGTACTCGGTGCCGTTGACGAGCTGGAGGCCCACGAAGTCTCCGGGGCCGACGCCGAGGCCGGCCAGGTGGTGGGCCAGGCGGTTGGCCCGCTCGTCGAGCTGGGCGTAGGTGAGGCGGGTGTCCCCGACCACAACCGCCTCACGATCGGCGCAGTGGTCGACGGCCGCCTCAAACAGATCGGCCAGGTTGAGGCTCCCCATCGGCGGCGAACGTACACTTCCGCGCAGTGCAGCGTCTCTCTGGGTTCGACGCGGGCTTCCTCTACATGGAGACCCCCACGCTGCACATGCACACCCTGAAGATCTCGGTGCTCGACACGTCGGGCGTGCTCGGCGGCTACACCTTCGAGCGTTTCAAGGAGGTCCTCGGCGAGCGCCTGCACCTGTTGCCGCCGTTCCGGCGCCGCATGGTCGAGGTGCCCCTCGGCCTGCACCACCCGGTGTGGATCGAGGACCCCGACTTCGACCTCGACTACCACGTGCGCCGCGTCGTGGCGCCCGCGCCGGGCGGACTGGCCGAGCTGTCGGCCGTCTGCTCCGACATCGCCAGCCGCCAGCTCGACCGCCGGCACCCGCTCTGGGAGATCTCCGTCGTCGAGGGGCTCGAGGACGGCCACGTCGGCTTTGTCGCCAAGATCCACCACTCCGCGGCCGACGGCGTGGCCGCGGCCGCCATGCTCGCCAGCGTCCTCGACGCCGAGCCCACCACCGACGCGCCCGCCCCGCCCCATCAGCCGTGGCGGCCCGACCGCGTCCCGTCGCAATGGGAGCTGCTGGTCGGCGCTCTCGTCGCCATCTTCCGCAACATCGTCGCCCTGCCCCGGCTGCTCCAGCGCACCGTTCAGGGCTTCAGGCGGGTACGGACCCACCGCAAGCAGGCCGACGTGCAGCCGCCCCTGCCGCTGACCGCGCCCAAGCTCTCGTTCAACGGCTCGCTCACGCCCCACCGCTCGTTCGTCATGACGTCGATGCCCCTCGAGGACTTCAAGCAGGTGAAGGCCGCCTTCGACGTGACGATCAACGACGTCTTCCTCGCGGTGTGCGCGGGCGGCCTGCGCCGTTACCTCGAACGCACCGACCAGCTCCCGGCCAAGCCGCTCGTCGCCGGTGTCCCCGTGTCCACCCGCACCGGAGAAGGCTCCGACGACTACGTCGCCAACAGCGTCTCGAACATGTTCACCGCCCTCCACGTTGAGATGGACGACCCCGTCGACCGGCTGCAGGCCATCTCGGCCGTCACCAAGGAGGCCAAGGCCGTCCACAACGCGCTGGGTGCGGAGATGCTCAAGGACTGGAGCGAGATGACGCCGCCCCGGCCCTTCGCCGGGTGGATGAAGCTGTACTCCAAGTGGAACCTCGCCGACCGTCACCGTCCACCCATCAACCTGGTGGTGTCCAACGTGCCCGGCCCGCGCGAGCCGCTGTTCATCGCCGGCGCCCGCATCCTCGACATCTTCTCCATGGGCCCCATCCTCGAGTCCATCGGGCTCAACATCACCGTGTGGAGCTACCTCGACGAGATGAACGTCGGCATCGTCTCCTGCCCCGAGCTCATGGACGACCTCTGGGACCTCGTCTCCGACATGCACGACGCCCTGGGCGAGCTCAAGAAGCTGGCGTCGTGACCGAGCTCGACCCGTGGGCCGACGAACGGGAGCCGGACGCCGTCGAGGAGGAGCCGCCCTGGCGCTTGGCCCTGCTCGTCGGCGCCGCCGTCATCCCCCTCGGCTGGGTGCTGCCCCCGGGCATCGCCGGCGTGCTCTGGCTCCTGGCCCCGGCCGCGGTCGGTGCGCTCGCGGGCGGGGACGCCTTTCTCGGGGGCGCGGCGGTCGGGCTCCCCGCCGCCTTGGTTCTTGTCGTGGTGGCCGTCGTCGACCTGGGACCGGTCGGCGTCCTCTTTGCGCTCGGCGCGGCTCTCTACGTGTTCGTCAGCGGGCTCCTGGGCTCTGCTGGTGAGGTTGCACTGCGCAGCTGGTTCGACCGCAGCAGCGACAATCCCGAGGTCAGAGCACGCGCTCGCCGGGGCATGATCATCGTCGCCGTCGCCGTGCTGTTCTTCGGTGGCCCAATGGCGATCAACGGCATCTCCGATCAACGGGCCGACGACCGGGCCAACGCGCTGCAGCGCCGGCTCCTCAAGATCACCAAGGCCAGCGTCCCGTTTGATGCCTTCGCGTTCGCCAGTGCGCCCACAAACCCCATCAGCGACGCCGTTCCCGAGGTGCAGATCATCGCCACCGGCGTCGGCGCCAACATGCAGGCCGAGGCGCATTGGGGCTGGTCGAGTCGTTGCGTCTGGGTGCAGGTGAACGACCTGCGCGTCACCAGCCGCATCGTGAAAGACCCATGCGGACCGTTGGTGGGCCGATGAAGCTCGCCGGCGCCCGTGTGCTCGTCACCGGTGCATCGCGCGGCATCGGCGAGTCGATCGCGCGCGAGCTGGCGCGCCGCGGCGCTCGGGTCGCGCTCGTCGCCCGGAGCGAGGGGCCGCTCAAGGAGCTGGCCGCCGAGATCGGGGGCGTGGCCTACCCCACTGACCTGGCCGACGCCGAGCAGGTCGACCGGCTGATCGCGCGGGTCGAGGCCGACGGTCCGCTCGACGTGCTGGTCAACAACGCCGGCCTCGACGAGACGGGCTGGTTCCCGTCCATCGACCCGGGCAAGCTCGACGCCCTTCTGCACGTGAACTTCGTCGTACCGGTGACGCTGTGCCGCCAGGTGCTGCCGGGGATGATCGACCGGGGGCGGGGGCACATCGTCAACATCTCGTCCCTCGCCGGCGTGGGGCCCTTCCCCGGCATGGCCCAGTACGCCGCCACCAAAGCGGGCCTCACTCATTTCACGGCCGGGCTGCGGGCCGACCTCAAGGGCCTTCCCATCGGGACAACGGTGGTCGAGGTGGGCCTGGTACCAACCGACATGGTGGGTCACGTGAACGCCTACGCGCCGACGCAGGCGAGCTTCCAACGCTTCTACAAGCTCCACCTGCTGGCCGACGTCGCCAAGGACAAGGTGGCGATGGACGTGGCCGAAGCCGTGGAGCACGACCGGCGCCACGTCCGTCACCCCAAGCGGGCCCTCCTCTTCCCGCTCCTCAGCGAGGCGCCCCGTCGCATCGTCGAGGTCTTCTTGACGAGGGTGCCCCACCGAGAGGAGCGGTCATGAACGTCGAGCACGTGCTCCAGCGCTCGGGCGAGATGATGTCGGCCGGGCGGGTGTTCGGACCGCCCGTGGAGCGGGACGGCGTCACCCTCGTGCCCGTCGCGTGGGTCGTCGGCGGCGGCGGGGGCGGCGTGGGCGGACCGCCCGAATCGCCGGGCGACGGCGCCGGCTTCGGGCTCCTGTCCATCCCGATCGGCGCCTACGTCATCAAGAACGGCGAGGCGCGCTTCGTCCCGACCTACGACGTCGGCTTCCTCGCCGTGATCGGCGCGAGCGTGCTCAAGCGCCTCTTCAAGTGGCGCAACCGGCGTCTCTCAGTGACCAGAAGGCGGCACTGACGAACTGCTACCCGCCGAGGCCCTTCTTCTCGTTCTTCTTGGCCTTCTTGGCCGAGCGCTTCTCTTTGAGCGTCTTGCCGACCTTCTTGGTGTTCCCGGGTGACGGAACCTTGTTTGCCATGAGGACGACGCTACGCCCTCACAGCCCCGCCATGGTCGCGAGTTTGTCGAGCTCGGCCTCGAGGCCGGGGATGTCGAAGCCGAGGGCGAGCAGGATCACCTGGTCGACGCCCGCATCTTCGTAACGGCGCACGGTCGAGTCGTCGGCGCCGAGCAGGTACGGGCAGATGCTCACCTCGATCTCGGACCGGGTGCGCCCCTCGCCCGCCAGCAACTCCTCGAGGCGGCCCAACCGCTCGGGGACGTTCTCGGGCGCCACGCTGAACCCGTACCAACCCTGGCCGAACTGGGCCACCCGCCGCAGGGCGGCCTCGCTCTCACCACCGATGTGGATCGGCGGATGCGGCCTCTGCACCGGCTTGGGGTACTGCCGCAACGCGGGGAGCTCGTAGAACTCATTCGTGTGCTCGGACACGTCGTCCTCCCACAGCCGCCTCATGACCTCGATGTAGGCCCGGGTGCGGGCGCCGCGCCGGAGAAACGGCGCGTCCACGGCATGGAACTCCTCCTCGAGCCAGCCCACGCCGATGCCGAAGTCGAAGCGGCCGTTGCTCAGCCAGTCGACCGACGCCACCTCCTTGGCCGTGTAGACGGGGTTGCGCTGGGGCACGAGCACGATGCCCGTCCCCAGCCTGATGGTCGATGTGCAGGCGGCGAGGAAGGCGAGGGTCGTGAACGGCTCGAAGATGCCGTGCTCGCCGCCGGCCGGGATCTTGCCGTCGGCCGCGTAGGGGTACTTGGAGACGTACTCGTCGAACAGCACCACGTGCTCGGCGACCCAGATGGACGAGAAGCCCCGCTCCTCCGCACCGCGGCCGAAGGCCTCGATGTACTCAGAGGTTGCGAACGGGTTGGTGAATGGAGCGAACAGTCCGACGCGCATGGGTGTTGTCTAGCTTCGCCACCATGCCTTTGACGGACGGACCGCTCGCCGGCGTGCGGGTCATCGACTGCTCGACGGTGATCGCCGGTCCCGGGTGCGCCCGGCATCTCGGGGACTTCGGCGCGGATGTGATCAAGGTCGAGCGCCCCGACGGCGGCGACGGGACGCGCGGCATGGGGTGGACCGATCCCGCCGACGGCGTGACCCTCTGGTGGAAGCTCGTCAGTCGCAACAAGCGCACCGTCGCCCTCGACCTCAAGTCGGATGACGGGCGGGCCGCCATGCTCGCCCTGTGCGACAGCGCCCAGGTGCTGGTCGAGAACTTTCGCCCTGGAACCCTCGAACGCCTCGGGCTCGGGCCCGACGTGCTCCTCGCCCGCAACCCGCCGCTGGTCATCACACGGGTCACGGGATTCGGCCAGGACGGTCCCTACGCGGGCCGGCCCGGGTTCGCGACCCTCGCCGAGGCCATGTCAGGATTCGCGGCTGTCAACGGCGAGCCCGACGGTCCGCCGCTCCTGCCGCCCATCGCCCTGGCCGACGAGGTGACGGCGCTGGCCGCGGCGTTCGCCACCATGGTCGCCCTGCACAGCGGCGTCGGCCAGGTCGTCGACGTCAACCTGCTCGAGTCCATGGTGCAGCTCATGGGCGCGCTGCCGTCCGCCTCGGCCCTGCTCGGCTACGACCAGCCCCGGCTCGGCGCGGGCATCCCCTACAGCGTGCCGCGCGGTACCTATCGCACGTCCGACGGGCGATGGCTGGCGGTCAGCACGTCGTCGGAGCCGGTGGCCAAGCGCGTGCTCGCCCTCGTCGGCTTGGGCGACGACGAGCGCCTGCGCACGTTCGCGGGACGGGTCGACCACCGCGACGAGGTCGATGCCGCGCTCACCCGCTGGATCGCCGACCGTCCCGCCGACGAGGTGTTGCGCGCCTTCGCCGACGCTGACGCGGCCATCGCGCCCGTGCTCTCGAGCAGGGAGCTGGCCGCCGATCCGCACGTGGTCGCCCGCGGGGTGATGGTCGATGTCGACGGCGTTCCCATGCCCGGACCCATCGCTCGTCTCTCGGCCACGCCCGGCCGGGTGCGCTTCACCGGCCGTCCGCTGGGCGCGGACACGGCCGAGGTGCTGGGGGAGCTCGACCGCTAGGCCGGGTCGCCGGGCGCCATCACCGCCCGCTTCACACACCGCACCTCGGTGTGGCCGTCGCCGGCGTGCACCTCGACATCGTCGCAGAAGGTCCGCACGAGGAACGCTCCCCGTCCTGTCTCGGCCAGCGAGTCTGGAGCCTCGGACGGGTATTCGGCCGCAGACGACGGCAGGGCTCCGCCTTCGTCAGTGATGGTCAGCACGACGGCGTCACCCTCGACCGCGGCGCCGAGCACGATGGCCGACCCCTCGACGCGCACCGACATCGCGCACAGCTCGCCGGCGACGAGCATGAGGTCGTCGCGGGCGCTGGCGTCCATGGGTTGGTGGCGCAGCCAGTCGCCCAGCAGGTGCCGGGCGATGGGCACGGCCGGCGGCGTGGCCGTGAACTTGTGCTGGAACGGTCGCAGTAGCGGCTGCTCGGCACCCGGCGCGGGCGGGATGCGGCGCCGCAGCACCAGGGCCACCGTGTCGTCGCGCCGTTGGGCGCCCGCCAGCGCCCGCTCCACCAGCGCCTGGGCCAGCGAGCCCGCCGGGTAGGCGGCAACCTCGTGGCCCGCCTCGCACAGCGCCTCGAGTCCACGCTCGATGTCCTTGCTCGCTTCGATGAGCCCGTCGGTGTAGAGCACCACGGTGTCGGAGCGGTCGAGGGTGAGCTCGACCACGCCGTCGCTGCCCGCGCCGGGGAAGCCGAGGGGAATGCCCGGGGTGTCGATCAGATCGGCCTTCCCTTCACTGGTGACCAGCAACGGCGGCGGGTGCCCGCCGCCGGCCAGGCGCAGGATGCCGGTGGTGGGGTCGTAGCGACCGACCACGAGGGTGGCGATCAGATCGGGGTGGTGCTCGCCGATGACCTTGTCGGCGCGGGCCACGACCTCACCAAGCGGCGTCCCCTCGAAGACCAGCATGCGCACGGCGTGGGTGACGGTGAGAGCGTCCTTGGTGGCGGCCACGCCCTTGCCCATGACGTCGACGACGGCCAGGTGCACGTCACCGTCGGGGAGCAGCTGCCAGTCGTAGAGGTCGCCACCGGTCGGTGTGGCGGGATCGGCGGCCAGGTAGTGCACGCCGAGCTCGGTGTCGGCCACCGTCGGCACGGGTGGGCGCACCGCTTCCTGGAGCTGGTGCACGGCGTCGCGCTGAGATTGATCCATCTCCTCCTGCACCCGCGCGACGGCCTCGTTGTCGTAGGCGACACCCAGGTGGGCGGCCAGCCCGATGACGAGGTCGAGCCCGTCCGGTTCGGGTCGATCGTCAGCCGCCGGTCGCTCGACGGCCACCACGCCGTAAACGTGCCCGTCGGCGCCCTCCACCGGGACAGTGAAGACGGGAGCGGTGAGCAGCTCGACGTCGCCCGCGTCGGCCGGGTCGTCGCCGCTGCTGATGAACGCGGCCCACGGCATGTCCGCCGACGCCCGCACCGCGTCCAGCACCCACGCCACCTTGTCCTCGATGGCGCCCGGCCCGTGCACGCGGCGCGCCAGGTCGACGAGCAGCCGCTGACCGGCCCCGGTGGTCACCACGGGGCGATCCTACGGGGAGGGCCTTCGAATTCCTCCTACGAAGGCGTTACAAAAGCGCGCCGATAGCCCTCTACCGCCTGTCGCTGCTCACAGCTCCACAGGGAAAGGAGGTACGTCAGAGGAGCGGCCGGCGAAGAGGTCGGTCTTGGCCTTGGCCAGCTCATCGACCGTCCAAGCCGCGTCCTTGGCGACGGAGTTGACCACGTGCCAGCCCTCGGTGAGCAGCACCTTGCCGCCGAACACGACGAAGCACTGACCGGTGACGTCGGCGGCCTCGTCGCTCGCCAGCCAGCCCACCAGCGGCGCCACGTTCTCGGGGGCCCATGCGTCGAAGCCGCCTTCTTCGGCCTGGAGGTTGCCGAACGTGCCCTCGGTCATGCGGGTGCGGGCTCGGGGGGCGATGGCGTTGGCGGTCACGCCGTAGCGCCCGAGCTCGCGCGCCCACACGATGGCCATCGCGGCGATGCCGGCCTTGGCCGCCGAGTAGTTGGCCTGGCCTGCGTTGCCGTACAGACCGGCTTCGGAGGAGGTGTTGATGATGCGACCGGTCGTCGGGTTGCCGGACTTCGACCGCTCGCGCCAGTAGGCAGCCGCGAACCGGGTCGGGGCGAAGTGACCCTTGAGGTGGACGTTGATGGCCGAGTCCCAGTCCTCCTCGGACATGTTGAAGGTCATCTTGTCGCGGAGGATCCCCGCGTTGTTCACGAGGATGTTGAGGTCCCCGTAGGTGTCGATCGCCTGGGAGATGAGGTTCTGCGCCGCGCCCCAGTCGGCCACGTTGTCGTAGTTGGCCACGGCCTCGCCGCCCGCGGCCTTGATCTCCTCGACCACCTGCTGGGCGGGCCGGTCGTCCTGGCCCGCACCGTCCCATTCACCACCCAGGTCGTTCACCACGACCTTGGCGCCCTCCGCGGCCAGCAACAGCGACTCGGCGCGACCGAGCCCTCGGCCCGCTCCGGTGACGATTGCGACCTTCCCGTCCAGCGATCCCACGACATCCTCCGTGTTGGTTCTTCTGACGCTCCGTCAAATCGGCGGCGAGCCTAGCCTCGGGTTGTGGAACCGCCCCTCGGCCCGCGCTTCGAGGACGCGCTGGTCTACGCGGCCCGCCTCCACGCCGACCAACGCAGGAAGCAGACGAGTGTCCCCTACGTCTCGCACGTGCTGGCCGTCTGCGGCCTGGTGCTGGAGGACGGTGGCGACGAGGACGAGGCCATCGCCGCCCTGCTGCACGACGCGGTCGAGGACCAGGGCGGGGCGCCGAGGCTCGAGGACATCCGTGCCCGGTTCGGCGAGCGCGTGGCAGACATCGTCGACGGCTGCTCGGACACCGACCAGACGCCCAAGCCCCCGTGGCGCCTGCGCAAGGAGGCATACCTCGCGCACCTCGCCGACGCCGGCACGTCAGAGTCGGTGCTGCGGATCTCGGCGGCGGACAAGCTGCACAACGCCCGTTCCGTGCTCGCCGAGCGCCACGTGATCGGCGACATCGTCTGGGACCGCTTCAACGCCGGCCGTGACGAGCAGCTCTGGTACTACCGCGCCGTCGTCGAGGTCCTGCGCACGCGGTTCCCCGGGCGCCTGACCGACGAGCTGGCCGACGTCGTGCAACGGTTGGGGCAGTGAGCGAGCCTGCGGAGCGAACCATGTGGTGGAGATGGACACCCATGGAGCTTGCCGAGATGGGTGTCCAGTGACCAGCGAACGCTCGGCCCGCGGATTGGCTTTGTTGTTGGCGGCGGCGGGGGTCGCCCACTTCGTCATCCCCGCCTTCTTCCGGCGCATCATCCCGACGCCGCTTCGGGGCCACGACGACTTCCTGGTCGCAGCCAGTGGCGTGGCCGAGCTGGCCTGCGCCGCGCTGGTGCTCGTGCCCAGAACCCGCCGGTTCGGCGGCTGGGCCAGCGTGGGGTTGCTCATCGGCGTCTTCCCCGCCAACGTCCAGCACGCCCTCGACGACGGTGGCGCGGTGTGGCTGCGCCTGCCGCTGCAGCTGCCCTTGATTGCGTGGGCCCACCGCCAGACCCGCTGAATGCTGATCGACCTCCACTGCCACACGTCGCCCCGCTCGTCGTGCAGCCGGGCCACGCTCGAAGGTCTGGTTGCCACGGCCCGGACCCGCGGTGTCGACGCCCTGTGCATCACCGAGCACGACCTGCGCTGGACCGAGGACGACCTGGCCGCCGCGTCCAAGGAGGTCGGGTTCCCGTTGCTGTGGGGCGTGGAGGTGTCGACCGACGTGGGCCACGTCCTCGCCTACGGCGAGCTGCGCCGGCCGCTGTGGCGGGGGTACAAGCTGGCCGAGCTGGCCGAGGAGGCAGACGAGACAGGCGCAGCCCTCGTGCTCGCCCATCCGGTGCGGTACCTGGCCGGTGAGCGGGCCGCGCGCGCCGGCCGCACGCCGCCGTCGCCCGAGGCGGTGGCTGCACTCCCCCAGTGGTCGCTGGTCCACGCCGTCGAGGCCATGAGCACGCAGACGACGCCCGAGGAGCACGCGCTCGTGGCCGCCGCCCTGGCGGTGGCGCCCCGGCCCGCCACCGCCGGCAGCGATGCGCATGACAACGAGAAGGCGGGCGCCTTCGCCACCCTCGTCGCCGACCACGTGCGCACGCCCGCCGAGCTCGCGGCCGAGATCAGAGCGGGACGCGTAGCGCCGGTTCGGCGGTAGCGTCTTCGCGAATGGAGACGCGTCGCCTGGGCCGCACCGGCCACGACAGCTCGGTCGCCATCCTGGGCGCGGCGGCGTTCTGGCAGGGCGACCGCGAGGCCGCGGAACGGGGCTTCAACGCTGCGCTCGACGCGGGCGTGAACCATCTCGACATCGCGCCGCAGTACGGCGAGGCGGAGCGGGTCATCGGTCCCCTCGTCCCCCCGGTGCGTGACCGGCTCTTCGTCGGCTGCAAGACCATGCGCAAGAACGCCGACGGCGTGCGGGCCCAGATGGAGGAGTCGCTCCGCCTGCTCGGATGCGACTCGTTCGACCTGTACCAACTGCACGCGGTCACGTCGCTCGACGAGCTCGCCCTTCGGGACGACGCAGCCCGCGCCATCCTGCGGGCGCGCGACGAAGGCCTGTGCCGGTTCGTCGGCATCACCGGCCACGACCTCGGCGCACCGGCCGCCCACGCCGAGGCCCTACGGCGCTACGACCTCGACACGGTCATGTTCCCGGTCAACCCGCGCATGTGGGGCGATCCGGGCTATCGCCACGACGCGGAGGCGCTGCTCGAGCTGGCGGCCGAGCGTGACGTGGGCGTCATGGCCATCAAGGCGGGCGCGGCGCGGCCGTGGGCCGAGGGCTCCGAGCGGTGGGCGACCACGTGGTACGAGCCCTACGCCGACGACCCGTCGCTCGAGCGCGGCATCCGGTTCGCGCTGTCGACGCCAGGCGTCGTCGCCTTCTGCACACCAGGCGACGTCGCGGTGCTGCCTCGGGCGCTGGCCATCGCCGCCGGCGGCGTCGAGCCCATGACGGGGGCCGAGCGCGATGAGGCGTCGAGCTCCGTCGCCCACGAGTCGGTGCTGCGGAGCCCGGGGTGAGCTGGATCCCGGCCTACGCCGAGGCCCTCGGGATCACGCTCGACGACGCGGAAATCGAGGCCATTCTCGCCTTGGCACGCGACGTGGCCCACGGTACGGAGCGCAAGAACGCGCCGATCGCCGCCTTCCTGGCCGGCCGCTTCGTTGGCAACGGGGGCTCGCTCTCTGACGCCATCGAGCGGGCTCGCCTGTCGCTCCCCTCGCCGACCGACGACTGATGCGAGCGACGCTTGCGAGCGAGCAGATGTGATGGCCCGCGGCCGCAGCGCCCAGGTGATGGTGCGGCGGGGCGCCTCGGATGCGGGCCGCGTTGCCGACCGCGTCATCGTCGAGGAGCCCCTCGAGATCCGCCTCGACGACCACCTCGTCTCGACCACCATGCGTACCCCGGGCCACGACTACGAGCTGGCCGCTGGGTTCCTGCACGGCGAGGGCCTGCTCGGTGGCGCGGTCGTGCGCCAGGTGCGCTACTGCGCGACGGGCTCCGCTGTCGAGACGGCGTTCAACGTGGTGAGTGTGGAGACCGGTGGTGTGGCGCCCGTCCCTGCGGCGCGGCTGGTGCCGACCACGTCGTCATGCGGGCTGTGCGGCTCCCAGTCAGTCGAGGAGCTGGCGGCGCGCCTGTCGCCGCTGGCGGCGCCTGCGCCGATCCTGCCCGCTGTGCTCGCCGGTGTCGCGGCCGCGGTGCGCGCCCGCCAGGAGCTGTTCGACGTGACGGGTTCCGTGCACGCGGCCGCGTCGTTCGATACGTCGACCGGCGAGGTCGACGTCGTGCGCGAGGACATCGGGCGCCACAACGCCGTCGACAAGGTCGTCGGCCGCATGCTGCTCGATGGCCGCCTCCCCGCCACCGGCCTCGGCCTGTTCGTCAGCGGCCGGGCGTCGTTCGAGATGGTGCAGAAGGCGTGGGCCGCCGGCTTCGGCCTCGTTGCCGCGGTCAGCGGCCCGTCCTCCCTCGCCGTCGACGCCGCCCGCCAAGCCAACCTCGCCCTGGTCGGCTTCCTCCGCGGCGAAGCCATGAACATCTACGCGCCCTGAGTCAGTCGCAGCCCACCTCATTGGGTGCACTTCTGGGGATTATTCGCCACAAGTGCACCCGATGACGTTGGCTCAGGCGGGCGGTGGGGCGGTGAGGTCGGGGCCGCGGCGGAGGGAGTGGCCGCCGTCGACGCCGATGCACTGGCCGGTGACCCAGGCCGACTCGGGGCCCGCG
Organism: Actinomycetota bacterium; assembly: GCA_041166245.1. GTDB lineage: Bacteria > Actinomycetota > Acidimicrobiia > Acidimicrobiales > JAFATL01 > JBEEFP01. The sequence goes on along the minus strand of JBEEFQ010000099.1, from coordinate 1,081 downwards.
AGGTAGCGGACGGCGGCGGCGACGTCCTCGACGGTTCCGAGGCGGCCGAGCGGCATCTGCGCGAGGTAGTCGTTGACGATGCCCTCGGCGTCGAGGATGGGAGCGGTGAGGTCGGTGGGCACGAGACCGGGGCGCACGGCGTTGACGCGGATGCCCTGGGCTCCGAGCTCGTCGGCCGCGTTGCGCACGAGCGCGTCGACCGCAGACTTGCTGACCGCGTAGGGCGCCATGAGCCGGTGAGTGTGCGAGCCAGCGATCGACGAGATGGCGACGATCGACCCGCCCTCGGTCATGCGCGGCACGGCGTGCTTGATGGCGAGGAAGGCGCCGTCGAGGTTGGTGGCGAGCACCTCACGCCAGACCGCGAGCGGCGTGTCGGCGATGGCACCTGCGGTGCCGGTGCCGGCCGCGAGCACGGCGATGTCGAGCCGGCCCGTCGCCTCGGCCGCAATCGCGACCGCGGCCTCGACGTCCTCCTCCAGTGTCACGTCGCACACCGCCGTTCGCAGCGCCGTGCCCGACGCGGCGGCCCCCAATCGCTCGCCCGATCGACCGGCGATGGTGACCGCGCACCCGTCGCCCGCCAGCGCCAACGCGCAGGCGAGACCGATGCCGCTGCCGCCACCCGTCACGAGGGCGGAGAGTCCGGACAGCGGCTTCACAGCTCCACGGTCTGACCGCTCGGCGCCGACGCGTAGCGCTGGAGCGCGGCGGCTTGGAGCCGGGCCGCGTCGGCACCGAGCTGGCACTCGATGAAGAGGCGACCCTCGATGGCGAGGGCCTCGTCGAAGGACGGTGCCTTCAAGCCGTCGACGATTGCTCGCTTGGCTGCGACGAGCGCCCGGCGGGGCTTGGCCGCGACCGGCGCCAGCCACTCGAGCACCTCGTCCACGAAGTGCTTGTCGGGCAGCACCGCCTCGACCAGGCCGATGCGGGCCGCTTCCGACGCGTCGATGACACGTCCAGAGAGGATCAGCTCGGCGGCGCGTCCGGATCCCACCAGTCGGGGCAGGCGTTGCGTGCCACCTGCGCCGGGGATGATCCCGACGTTCACCTCGGGCTGCGCGAGGTGGGCCGACTT
>JBEEFQ010000098.1:0-11850 GCA_041166245.1 Actinomycetota bacterium | reverse complement strand
CGTGAGCGTGCTCAGGACCGGGCGGCCCAGTCCAGCGTTCGCTACGCGCTGACCGCGGCCAAGACGACGTAGACGGACACCAACGACTACAGCACGGCCACGGCCGCCAGCCTGCCCGACGTCGAGCCCAGCCTCACCTACGGCACGGCCGGTAGCGCTTCCAGCGGCCCGAAGAACGTGAGCGTCGCCCCAGGCACGACCACGTGGTCGGCAGCGGCTCTGTCGAAGTCGGGCGAGTGCTACTTCATCAAGGACAACGCCACCGGTCCGGGCACCACGTTCGGGAAGACCTCGACCGCCGCGTCCTGCACCGGGACCGACGCCGGTACCGGCGCCACCGGCAGCGAGTGGTAACTCGGTACTGACCGCACTGTCGAGAGAGGCGGGCCTTCGGGCCCGCCTCTCTCGCGTCTCAGGTGTGGGCGCGCAGCTGGCGCAGGCGGGCCTCCCACCGGTCGGCCTCGTCCGTGCGCTGCAGGGCCCGGGCCGCGTCCCGAAGCCCGATCAGGGCCCCGGCCGACCAGGGGTCCCGCTCGAGCGCCTCGGCGTAGGCGGCGCGGGCTGCGACGAAGCGGCGCTGGCGCATGGCGATGTCCCCGAGGAGTGTCCGGGGCGTCACGCCGGTCGGGTCAACGGCGGCGGCCCTCTCCGCCCACTGCCTTGCCTCCGCCAGCCGTTGCGGGTCTCGCCGTGTGATCGCACCGTAGATCTCGATGCGGCTTGCGAGCTCGCGTGGATCGGGCCACGGCGGGAACAAGCGAATGGTGTCTCGGGCTTCACGATCGTTGAAGTCGAGGCTGGCCTGGCTGAACCGGAAATCCCCCTCGACGAGGCGCGCGCTCGCGAGCAGGGCGACGACGACGAGGCCTGCCGTCGCGAGGTGCAGGGCCCGTCCTGGCGGGCGCGGGACACGCGGCGTCGTTGCTGCGCCCAGGGCGAGAAAGGCGAGCGGCGTCGTGCCGACGAACTGAGGCTCGAGGAGGTGGGTGGCCAGGATGGCGAGCGCGAACGCCAGGAGCGGCCCGCGGCCCCGTCGCACGGCAGCGAAGAGCCAGGCCCCCATCGCCACCAGCCCGGCCAGGCCCGTCGTGACCGCGTACTCCACGACGAGGTTGTGGGCATCGAAGTAGTAGCGGCCCGGTCCTTCGGCACGCGCGATGGCTAGGTCGCGGTATTTCGAGGTCGCGCCGCGGAACTGACCAGGTCCGGACCCGAGGATGGGTCGGTCTGCCACGGCGTGCCGGGCCGACCACCAGGTGTGCAGCCGTGCCGTGGTGCCGCCCGACGTCGCCGTCGCCGCCAGCCTGCCCGAGCCCGATGATGAGCCCCCCACGTCGGCGACCGCGGTTCCCAGGAGCAGGCCCACGACGGCGGCAGCCACCAGCGCGCCTGCCTTGCGGCGATGGCGCCAGGCCGCGATGAGGAGGACCGCTGCCGTCACCAACAGCCCGGCGCGCGACCCCGAGAGCTGCAACGTGGCTGCCAGTGCCACGACCGCGGGCGCCCAGCGGCGCGGCCGCTCTGTCATGGGCACGACGAGCAGGGCGAGGGCGCCGGCGGCGAGGGCGCCCAAGTGGATTGGGTTCCCGGCCAGGCCGGCAGCGCGGCCGTCGAAGCGGGTGAACGGCGAGACGTTGGTATCGAGCATCGCCTGCGCGAACGCCACCGGTACGTTCAGCAGGATCCCCGCCAGCAAGCCGTTGCGGAGCGTGCGACGCCCGTCGGCATCGAGCGACGCGCCCAGTCCCCATGCCGAGGCCAGCACCAGGATGAACAGCCAGCCGGTTCCCCAGTAGTAGGCGCCGTAGAAGGCCAGCGCCGGCCGGGTCGCGGCCAGCGTCGACAGCCCGGTCACGGCGAGGGCGGCGAACGCCAGGACCGCCACCCGTCGGTCGTCGGAGCGCAGCTGCGCGACGAGCCGGGGAAGCCCGACCCCGATCACCAACAGCAGCAGGACGGCGCGCAAGGTCCACGCCTCCGCGAGCAGAGACGGGTGGAACGCGACCGGCAGCAGCAGACCTACGGTGCCCACGAACAGGGCGGCCGGCGCGCGATCGGCGCGGCTCTGGTGAGCGGTCGCCACGACGGCCGACGCTAGCGGCGCGGCGCCCCTCGCCTTGGGGAGCCGCTGCCAGCGGTACCCTCCCGCACCTGATGACCGCGTTCGTCGCCATCGTCTGCGGCCTGTTCGGCCTCGCGATCGGGTCGTTCCTCAACGTCGTGATCCACCGCGTGCCCGCCAAGGAGTCGGTGGTGCGGCCGCGGTCGCGATGTCCGCAGTGCGGCACCGAGCTCGCGTCACGGGACAACATCCCTGTGATCTCGTGGCTTCTGCTCCGAGGCAAGTGCCGTACCTGCGGCGCGTCGATCTCGGCGCGCTATCCGCTGGTCGAGCTCACCACTGCGCTGCTGTTCGCGGCGGGCGGGGCGCGGTTCGTGGACAGCTGGGCCCTGCCCGCCTACCTGTTGCTCTTCGCCTCGCTGATCGCCATCAGCTTCATCGACCTCGAGCTCTACATCATCCCGAATCGCATCGTGTATCCCACTCTGTTCGCCGGTGCAGTGCTGCTCATCGCCGCCGCCCTCGGCGAAGGCGATCCCGACCGCATCAGGAACGCCGCCATCGGGGGAGCGGCCGCGTGGTTCGCCCTGCTCGTGGTCCACTTCATCCAGCCCCGGGGGATGGGCTTCGGCGACGTGCGGCTCTCGGCCGTGCTCGGGATGTATCTCGGATGGATCGACCTCGAGCTGGTGCTCCTCGGGATGCTGCTCGGCTTCCTGCTCGGAGCAGTCGTGGGGCTCGGGCTGGTCGTGACACGGCTGCGGAGCCGAAAGGACGCGGTGCCGTTCGGCCCCTTCCTCGCCGCCGGCGCCGTCATCGCCATCCTCGCCAGCGAACCCATCATTCGCTGGTACGGGGTCTGACCGCCTGCGGGGCGGCCCGCTCGGCGCGATGCCCGGGGTGGTCCCCCGTTTCGCGACAGGTGCACACTACTGTCCGCTTCTGTTGCAGATGTTGAAACTGTGGCCTAACGGGGCTCCTGCGTGTTGACCCCCCACCTGCTGACCGTCCGCGAGGTCGCCACCGTGATGCGCGTCTCGAACATGACCGTCTACCGCCTCATCAAGGCTGGGGAGCTCGTCGCCACCCGGGTGGGCCGCAGCTACCGGATCTTCGAGGACGACGTGAGCGCCTATCTGGAGCGGGGGGCGAACTGATGGCGCCCCGCGTGATCGGCTTGGACATCGGTAGCTTCGCGGTACGCGCCGCTGAGCTCGACGTGGGGGGGGCGCAACCCACGTTGCTGCGCTTCGGCCAGGTCACCCTGGCGCCGGGCGCGGTGGTGAACGGCGAAGTCGAGGACACCGAGGCGGTGGGCGCGGCGATCCGCAGGCTGTGGAGCGAGAGCGGCTTCCGCTCCCGTCAGGTCGTCCTCGGCGTCGCCAACCAGAAGGTGATCGTGCGCCAGGCCGAGGTGCCGGCCATGTCCGAGGAGGACATGCGGTCGGCGCTGCGCTTCGAGGCCCAGGAGCTCATCCCCATTCCGCTCGAGGACGCTGTCCTCGACTTCCAGGTCCTCGAAACGGTGCCCGATGCCGAGGGCGAGGGCATGGCCCGCATCCTGTTGGCCGCCGCCCAACGGGACATGATCCGCACCCACCTGGCCGCGGTCGAGCGGGGAGGGCTGACCACGACCGCGGTCGACCTCGTGCCCTTCGCGCTCATCCGTGCCCTGGGCGGCCCGCAGGAGTTCCTGCCCGAACCCGGCCGCTCACAGGCGATCGTGTGCATCGGCGCCGGCGTCACCAACGTGGTGGTTCACGAAGCGGGCGTACCCCGCTTCGTACGCATCCTGTCCGTCGGCGGCGACGACATCAGCCGCGCCATTGCCGAGGACCTCGACGTCGACCTCGACTTGGCCGAGGACCTCAAGCGGCGGGCCGACGACGTCTCCGACGACGACCTCGAAGCGCGGACGGGCGCCATCGTGAACCAGCGCCTGGGCACGCTCGTCGAGGAGATCCGCGGCTCGCTCGACTTCTACCTGGCCCAGGCCGACGCCACACCGTTCGAGCGGGTGCTGGTCACGGGCGGAGCCAGTCGCACGCGTGGTCTGATCGAGCGGCTGCAGCAGGTCCTGGGCGGCACGCCGGTGGAGATGGCCCGGCCGCTGGCTGCCCTCCAGATCGGCAAGGTCGGTCTGAGCGACGAGCAGCTGGCCGAGGCCGAGCCGCTCGTCGCCGTTCCCGTCGGGCTTGCACTCGCGGGCGCGCCGCTGGAGAAGGGCCTGCGCCGCATCACCTTGCTGCCCGGGGAGGTCGCCGTCGCGGCCGAGCAGCGCCGGCAGCTCGTACTCGTCCTGAGCGCGGTGGCTGGTCTCTTCGCGCTGCTCTTGCTGCTCTGGGTCATCAGAGGCATGCAGCTGAATCGGGAGAACGAAAAGGCGGATCAAGCCGAAGCCCGCGTCCAGCAGCTGGAGAACCAGGTGAACCAGCTCCAGGACTTCACCGCTCTCGAGACCGATCTGCGCGCTCGGCAGGCTGCCGCCCAGGCCGTGCTCGCCGATGACATCGAGTGGACGCGGCTCCTGCAGGAGGTCGCTGTCGCCATCCCGAACGACGTTTGGCTCACGAGCTTCGCGGGGACAAAGGCCGAGCCTGGCACGATCACGATCTCGGCCATGGGCTTCGACCAGACGTCGACGGCCCGGTGGTTGCTGCGCATCGGCGACCTCTCGTCGTTCACCGGGCTCTGGGTGCCGTCGTCGACCAAGGCGCCTGGGCCGGGCGGCTTGGTGACGTTCAGTTCTTCGGCGTCCATCACGGACGCGGCCAGGTCGACACGGGCGGCGAAGTACGCGCCGGGAGCCCCGCAGTGAACCGGCGCACCCTGCTCATCGGCGTCGGCGCAGCCCTCGTCGTGCTCCTGGTCTGGTACTTCCTCCTGTGGAGCCCGCGTGGCAGCGCCATCGACAAAGCGAAGAGCCGTCAGGCGGCAGCAGAGAACCAGGCCTCCTCGCTCCAGGCCCGTCTCAACCAGCTCCGCGACGCGCAACGCAACGAGGCGGCGACACGCGCGCAGGTCGCGCGGCTGCAGGAGGCCATCCCCGAGGAGGCCAACCTGGCGCAATTCATTCTCGACGCCAACGACGCGGCCACCCGGTCGGGCATCGATTTCCTCAGCATCTCGCCGACACCGCCGGCCGGCGGCACTGTCAGCGGTGCCGTCGACCCCAGCACCGGCCAACCAGCGACTCCTGCCCCGTCCTCGATCTCGTTGAACGTGAGCATCGCCGGCGGGTACTTCCAGCTGCTCGACTTCGTCAACCGTCTCACCGACCTGCCCCGCATCGTCGTCATCGACGGGCTGACGGTGAGTGGCGCCACCGGCACGGAGCTAGCGGTGCAGCTCACCGGCAGGATGTTCACGTCCCAGCCCCCAGCCGGTTCCACGCCGGCGACCACGACCACCGCGCCCGGCGCGACGACAACCACGACACCAGGCGTGACCACCACGGCCCCGGGGGCCACTACGACGACGGTGGCCCAGTGACGGCCGCCCGGCGCCTCATGGTCGTCGCCGTCATCCTGGCCTTGGCCGGGCCCGGCTGCAGCGGGGGGGGCGGCGGGGACGACGCGGCCACGCCGACGACCGCCCCGCCCGCGCCGCTTCCGCCGCCGCCCGCGCCGACGACGACCGCACCAGGCGACGTGCAGACCTTCGAGGTCTTCAGCAACAAGAACCCATTCACGCCCCTCACCGGTAACCAGACCGGTGGCACCACCGGGACGACGCCGACCGGTGGCACGCCGACGGGAACGGACACGGGAACGGGCGGCGCGGGCACTGGGGGCACGGGCGGCACCACCGGGACCACGCCTGACGGAACCACCGGCGGGGTGGAGCCCCAGCGGGCCCAGCGCGTCGCCCTCCTCGACGTGTTCACCGAGGGCGGCGAGGTCAAGGCCAACGTGCGGGTCAACACCACCGTGCACAAGGTGGGCGTGGGCCAAGAGTTCGCCGATCGGTACAAGGTGCTGTCGCTCGACGGGACCAGCGAATGTGGCCGGTTCTTGTTCGGCGACGACTCGTTCCGGCTCTGCAAGGGCGAACAGGCCCTCAAGTAGGGGCTGTCAACTCCGAAATCACCCCACCGAACTAGTCCAAACGGGCTCCGCAGGGTCAAGCACCGAGCCGATTCGTCCGATACCCATGGGGTGAGACTGGGGATCGGAGACCAAGGCGGCTCTGTCCGCGGGCGTCGCTCAGACGGCGAGGAGGGGTTCACCCTCATCGAGCTGACCGTTGCCATCTCGCTCCTCGCGGTGGTGATGGTCGGTTTCGCCGGCGCGGTGTACGGGGGCATGGCGGCGTGGGCCGCATCCCGGCAGCGCTCGGCGTTCGTCGAGATCGCCAACGCGGAGATGGAGACACTCCGCGCCGTCCCGTACGACTCGCTCGGCATCAATACCACCACCGAGCCCGGGTGGGCGGCCGCCTACCCGTCCAACCAGCACGGCGGCAGGGACTACGTCAACGTCACGCCCGCCGACACCGCCGGGCTCGCGCCCAAGAGCGTCTCGACGGTCACGACGTCGAACGTGCAGGGCCTCGCCCTGCCGTACACCGTGCGGCGGTGGGTGACCTGGACGGATGTGACTGGAGGCTCGTCGCACGTCTTCAAGCGGCTCGAGGTGCGGGTCGAGTGGAGCGAGAACCGCAGAACGGCGCGGTCGCTCACCCTCACCTCGATCATCTACCCCGGCGGCATCGGCGCGACCAGCACCAACACCGATCCAGTGGCGAGCTTCACCGTCTCGCCCGGGCAGTCCCTCGCCGCACTGGCCACCGCGACGTTCAACGCCTCCGCGTCCACCGACGCCGACGGCGACGCTCTGACGTACTCCTGGGACTTCGGGGACGGCATCACCCTCACGGGCGTGTCCGTCTCCCACGCCTACGCGCTGGCCGGCACCTACAACGTCCTGCTCACGGTCGCCGACGTCCGCGGCGGTTCCGCCACGACCACCACGGTCATGACCATCTCGGCGCCCGGGAGCCTGCCGCCGACGGCGAGCTTCACCCGGTCGCCCTCCACGGGCACCGCCTCGCTATCGGTGAGCGTGGATGCAGGAGCGTCGAGCAACCCTGGGGGTGGGCCCATGACCTACGCCTGGCACTGGGGCGATGCCACCGCCAACGGCTCTGGCGTCAATGCCACCCACACCTTCGCGTCGGCCGGCGACTTCACCATCACTCTGACCGTCACGAACACGAGCGGGCAGGCCGCCACGGCGACCAGCACTGTGCACGTCGACCCCCTGAACTGCAACATCATCTCGGGCTGGTTCAAGAACCCGAGCACCAACGGGACCTCGAACCACATCAGCGTCGGGAGCAACGGCAAGCCCCACAACGAGTCCTTCACGTTCTACGCGACGTCGAACTCGGGCTGCACGACGATCGACGGACGTATCCCCTACAACGGCTCGCCGGGGACCTTCTCGGTGTCCCTGAACCCGACAGGGACGGTCGGGGGCGTCACGAGCTGGTCGGGCACCGCGTCGTTCGGCTCGTCCCACAAGTTCAGCACCGGGAACTTCCAGACCGGCGAGTTCTGGTCGCCAGGCACGACGGGCGCCCAGGACAAGCTCTCTTTCACGTTCAGCGTCGACTGATGGACCGCGCCCAACGCACCGAAGCCGGGTTCTCGCTGCTCGAGCTGATGATGACGACCGCCATCATGGGCGTCGTCGTGGCGGCGATCCTCGGCGCGCTGGTGTCGTTCACTGCCAGCACGAACAAGACGCAGGACCGCTCGATGATCCTCAACGAGACCCGCCAGGCGCTGGAGACGATCACCCGTGACCTGCGAGCGGCCAACCCGATCAACGACATCGGCCCCGCGCTGGCTGTCTCGACCTACGACACGTCGGTCTCCTTCTCGGTCTACTGCGCGAGCGCGGCGGTGGGCACTTGCGGCTCGGACAACTTGCGGGCCACGACGTACGCGGTGACGGGCAATGCCCTCGTGCAGACCCGCGGCGGCGTATCGAGGACCCTGCTCGGGCCGGGGGGCGACCCGGCGTCACCCGCGACGGCGCGTCAGGGCGCCATCGTCAACAGCGCCTCGCAACCAGCCTTCAGGTACTACCGGCAGAACGGGGTGGCCCTCGACACCGACGACAGCGACGGCGCTGCCGCCCCGTCGTCGAGCTTCCGCGACTGCGCGCAGTACGTGGAGATCCACCTCGTCGTCGTCGCCGAGCCCGGCAAGCCCAAGAGCACGATCAACCTGGTGACTCGGGCTGACCTGCGCAACTTCAACGAGGTGACGGCATGCACATGATCCGACGGTTTCGCCACGAGCGAGACGAGCGGGGGAGCATCGCCATCGCGATGCTGGTCATCTTCATCCTGACCATCGGACTCGCCGCAGCCATGACGTCGGTGCAGGGGAGTCTGGAGCTCACCCGCAACGATCAGAACCGTACGAACGCCTTCCAGCTCGCCAACGCCGGCATCGACCAGGCGCTCTACCGCATCGACACCGGCACGGTCCCCACCACGGCGTCGGGGAGCTACGTGCCGACGGTCGTGGCAGGGCGGGTGCACTCGTTCACCGACACGATCACCGTTGGGACGTCGACCTTCTCCATCGTCGCCACCAAGACACCCACCACCCAGGACCGGGTGTGGCAGGTCCGATCCACCGGCACGGACCCGTCCGGCCGCAAGCGCCTCGCCATCGCGACCGTCTCGTCCGATTCACTCTTCACCGAGGGATTCTTCGTCCTGCACGACTTCAGCCTGACCGGCAACCAGAGCTCGCCCGTCGCGTACCGCTCCTCGTCATGCCCCACCGCGCTCACGAGCTGTGAGCTCCCCAAGCCCATCCCAGGCTCCCTCGGGACCAACTCCACCATCAACGGCTCCTCGGCAACGATCGCCTCGTTCAGGGAATCCTGGCTCGCCTTCAACATGTACGGCCGGGCCACCCATACCGCGGCCGACGCCGCGTGCGGCGGTGGCGACTGTGAGACCGCGACCTCAGGTCCCAAAGTCGTGGCCTACACCGACCAGAAGCAGGTCAGCACCCCCGCGATCCCTGACGGAGTGCAGGCGTGCCCCTATGGCGGCACCATCACCAACCGGATCATCGCCCCCGGTGATTACTCCTGCGGCGACCTGACCTTCAACGGCACCAATACCGTCAGCGGTACGGGCAACGCGCGGTTCTGGGTCAACGGCGACCTCATCTTCGCCGGAGGCTCGGTGCTCAACGCCAACAACGTGACCTCCCGCGCGCAGATCTTTCAGAAGGAGCAGCCAGCCCCGGGCGGGAGCATCTGCGACGCCAAGGTTTGGGCCCTCCTTTACACCCCCTCGCTCGTCATCGACTGCTCCGGCTCGCACCAGCCCGAGATCTGGGGCGCGGTCGTCGCCAACATGCATACCGGCACCGGCAACCACTTCCTGTTCCACTGGGACGTCGACTCTGCGAACGCAGTGGGCTCAGGGAACTCAGTCGTGCGTGACTGGAGGGAGTGCCCACCGGGTACGACCGACTGCTGAACGGAGCTTGATAGCTCAGCTGCCGAACGGCACCTCGCGGAAGCTGCGGGCCTGCACCGTGTAGTGGCTGGAGGTCGCCGTACTCCAGTCGAACCCCGGGGGAGTCACCGGGTAGTAGGTGAGATCGAAGTTGTTGTCGAGGTCGATGCAGCGGGCGTAGATGGCGCCAGTGAACGTCTTGAGGTTGCTGACGTCGACACACCCGTTCTGGGCGAAGATCAGGACCTTCACGGTCGACGGGATGCTCCAGTTGTTGCTCATGACGACGGCGTTGCATGCCGCGCTCGGCGTGGTGCACGGGGTGCCTGGGTAGTTGGAGACGATGACGAGATTGCCCGTCCCACTGTTGATGTCGCGCGAGACGTTGATGACGCCATCACTCACGATGGTGGTGTCGCCGGCCATGTTCCACTTCTCGTTGAAGCTGATGGCTCCTACCGACGGCGAGCACGCGGTCCCGGAGTAGGGCGCACCGCAGGTCGTGATCCGGTGGGCGCCGCCGAAAGAGCTGTCGTTGGCGTTGAAGTACGTCTGGAACGACGAGGCGGGACTGCTGTAGGTCGGCGGCGCCCAGATCGTGGGGGACGAGAAGTTGCTCGACGCCCACGTGTAGGTCGGCAGCTCGAAGGCGGGGGGGACGGGAGCGGGGGAGCTCGGCGTCTTGGTGCCGACGACCGTACCGCCTCCGGTGATGCTGCCGGCGGCCTGGGCGTTCCCGCCGACACGGCTCGCCACATTGATGTTGCCGACGGAGGTCCACACGTCGCCGTTGACGCCCGTGCCGTTGCCACTGGTGTTCACGTCGACCGCGCCATTTGCCCACACCTTGCCGGTGACCAGGGTGCTGTTCTGCAGCGTGACGGCGCCGTAGGACGTGAGGTTCCCGGTCACCGTGCTGTTGTTCGACACGGTGACGGCCGACCGGCTGTAGGCGTCGCCGCGCACGGTGATCTGGTTGGCGCCAGTGATGCCCCCGTTGGCGGCGAAGAGGGCGTGGCGGAACCCGTCGGTGGCAACCAGGTCGATCTGCTGCTCGAGCTGACGCTTCTGGACCCTGACCGCGGTCTTCGACGGCGAGTAGCCCCTGGCGATGATGTAGCGGCGGAACTCGTTGGGGTCGCTGCAGTCGACGTACCGGGCGTCGCCGGCCGCAGGGAAGGTGTACTCCCAATCACCCACGCCCGGAAGCGTGCCTTGCTGCCACGTCTGTCCCGTCGGGCACGTGCTGTTCTGGCTCAGGCGGGACATGGCCGCGTTGAGGCCGGCCTCGGCTGCCGCCAGCGCCTGCTCCCGGCTGCGCTCGATGCCCGAGCCCTCGGCCTGGTGCACCGCCTGTTGGGCCCACATGGCACCGGTCGCGAACACGACGAGGGTCACAATGAGGGCGACGACGACGCCAACGCCCCGCTCGTCGCGTCGGATGCGTCCGGCTATCAACATGCGAGCCACGCGTTTCTCCCGGCAATGGTGGTCGTGAGCTCCTGGACCGGCCGATCTACCTCGAGCTGCAGTTTGAGCTTCACGATGACGCTCTTGCGTGGTGTGGATCGCAGCTCGAAGGTCGTGTCGGGAGATACCAGCCCCGGTCCGACCAGGCGGCTGCTCAGTTCCGCGCCCGTGTCGTCGAGTTCGGTGCGGACGAGGTACGCCGTGTTCCCGGTCGTCGCCACCTGATAGCGCAGGCTGTGCACATTGCTCGTGGAGCCGGTCTGCGACTCGGTGGTGAACGTCAGCGTGTTGCCGACCGGTGACGCGATCGTCGGTGCCATCACGCACCGCGCCGAGCGCAGCTCCCGGCTCACGGCGTACATCTGCTGGCGGAGCTCGTCGACGACGCGTGACTGGTCCTCGGCTGCGGTCCCGGCTTGGAGGGTCGAAACCATGACCGACGCGGCTATCGGTCCGACCATGGCCAACAGGGTCATGGAAATCATGAGCTCGATCAGGGTCATGCCCCGCTGATCTCGGACACGCAGGCGGCCGATCACAGGGCCGCCTGGATGCATGCCGCATCGGTGGGGAGGCAGTACCTCGCCCGAGCCGCGATCTGCCCGTAGTCGAGCTCGACGTGCAGGTTGGTGCCTGTCGAGATGCTGAAGTCGACGACGACCTTGAGCCAGTTGGCCAGCCTGGCGTCGGCGCGCTCGTAGTCCGTGCCGCTCAGGGTGCTGGTGACGGACTTCGTCCCGCTGGTCACGGTGGCGCTCAGCGAGACGGTCGCGCCGAGGATCCTCACCGCGGCCGCCGCGGTCAGGCTGCCGGCTGTCCCCGGC
>JBEEFQ010000097.1:0-3475 GCA_041166245.1 Actinomycetota bacterium | reverse complement strand
CTGTGGCCTCGGATCGAGCCGTTGCTGGCTCGGGTCCAGAAGCCCGCCCGCTACATCGGGTGTGAGGACGGCGCCCAGCTTCCGCAGCACGGCCCCCACAAGGTGGCCTGGCTCCTGCTGTACCCCGACGCCTACGAGGTGGGGCTGCCCAACCAGGGCCTGCAGATCCTCTACGAGATCATCAACGAGCGGGCCGACGCGGTCGCCGAGCGCTCCTATGCCCCCTGGGGGGACATGGAAGCCCTGCTCCGCCAGCGCGACGTCCCCCTCTTCAGCGTGGACACCCACCGGCCGGCGGGCGACTTCGACCTCATGGCCTTCAACCTGTCGGCCGAGCTCGTCTACACCAACGTCCTCAACTGCATCGACCTGGCCGGCGTGCCCGTACGGGCGGCCGAGCGCCGCCCCGAGCACCCGATCGTCGTGTGCGGCGGTCATTGCACCTTCAACCCCGAGCCCCTCGCCGACTTCGTCGACGTGTTCGTCATCGGCGACGGCGAAGAGGTCGTCAGCGAGGTCACCGAAGTCGTCGGTGCGTGGAAGCGCAGCGGACGCACCGAAGGCAGCCGTGAGCACGTGCTCCGTGAGTTGAGCCACGTGTCCGGTGTGTACGTGCCCTCCATGTACGACGTGGAGTACGAGGGCGCCGCGCTCAAGGCGGTCACGCCCCGCTACCCCGACGTGCCCGCGGTCGTCGAGAAGCGCACCATCGCCGATCTGGGCGCGTGGCCCTACCCCAAGTCGCAGCTGGTGCCGCTCACCGAGGTCGTGCACGACCGGCTCAACGTCGAGATCTTCCGGGGCTGCACGCGCGGCTGCCGCTTCTGCCAGGCGGGGATGATCACCCGCCCGGTACGTGAACGGCCCGCGGCCCAGGTGCGGCGCATGGTGAGCGACGGCCTGGCCCGCACCGGCTACGACGAGGTCAGTCTCACGTCGCTCTCCTCGGCCGACTACTCCGGCATCGACGAGGTCGTCGGCGGGATCATCAACGATCCGATGTGTTCTGGGCAGGTCTCGGTCAGTCTGCCCAGCCTTCGCGTCGACGCCTTCACCGTCGGAGTCGCCAACCAGATCCAGAAGGTGCGCCGCACTGGGCTCACCTTCGCCCCCGAAGGCGGCACCTGGCGCATGCGCCAGGTGATCAACAAGCTCATCCGCGAGGAGGACCTCTACGGGGCCGTCGAATCGGCGTTCTCGCAGGGGTGGAACCGGGTGAAGCTGTACTTCCTCATCGGCCTCCCCACCGAGACCGACGAGGACACGCTCGGCATCGCCGAGCTGGCGCGGAACTGCGCGGCCATCGGGCGCAAGCACTCCAACCGGGTCGCGGTCAGCGCGTCGGTGGGCGGCTTCGTGCCCAAGCCCCAGACGCCGTTCCAGTGGTTCGGGCAGAACACCTCCACCGAGCTGCAGCGCAAGGTCAACCTGTTGAAGGACGCCACCAAGCGCGAGCGGGGCGTCCAGCTCAAGTGGCACGACCCGAAGGCCACGCTGGCCGAGGGCATCGCCAGCCGAGGCGACCGTCGCCTCGGGCCGGTGATCGAGGACGTGTGGCGCAACGGCGGCACCTTCCAGGAGTGGTCGGAGAAGTTCGACGTCCGCCTCTGGGAGGACGCCATGGCCCGCCACGGCCTCGAGATCGACTGGTACGTGTTCCGGCACCGGCATCGCGACGAGGTCCTGCCCTGGGACCACATCTCGGCCGGACTGCACCGGGACTTCCTCTGGCAGGACTGGGAGGACGCCCTCGAGGCGTCGGGACTCCCCGATTGCCGGTGGACACCGTGTTATGACTGCGGGGCGTGCACCGGGTACGGCATCGAACACGTGGTTGCTTCGAACGTGCCGCCGGCGGGCGGCAGCCAGGGCACCGGCCAGGACCTGCAGCGCGGGGGCGAAGTCCCCGTCTCTCTGCTGGCGACTCGGTCGTGAAGGAGCGCCAGCGAGTGAACCAATGTGGAGGAGCCGAGTGACCGGCCGGATGGCGGAGCGACGGAGTCGCGCCGCCTGCAGGACGGTGGCTCGGTGAAAGTACGCGTCCGTTTCACCAAGGTGGGAAAGGTCCGGTGGACCAGCCACCGCGACGTGGCCCGCATGTGGGAGCGGGCCTGCCGGCGAGCAGGGATCGGCCTCGCCTACACCGAGGGGTTCTCCCCTCGACCGAAGGTCAGCTTCGGGCTCGCCCTGCCAACCGGGCACGAGTCGCTGGCCGAGTACCTCGACTTGGACGTGATCGAACCGGATCTCGACCTGGTCAGTCTTCCGGGCCGGCTCTCGCCTGCCCTCCCCGTCGGCATCGACGTCGTGGCGACCGCCGCCGTCCCGCCCGGTGCCGACAGCCTGCAGCACGAAGTCACCTCCTCCACATGGGTCGTGGAGGTGGGGAATCACGACGGTCTCGCCGGTCGCATACAAGACGTGCTGGCCGCCCCCGAGATCGTCGTGACCCGCGAGCGCAAGGGCCGGCCGGTGACTGATGACATCCGTCCCGCCATCCGCTCGCTAGTACTCGAGAACTCCCTGTCCTTCGAGCTGCTCGTTCAGCAGCGAGGGGTGCGGCCGGCCGAGCTGCTTGCTGTGCTCGGCATCGAGTTCGAGGACTGCTTGGTGCGCAGGACACACCAATGGATTGAGCGCGACGGCGCGCGATGGGAGCCCATCTCCCTCGACGCGACGAACGCGCCGCACGCAGGGATGCGTGCGTCATGAGAAGGGACTTCCCGTATGTCCGACACGGACAACGAATCAGGCGCATCAGGCGCACCGAACCGGCGACGTCGCCGGGGCTCACGCGGCGGTCGCAACCGTCGCCGCACGCCCGGCACCGGTACCAGTAGCAGCAGCACGACGGCCACGGCGTCGTCCTCCCCCGCGGAGGACCGCCGGCCCGACGACCTGCCCGACCGTCCCATCGAGGGGCGCGCCACCGGCGAAGCTGCCGCGCGGGCTGACGTCCAGCCCGCGCCTCGCAGGCCGCAGATCGGCGACACGCGCCCCGCGCCCGCCGTGCCGGACCGTCCCAAGACGGACGCGCGGGACGGCGAGGGGGGTGGGGGAAACAGACGTCGGCGGCGCGGCGGCCGCGGCCGATCCCGCAGCGGCGGTGGCGGCGGCGGAGGAGGGGGCGGCGGCGGCGACCGCACGCCCAGCCGGAACAAGCCCATCGAGTTCGACCTCGAGGCCGACGACGACGACTTCGAGCTCGACGACGAAACCATGGAGAAGCGCCGGGGCCGCGAGCGCAAGGGGCGTCCCGTCGGCCGCTACATGATGTGCGTGCACGTGCGCCCCCACGGCACCCAGCTCGCCGTGCTCGAGGGCCGGGCCCTCATCGAGCACTACGTCTCGATCCCCCAGGACGACGCCACCCAGATCGACGGCAACATCTACATAGGCCGGGTCCAGAACGTGCTGCCGGGCATGGAGGCGGCCTTCATCGACATCGGCACGCCCAAGAACGCGGTGCTCTACA
>JBEEFQ010000096.1:0-6240 GCA_041166245.1 Actinomycetota bacterium | reverse complement strand
GAGATCCTCGAGCACAGCCAGCGCATCGGCAAGCAGTTCGGCCTCTACGACAACGCCCTGTTCCACACCCAGGTCACCGACCTCACCTGGGACGCCGGCAACAGCCGTTGGATCGTGCGCACCGACCGGGGCGACTCGTTCACCGCCCAGTTCGTGGCCATGGGCACCGGCCCGCTGCACGTGCCCAAGCTCCCGGGCCTCGACGGCATCGACACCTTCAAGGGCCACTCGTTCCACACCAGCCGGTGGGACTACGAGTACACGGGCGGCGACGCGGAAAACGCGCCCATGGACCGCCTCGCCGACAAGCGGGTCGGCCTCATCGGCACGGGCGCCACCTCAGTGCAGGCCGTGCCGTATCTGGCCAGGGACTGCGGCGAGCTCTACGTCTTCCAGCGCACGCCGAGCTCGGTCGACGTGCGCGACAACCGCCCCACCGACCCCGAGTGGTTCGCGGAGATGGCCACGCCCGGCTGGCAGAAGCGCTGGCTCGAGAACTTCACCGCCATCCAGACGGCCATGGTCATGCCCGAGGAGGACCTCGTGCAGGACGGCTGGACCGACCTGGCCCAGCGCATCCGCTCCAAGATCATGGCCCTGCCCCCTGACCAGTGGACGCCCGAGAACATGATGGGGGCCTTCGAGGACTCCGACTTCGAGAAGATGAGCGAAATCCGCGATCGCGTCGACGCCATCGTCACCGACGCGGAGACGGCCCAGAACCTCAAGGCCTGGTACCGCCAGCTGTGCAAGCGGCCGTGCTTCCACGACGAGTACCTGCAGGCCTACAACGAGCCCAACGTGCACCTCGTTGACACCGACGGCAAGGGTGTCGAGGCCGTCACCGAGCGCGGCCTCGTCGTTGCCGGCAAGGAGTACGAGCTCGACTGCATCATCTACGCGTCGGGCTTCGAGGTGGGCACGCCGTTCACCCGCAGGGCCGGCTTCGACATGGTCGGCGTCGACGGCCTGAAGCTGTCCGAGGCCTGGGCCGACGGCATGCGCACCAAGCACGGCATCCACGTGCACGGCTTCCCCAACGCCTTCATCGTGCAGATCGGCCAGGGCGCCAACCTGGTGTCCAACGTGCCCCACAACTTCACCGAGGCGGCCGCCACCATCGCGGCGATCGTGCGCCACGCCATCGACGGCGGCCACCGCGAGGTCGACGTCACCGAGGCGGCGCAGGACGAGTGGATGGAGCTGCTCTACTCCGCGCCTCGCCTCGGCATCATCGGCTCGGCCGAGTGCACGCCGGGCTACTACAACAACGAGGGCAGGACCGACGAGCAGGCGCCCGACTGGTTCCTCGGCTACCCCCTCGGCGCCGCCGCCTACTTCGAGTACCTCGACCAGTGGCGCAACAAGGGCGACTTCGCCGGCCTCGAGTTCCGGTAGGCGATTGCGCCGCGTCCCATTTCGCTGACCGGCTGATCAGAGTCACCACGACGGCCTGACCTCTTGACAGCCCTCGTCTCTGGGTTTAGACATATGACTTAGTCAATCGACTAAACCACGGAGGGCAGAGCGATGGCAGTCACCGAAGACGAAGTGATGGAGTTCGTGGGCCAAGCGGTGGGGGACTTCGGTGCCCTGCTCACGGGTGCCCTCGTGGTGCTGGGCGACCAGACCGGCCTGCTCAAGGCCATGGCCGGCGCGGGCGCGATCACCCCGGCCGAGCTGGCCGAGCGCAGCGGCTGTCACGAGCGCTACGTGCGGGAGTGGCTGTCGGGTCTGGCCGCGGCGGGCTATGTCGCCTACCGGGACGACGGCCGCTACGAGCTGCCCGAGGTGCAGGCCATCGCCCTCACCGACGAGACCAGCCCCGCCTACGTCATCGGCGGCTTCCAGGCCATGCTCGCCGCCACCCGGGCCGTGCCCGCGCTGGCCGAGCGCTTCCGCACCGGCGAGGGCCTGGGCTGGCACGAGCACGACGCCGGGCTGTTCCAGGGCACCGAACGCTTCTTCCGCCCCGGCTACCAGGCCAACCTCACCCAGGCCTGGCTGCCCGCCCTCGACGGCGTGGTCGCCAAGCTCGAGGCCGGCGCAACCGTCGCCGACATCGGGTGTGGGCATGGCGCGTCGACAATCATCATGGCCATCGCCTACCCGCAGTCCACCTTCGTCGGGTTCGACTACCACCGCGAGTCGATCGAGGCGGCCCGCAAGGCGGCGGCCGACGCGGGCGTGGCCGACCGCTGCACCTTCGAGGTGGCGACGGCCGCCGATTACCCGGGCACCTACGACCTGGTGTGCCACTTCGACTGCCTGCACGACATGGGCGACCCGGTGGCGGCGGCGACGCACACCCGCCAGTCCCTCGCCCCCGACGGCACGTGGCTGCTGGTCGAGCCCTTCGCCAACGACGACGTGGCCGACAACCTCACGCCCGTCGGCCGGGTCTTCTACTCGGCGTCCACCCTCATCTGCACGCCGGGGTCGTTGTCGCAGGAAGGCGGCGCCGCCCTCGGCGCCCAGGCCGGCGAGGGCCGCCTGCGTGAGGTGGCGGAGGCGGCCGGGTTCGGCACGTTCCGCCGGGCGACGGAGACGCCGTTCAACCTGGTGCTGGAGGGCAGGCCCTGACCACCAGCCCGGCCCGGGCTGACGCAGAGGAGGCGCTGGTCGATGCCGCCCAGCGCCTCCTCGTCACCGTGGGCCACGCCGGCCTCACCACCCGTTCGGTGGCCAAGGAGGCCGGCGTCAACCACGGGCTCGTGCACTACTACTTCGGCTCCATGGAGAGCCTGCTCCTGCGGGTGCTGGAGCGCTTCACCACCGAGCTGGTGGAAAGGCAGCGAGCGATGTACGCAACCGACGTCCCCTTCCTCGACAAGTGGCGCACCGCCATGGGCTTCCTCGAGGAGGACATCGCCTCGGGCTACCCCAAGGTCTGGCTCGAGCTGCAGTCACTGGGTTGGAACAACCCCGAGGTCGGCGCTCGCGTGGCCGAGGTCAACGCCGCGTGGCGCCAGGTGCTGACCGACGCGTTCAGCGACGCCATGCGCGGCTACGGCATCGACAAGCGGCGCTTCCCCGTCGACGCGGTGGTGTCGATGGTCATGACCTTCAACGCGGGGATCCAGCTCGAGCGCATGAGCGGGATCAGCACCGGCCACGACGAGCTGCTGGCCATGGTCGACCGCTGGCTGGCGTCGTTGGAACGGAAGAAGCGATGAGGGCTCGCTACCCCGACGTCGAGGGCTTCGCCGATCGCGACGGCGTGAAGATCGCGTACGAGGTCTTCGGCGAGGGCGACACCACCTTGGTGCTCATCCCGCCGTGGGCCATCGTGCACTCGCGGGTGTGGAAGATGCAGGTCCCGTATCTCGCACGCCACTACCGCGTCGTCACCTACGACCCGCGCGGCAACGGCCGCTCCGACCGCCCCGTCGGCGCCGAGGCCTACGTGCTCGCCGAGCGCACCGGCGACCTCCTCGCCGTCATGGACGCCACGGAGACCGAGCGGGCCGTGCTGGTGTCCCTCTCCCTCGGCGCCGCGTCGTCATTGCAGCTGGCGGCCGATCACCCCGACCGCGTGCAGGCCCAGGTGCTCCTCGGGCCGGCGACGCTGCTCTCGCCCTTCACCGAGGACCGCCTCCCGTGGCTCCTCACCTTCGACCAGGAGCTCGATACCGACGAGGGCTGGGCCAAGGACAACGCCCACTACTGGCAGCGCGACTACCGCGCCTTCCTCGACTTCTTCTTCGCCCAGATGTTCCCCGAGCCCCACTCCACCAAGCAGATCGAGGACAGCATCGCCTGGGGTCTCGACACCACGCCCGAGACGCTGGCCGACACCCGTCGCGCCATCGCCATGGACATGGGCCTCGACATCTGGGGCCTGTGCGCCCGTGTGCACTGCCCGTCGCTCGTCATCCAGGGCACCGACGACAACATCGTGGGCGGCGGCTCCGGCGCCGCCCTGGCCAACGTCCTGGCCGGCGCCACCCTCGTCGAGCTCGAGGGCTCAGGCCACGGCTCGCTCAGCCGCGACCCCGTCAAGGTCAACACCCTCATCCGCGACTTCGTCGACGCCGTCGTGCCCGTCCGCGGTGCTGCGACGTGGCGCCGGGGACGCAGCCGCCCCAAGCGCGTGCTGTACGTCTCCTCGCCCATCGGCCTCGGACACGCCCGCCGTGATGTCGCCATCGCCGAGGAGCTGCGCAACCTGCACCCCGACATCGAGATCGACTGGCTGGCCCAGCACCCGGTCACCACCGTGCTGGAAGAACGGGGCGAGCGCGTGCATCCCGCGTCGGCGTTCCTCGCCAACGAGTCGTCCCACATCGAGGACGAGTGCGGCGACCACGACCTGCATTGCTTCCAGTCCTGGCGCCGCATGGACGAGATCCTCTGCGCCAACTTCATGGTCTTCCACGACCTCGTCGACGCCGAGCCGTATGACCTGTGGATCGGCGACGAGGCCTGGGAGCTCGACTACTACTTGCACGAGAATCCCGAGCAGAAGCGGGCCGCCTACGCATGGCTCACCGACTTCGTCGGCTGGCTCCCCATGCCCGACGGCGGCGACCCCGAGGCCGCCCTCACCGCCGACTACAACGCGGAGATGATCGGCCACATCGCCCGCTTTCCCCGCGTGCGCGACCGCTCCGTCTTCGTCGGCGCGCCCGACGACATCGTCGACGACCCCTTCGGCGCCGATCTCCCCGCGATCCGCGGTTGGACCGAGCAGCACTACGAGTTCTCCGGCGACTACATCACCGGCTTCGCCCCCGACGACCTCGCCGATCGCGCCGCCCTGCGCGACGAGCTCGGCTACCGCCCCGACGAGCAAGTCTGCATCGTCACCGTCGGCGGCTCCGGCGTGGGCACCGCCCTGCTGCGCCGTGTCATCGACGCCTTCCCCCTGGCCAAGGCCGCCCTCCCCGGCCTTCGCATGGTGGTCGTCGCAGGACCGCGCATCGACCCCGCGTCACTGCCGACCGCAGACGGCCTCGAGGTGCGGGCCTACGTCCCTGCCCTCTACCGCCATCTCGCGGCCTGCGACCTCGCCGTCGTCCAGGGCGGGCTCACCACCACCATGGAGCTGACCGCCAACCGTCGTCCCTTCCTCTACTTCCCCCTCGGACATCACTTCGAGCAGACCTTCCACGTTCCGCACCGCCTGGCCCGCTACGGCGCGGGCCGGCGCATGGACTTCGCCACCGCCACCCCCGAGGTCATCGCCGCCGCCATGGCCGAGGAGATGTGCCGCACGGTCGACTACTTGCCCGTCGATCCGGGCGCGGCCGCACGCGTCGCGGCACGCCTGGCCGAGCTGCTCTGACCGTCTGATTCAGGTAGGTCCCCGACCCCCAGGCGTCGAACCCAAAGGGATGGTCCGGACCAGGCGCGCCCGCGTGATCCTCGGCGTCGTGGCGCTCATCGCGCTGGTCGGCGCCGCGCCCGCCTTCAGCGCCCTGCTGCCGCCCGCGGGCTCACCGATCGTCCCGCCCACCCTCACCCCGCCCACGGTCATCGGTGAGCTGAGCGCGGCCAGCCCCGTGCTCACCTTCCACGGCGAGGTCGGCAACGCCACGCCCATCCCGCTCGTGAGCAGCCCGGTGCCCGTCGTGTGCGAGGCCACCTGCCGCGAGTTCACCTTCGGCAACGACGCCAGCGCGCCGTTCCTCGTCTCGGTGCGCGACACCCAGCACTCGACCAACGACGGGTTCGACCTGTTCGTCTACGACCCCGCCGGCAACCTGGTCGACGCGGGCAACGGCATCGGCGCCGACGGCCAGGCCCTCGTGGTGAAGGAACCCACCGCCGGCACGTACACCGTCGTCGTCACCTTCACCTACGAGTACCTCCCCGACGCCGCCTACGACGGCGAGGTGCGGCGCATGGCCGCGGGCTCCTGGGAGCCGGCCCCGCCCACGTGCGGCATCACCGTGTCGGACGTGACGGGCTGCTTCATCCTTCCCACGCTCCAGTCCGTTCCCGCCTTCGACCTCCACGTCGATGGTGTGCCGCCCGCCGCGTCGACGCCGCTCGGGTTCCCCCTGCCCGTCGTCGCACCGACGCCCAACTCGTGCTACCTCGACGAGAGTCTCGGCATCACCTCGCCCGGCACGGGCGGGGTCCAGGACCCGGTCACCCGCTGCCTGCGATTCACCACCAACGTGCGCAACGTGGGTGCGGGCGACTTCAAGGTGCAGATCCCCTGGCTCGTCGCCGAGGGGACCAACCCGCCGGTGAGCGGCTTCGTGCCCGACGGCTGCAACGCGACCCAGCTCG
>JBEEFQ010000095.1:0-6111 GCA_041166245.1 Actinomycetota bacterium | reverse complement strand
CCCAGGGGTTGTCGTCGGCCGCGGTGGGAATGGCCACCCGTACCGCACACGTGGTCTTGGTCTCGCCGTCCACCGCGAGCGTCACGTCCAGCTCGGCCCACCCGCAGCCGGTGTCGTCCACCTCGGTCGCAGTCACCGTGCCGGTGAGCACCATGGTGTCGCCGGGGAACACCGAGCCCTTCATGCGGAACATGACGCGGCCGAGGCGGCCGCGCGGTCCCGTCCAGTCCGTCACGTAGCGCTCGAACCAGGCGGCCTGGTTGGGCGCGTTCATGAAGATGTCCTTGACCCCGTTGCGCTCGGTGGCGAAGTGGTAGTCGTGGTGCTGCGGGCGCCAGTCGCGGGTCGCGAGAGCGCCGACCACGATCGTCGTCGAATCGACGTCGTATGACAGGGGCGGCAGCTCGGCCCCCTTCTCGAGTTCGTCCCAGAGAAGATCGACGGAGCTCATGACGCCCTCCGGTAGCCGAAGCCGGTCCACGACTCGACGGCCGCGAGCTCGCCGTTCTGGTTGTGGTACTCGACGTCGATCACCCAGAAGCGGCCGGTGCCGAGCTTGGTGGTCTTCTCGTCGCTCACCGAGCGCAGGATCTGCCGCGTCGACAGCACGTCGCCGGGGCGCACGGGCTCGTGGAAGATGATCGAGTTGTCGCTCATGACCGCTTCCGGCAGCCCGAGCTCGTCCTTGAGGTCGAAGTGGATCTGCAGCGGCAGCTTCTGCTCGGTGCGGCCGGGAGCCCAGTGGTGGGGACGGAACCAGGTCGAGATCATGGTTGGCGGAGCGATGGGCCCGCCGGTGAGCCCCTCGGCGACGGCCGGGTCCCAGAACAGCGGGTTGCCGTTCTCCACCGACGCGCACGACGTCCACACGTAGCCCTGCTCGACGGGGAACTCGGCCGTCTCCTCGTACTGCACCGTTCCCACCAAACGCTCGACCGCGGCCGGCAATGTGCTCACGAATCGACCCCCGAGCCTGCGAGTACCCATCCCACTTGGCGGAAGTCTCCGTGCTCGGCGTCGGTGGCCCACACGAACGCGTTGCGCGCCACGAAGTGCTCGTCGGCCACGACCTCGGGGACCGACAGCACGGGGGCCACGCACGTGTCGGCCGGCGCCAGCTCAGCGCACCATTCGTCGCGGCGGCGGGTGCGGAAGACGGCCTCGATGTCGGCGCGGATCTCGTCCTGCACCGCGTCGTCGAGTTGGTGACCGGTCCACTTGTCGAGCCCGAGCAAAGAGCAGAGGTTGGCCCAGAACTTCGGCTCGATGGCGGCGACGGTGATCCACTTGCCGTCGCTGCACCCGTACACGCCGTAACAGGCGTAACGACCGGTGAGGATGCCGTGCCCCGGCCCCGGCACCACGCCGGTCGCCAGGTGCTCGTCGACCTGTAGGGCCATGAGGGCGAGCACGCCGTCGGCGGCGGAGACATCGAGCCACGCGCCCTGGCCTGTCGTCGCCCGGCGCACCAAGGCGGCGAGGATGCCCATGACCGCATTCATGCCCCCGCCCGCGCTGTCGGCGACCGTGGCGCCCGGGATGGGTGGACGCCCGTCGGGTCCCCGTCCCGAGCAGTCGAGGAACCCGCCGATGGCCAGGTAGTTGAGATCGTGCCCGGCCCACTGGGCCCGGGGGCCGTCCTGGCCGTACCCAGTGGTCGAGCAATAGACGATGCGGGGGTTGCGGGCCTTCACGTCGTCGTAGCCGACGCCCATCCTCGCCATCACGCCAGGCCGGAAGCTCTCGATGACGACGTCGGATTCCTCCACCAAACCCATGAAGGTCTCGATGCCGTCCGGGGAGCTCAGGTCGAGCTGCACGCGTTCCATGCCCCGGTGGGCGCTGTACGCGTAGAACGGCGGCACGATCTGGCTGCGATGCGTCGACGACACCTTCACGACCCGAGCGCCGTAATCCGCCAGCCAGCGCGAGGCGCGCGCCGCAGGACCGACGGTGGCCAGATCGAGCACGGTGATGTCGCGCAGCATCAGAAGTCCTCTGCCATCAGAAGTTCTTGGGGAGGCCGAGCTTGCGGCGGGCGATGATGTTCTTCTGGATCTCCGACGCGCCGCCACCGATGGTGTCGATCACGGTGTAGCGGTACGTCGACTCGGAGCGCCCGGCCATCGGCGCCTCCTCGGTCTTCACCCGCAGCTGCGACCCCGGGCCGGCGATGTCCATCGACGCGTCGGCCAGGCGCTTGGAGAGCTCGGTGGCGTAGAGCTTGTACTCCGAGGACTCGTTGGTGGGCGGGGCGCCACCCTTCATCGACGCGGCGACGACCCGCAGCCCCAGCACGCGGGCCACCTCGGCCTGGGTGTGCAGTTGGGCGATGCGCTGGCGCGTGACCTGGTCGTCCTTGAGCGGCTCGCCGTCGCGCACCGCCGTCTTGACGTAGTCCGTCAGCAGGTCGAGGCGCTGCTCGATGGGGGAGAAGGTGAACATGGTGAAGCGCTCGAGGTCGAGGGCCTCGGAGATGTACTGGAAGCCGCGGTTCACCTCGCCGACCACGTAGTCGTCGTGCACGAACACGTCGTCGAAGAAGACGTCGTTGGTGCGCTCGTCGCCCATCGTCCAGATCCCGTTGATGGTGATGCCTGGGTCGTCGAGCGGAACGAGGAACAAGGTGATGCCCTGGTGCTTGGAAGACGGATCAGTGCGAGCGCCCACCCAGTACCACTCGGCGAAGTGCGCGGATGTGGTCCACGTCTTCTGCCCGTTGAGACGCCAGCCGTCGCCGTCCTTGACCGCCTTGAGCTTCATGGACGCGGCGTCCGAGCCCGCGTCGGGTTCGCTGTAGCCGACCGCGAACTCGACCTCGTTGCGAAGGATCTTGGGAAGGAACTCCTTCTTCATCTTGTCGCTGCCGTGGGCGAGGATCGTCTTGCCGATGATGCCGACGCCCTTGCCTATCTGCGGGCCACCACGCCCGGCCAGCGCCTCGTTCAGCAGGTACTCGTAGACCCCATCGCCCTCTTGGCCGCCCCACTCCTTGGGCCAGGTGATGCCGAGCCAGCCCTTGTCGCCGAGCGTGGCCATGAACTGGCGTCGCTTGGGCGTGTCCACGATCTGGGCCATGTTCTCGCGCGTCAGGTCGAAGACCTCGGGGTCGTCGTTGGCGTCGAGAAAGGCCTGGACCTCGGCGAGGAAGTCACGCTGTTCTGGCGAGAAGTCGAAGTCCACGTCTCTGCTTCCTCTATTGGCCCTTGGAAATCTGACGACCCGTCAGCTTACGCCCAGCACTCCCTCGGCGGCCAAGGCATCGACCTCGGCCTCGGAAAGGCCGAGCTCGTCCTGCAGCACCGATGCGGTGTGGGCACCGAGCCCCGGGGGTGGCTGCGGCTCGGTCTCCACCACGCCCGACAGCTTCACCGGATTGCCGGGGACGAGCACCGGTTGCTCGACGCCGTCGGTGCGCTCCAACGCGACGAGCATGTCCCGTGCCCTCAGGTGCGGCTCGGTCATCACGTCGTGGGACTCGAAGCACGGCCCCGAGGCCACCCCCTCGGCCGTGAGCAGTGCGGCGGCCTCCCGCATGGTGTGGGCCGACGCCCAGCCCTCGATGCCCGGTCGCAGCATGTCCTCGAGGTGCTCGCCCCAACCGGCCCGGGTGGCGAGACGGGGATCGTCGATCCACTCCGGATGGCCGACGACGCGCGCCAGGCGCTCGAACTGGTGCTCGCGCACGAGCTGCATCACGAACCACCCGTCGCTGGCGCGGAAGGTGTCGAGGATCATCGGCGCAGGAAAGGCCAGCCGCTCCATCCCCATCGACCCCAGGCCGACGACGATGTCGGTCATGGCGACGGTCGCGTCGTACATGGCCACGTCCACGTGTTGGCCCTCGCCCGTGCGGTCGCGGTGGCGCAAGGCGGCGAGGATGCCGATCACCGCATACAGCCCGGAGCTGATGTCGCCGAGGGCCCCGACCGGGTTAGCGCGCGGCGCATCGTCGGGCCGGCGGGTGAACTCATAGATGCCCGACATGGCCTCGACGATGGCGGAGTACGCGGGCCAGTCGCGGTAGGGCGAGTCGCCCCGGTTGCCGAAGCCGGAGACCGACACGTAGATCACGGCCGGGTGCCGGGCCGCCACCGCGTCATAGCCGAGGCCGAGCCGGTCCATCGCGCCCGCCTTGAAGTTCTCGGCGACGACGTCGAACTTCGGCGCGAGGCGCAGGAAGAGTTCCCTGCCCGCGTCGCTGCGCAGGTCGATGGCCACGCTTCGCTTGTCGAGGTTGTTGCGCAGGAAGGTCGCGCCGGCCGAACGGCCCTGGGCGTCGATCATCGCGGGCTGCGATCCACGGCCCGACTCCCCGGTCAACGGCTCGACCTTCACCACGTCCGCGCCGAGGCGCGCCAGCAGCTGGGTGCCGTAGGGCAGCGCCTGCATCTGCTCGGCGGCGAGGATACGCACGCCGTCCAGCGGTGCGACTGTCACATTCGCTCGCTCGCAAGCTTCGCTCGCTGACGTGCGATGGGGCCCCCACACGTTCGGCAGCGGCTGTGCGGTTGACCCGGTCCCCCATCGCGGCATCTGCCAGAGCGCGGTTGGCCGGTCACGGTCAGCCGACGCCGACGACAGAGACGAACGACACCATCTCGCCGGGGTAGCCGCCCAGGTTGTGCGTCAGCGCCAGCTTGCGGCCAGCGGTGGGGATGCGGCGGTCCTCGGGCGCCTCGCCCCGCAGCTGGAGCCAGCACTCGAACAGCATGCGCAGGCCGGTGGCGCCCACCGGATGTCCGAAGCTCTTGAGGCCGCCGTCCGGGTTGATGGGCAGGTCGCCCTCGAGGTCGTAGGTCCCGGCCATGACCTCCTTCCACGCCGTGCCTCGCTCCGCGAACCCGAGATCCTCCATGAGCACGAGCTCGGTGGGCGTGAAGCAGTCGTGCACCTCGGCCATCGCGAGCTGCGACCGGGGATCGTCGATGCCGGCCTGCTGGTAGGCATCGGCCGCGGTGGCGACCACCTCGGGGAACGTCGTGTAGTCGTAGGCCGGGTCGGTGAGCCCGCGCCCGGTGCCGGCGACGAACGACAACCCCTTGATGATCAACGGGTTGGCCACGTACTTCGAGGCGTCCTCGGCCCGCACGACGATGGCGGCGGCCGAGCCGTCGGCCACGCCCGCGCAGTCGAACACGCCGAGGCCGCCCGCGACCGTGGGCGCGTTGCAGATGGTCTCGGTGCTGACCTCCTTGCGGAACTGGGCCCGCGGGTTGCGCGCGCCGTTGCGGTGATTCTTGGCCGCGATGCGGGCCAGCACCTCCCGCATCTCGGTGTCGCCCACACCGAAGCGCTTGGCGTAGGCGGGCGCCACCATGCTGAACATGGCCGCGGCGGTGAGGGTGCGGCCCGTGCCGTCGCTCGGCGGGTTGTTGGCGTTGAGGCCCTGGTACCCGCTGTCCTTCACCTTCTCGACGCCGAGGGCCATGGCCACGTCGTAGGCGCCCGACGCGACCGCGTACGCCGCCTGGCGCAGCGCCTCGGAACCGCTGGCGCAGTAGTTCTCGACTCGCGTGACGGGCTTGCCCTCGACCTGCAGGGGCCGGGCCAGGGTGATGCCGCTCATGCCCGTTTGGGCGGTGCCCAGCCAGAAGGCGTCGATTGCCTCCTTCTCGATGCCGGCCGACGCGCACGCCTCGCCCGCGGCCTGCACCATGAGTGAGTCGGCGCTGCGGTCCCAGTGCTCTCCGAACGGCGTGCACGCCATCCCCACGATGGCAACGCGGTCCTTGATCCCGTGCGAGCCCATCGCTACGAACCCTCCCCGGCCGCGACGGGCCGTGCTTTCCAGAAGTAGTTGTGAATGCCATCGGCGGTGAACAGCTTGCGGAACGTCATCTCCACCCGCCCGCCGATGGCGACGTCCGCCTCGCGCACGTCGGTGAGCTCGATCGGGAATCGCCCGCCGCCGTCGAAGTCCACCACCGCGAACACGATGGGCGGACTCGGCGAGTACGCCATGCGGTCGACGGTGAAGGTGACGATGGTGCCGACCGCGTCGGCCATGGGAACGGCCTCGGTGCTGCCCGGCAGCGGCGGCATCTGCACATCACCGGTCTCCGGGTCGCGCCCGCCGACGAACGCGAACTTCCAGTCCTCGGTGCGGCC
>JBEEFQ010000094.1:0-9429 GCA_041166245.1 Actinomycetota bacterium | reverse complement strand
GCTCATCAGCGCCGCGGGGTCAGATCGCGTCGTCCCACTAGCTGCCGACTACTCCACTCGGCTCTGCGGTCGTGGTGATACGGAGGCGCTGGGCGCTCTGTACTTCGACGCGTACGACCCAGGCAGCGCTGCCACCACGCTCCAGGACGCGGTCGAGGACATCGAGGCATCGTTCGGCGGGGCATACGGCCAGATGTGGGATGAGGCGACGCGGGTGGTGACGCGAGAGGGTCAGATCGTTGCCGGCGTGCTGACCGTCGTCCGAGCGCCATGGGACGACGTCCCCGAGTGTCCGTTCGTGATCGAACTGTTCACGGCGCGAGCACACCGCCGTCGTGGACTCAGCTCACATCTGGTGGCCGAGACGCTCGCGGCGGCCGCTCGGGCCAACGAGCCCGCCATCGCATTGCGTGTCGATGCACAGAACGGCGCCGCGATGAGACTCTATGAATCACTCGGGTTCATTCCATGGGTCCCCTCCACCGGGGGCGCAGACCCGGCCTAGTCGCCCGTTCGCGTCGAGCCACCCGAGGACAACGTGCCTTGATCGAGTCCGTGCACACGAGTCGTTGCAATTTTGCAACCCTGACCGGGCCAACCGCCCTCGACAGGACCTGCTCGCACTGGGCGCCCGTCCTACACTCCGCGGATGCCGACCGTCTTCGCTGTTGCCAACCAGAAAGGGGGAGTGGCGAAGACCACCACCGTCCACGCTCTGGGCGTCGCCCTCGCCGAGATGGGCCGGCGGGTGCTCCTCGTCGACCTCGACCCCCAAGGATGCCTGACCTTCTCCGTGGGCGTCGACCCCAACGACCTGCCGAAGTCGCTGCACGACGTGTTCGTGCAACGCACGCCAGCCGCTGAGGTGCTGCTGAAGGTCGGCGACCTCCACGTGCTGCCCGCCACGATCGACCTGGCGGGCGCCGAAGTCCACCTGCTCACACGCCCCGGACGCGAGTACGCGTTGGCCCGGGCGCTCGACCCCATCAAGAACGACTACGACGTGATCCTCATCGACTGCCCGCCGTCGCTGGGCGTGCTCACGATCAATGGCTTGACGGCCGCCGACGAGGTCCTCGTGCCGTTGCAGTGCGAGACGCTCAGCCATCGCGGCGTCGGCCAGCTGCTCGAGACCATCGACGACGTGCGCGCGTACACGAACCCCAACCTCAAGGTGCGAGGGGTGATTGCCACCATGTTCGACGGCCGCACCCGGTTGGGGCGAGAGGTGCTCGACGACGTACGTACCACATACGGGATCACCGTCCTCGAGCCGCCGGTGCCGAAGTCGGTGCGCGTTGCCGAGGCGCCGGGCAAGGGTCGCTCCGTGTTGCAACACGCCAGGCGCTCGGCCAGCGCCGATGCCTACCGCAGCCTCGCCGCTGAACTGGAGCCCTGGGCGCCATGAGCGAGCGAAGCGAGAAGCGCCTCGACCCGATCGAGCCGGAGCGCCGTGGCAAGCGGGCGTTGTTCGGTCCTATCGCCCCGCCGATGGACCACAAGCCACCCGCCGCCGAGGGTCGTCAGGCGTTGTTCTCGGCCGCGCCTCGACGCAAGGGCGCGGTCGTCCTCGAGTGCTCGGCGTGCGAAGCGCGCTCGCCGGTGCCCCTCACGGCACTCGGCATCCGCATGGTGCCGTCGTTGTGGTTGCCGATCCCGGGCCGGGAGTTCACCCGCCTCATGCGCTGCCCGGCGTGCAACCAGGCCACCTGGTGCAAGGTCCACTGGCGCACCTTGCTGGACTGACCTGCCGCAGCGAAGGCAGGTCGGTCGCCCATACGCCGCTCTGCTCGCGGGTCACACAGCCGATGTTGTGGCGCTCTTGACTGGATGACTACGTGCCTCACACTCAAGCCGCCAGCCACCAACCTGGTCAGCACAGCGCTCAGCGCCGGATGGTCCACGGCAAGCCGGTCGGCCTGGACGAGTAAAGGCGAAGCGGAGGCCGGTGACGTCCCGGTCACGTTCCCAAGCCGGAAGTGCCCTCCATCGCCTCCACCGCCAAGGCGACCATGTCTTCGATCGGAACGTCGGGCCCGTGGATGTGGAGGACGGTGCGGGCGGCGGTCCACTCGCAGTACGTGGTGGAGCTCGTCCTGGGCGGCAGCACGCCGCGGGCACAATTGAACTCTGTCCCACCCCTAGTGACAGACCGCACGTCGCTCTCAGCCGGATAGACACGCCGGAGTCCCTCGAGCCCTCCTGCCACGCTCTCCTCGACCTCCGTCGCTGACCCAAACCGGTTGCCGGAGTAGTTGAGGATCGCATCGTCCTGCCCGAGGTAGTTCCGGTCGAAGGTGTCCGTGTCATCGAAGGTCTGCGTATCAGGGTCGAGCCGGAATGCTCCGATCGCTTCCGGCGCGACCAGCCCGACGATCGCCGCGTTGGTCGTCGACGCGCCACCGGGTTCATCGTTCCCACCTCCGCGTGTGGCAAGAACGAGAGCCACCACGACGACGGCCGCGGCCACTGCCCCGAGTGCCAAGAGTCTTGTGAAGGGCCGGCCGGGGGCAGACTTGTCGGCGCCGGTTGGAGCTGCTTCCGATGGGCGTTCCGGCCCCGCCACCTCGGGCGGCGGAGCAGACGGCTCCACGGGTGCGGTCGCGGCCGGCGGGGCCGCGGCCGGCGGGGGCAGGGTCGCCGGCGGCCGGGAGGAGCTTGGCTCGGCGGCGGCGCGTGCGGCGCCGAGGGCAACGGTGTGCTTGGGGTGAGCATCGACGGCCACGGGACAGCCCAACCGCTCAGCCAGGAGCTGGCCCACGAGCGGGATTTGTGACGACCCGCCGACGAGCAGTACCGCCTTGACGTCGGCCATCAGCACGCCCGCCGACGCGAGGGCGCGCGACAGTGCGTCGACCGTGCCCGACAGGCTCGGGCGTATGAGAGCCTCGAACTCCCCGCGCGTCATGCGGACCTCGGAGTGCACGGGCGGCAAGAGGACAGGGATGACGACGTGCGTGTCGGACGACAAGGCCTCCTTGGCGTCCACGCAGTCCTCACGCAGACGGGCCACCGCGGTGCGGGCCGCGGTGTCGTCAGGGTCGAGGTTCTCGAGCGTCGACCCCACCACGGTTGCCACGTGGGCGAACACCGCTTCGTCGAAGTCAATGCCGCCGAGTCGCTCGATCCCGTCCGGCCTGCCCATGATCTCGAATCCCCCAGCCGTCTTCCGAAGAACCGCCGCATCAAAGGTCCCACCACCGAGGTCGTAAACCGCTACCACGCTCCCGACTTCGACCCGTTCGTTGGCGGCGTAAGAGATCACGGCCGCTTCGGGCTCGGTGAGCACCACGGGATCGCCGACGTCGGCAAGTCGGATGGCTTGGGCCAGCAGGTCGAGCTTGTACGGGCCCCAGTTGGCGGGATGGGTTACGACGACACGATCGGGCGCACCGCCTTCACGAATGGCGACGGTGTCGATCACCCATCGCAGCATCATGGCCATGAGCTGGTCAGCGGCGTAGGGCGTTCCCGCGATCAGAATCGGCGTCGGGTCGCCGAAGCGGCGCTTGAACTCCCGCACGACGCGATCAGGCTCGGCGACCCCTCGGCGACTGGCCGTCTCACCCACGAGAAGGGTCTCGTCCTCCCGAAGGAACAGCACCGACGGCACCACGGCGGCGCGCGTGCCGAGTGTTGCGACCTCGACGCGGCCATCGCGCGCGACGGCAGCGGCGGTGTATGTCGTGCCCAAGTCGACGCCGAGCTGGTAGGGCAGCGCGTGTTCCCCGGTTTCGCTCAGGGAGTCCTTCGAGAGACTCGGCGCCACGGTAGCGGCTGCCGCGTCGAGGGCCTCGGGCCAACGTCGTCTCACGCGTCGCCTGAACTCAACGGACGAGCAACACCCGCCGGCAACGACAAAAGGCACCCCTCGGGGTGCCCTTGCAGTCTCCATCATACCGAGCCACCCCCCTCTTGCCGCAAGCGGGACGCGTCGTCCACCATCGCTCTCTCCGGCCCGTTGGGGGCTGCGAGAGGGGGAGCTGCATGCCGCACCCGGAGCTGACGCGCGAGCAGGCGCACGTCGACCGTTCCTACGACCGGCTCGACGCGCTCGTCACCGAGGCGGCCGCCACGGCGGCCGAAGCGCGCGCCGACACCACCACCAGCCAGCAGGGACGCCGTGAGCGGGACATCCTCGCGGCCACCGCGGCGCGTCGCTCGCGTCAGTTGCGCATCGGGGAGCAGCCGCTGTGCTTCGGACGACTGGACCTCGACGACGGCGAGAGCCTGGTGGTGGGACGGGTGGCGGTGCACGACGGCGACCTCGAGCCCCTCGTGGTCGACTGGCGGGCGCCCGCCGCCGAACCCTTCTACCGCGCGACCGGGAGCGACCGCATGGACGTGACCCGGCGCCGGCACTTCCTCAACCGCGGGCGGACGGTGGTGGGGCTCGACGACGAGGTGATCGACGCCGACGCGGTGCAACGGTCGGGGCTGCCGTTGGTCGGCGAGGGGGCGCTGCTGATGGCCCTGGAGCGGCGGCGGACGGGACGCATGGCCGACGTCGTCTCCACCATCCAGCGGGAGCAGGACCAGATCGTTCGCGCACCGCTCGCGGGCATCCTCGTGGTCCAGGGCGGTCCGGGAACGGGCAAGACAGCGGTGGCGCTGCACCGGGCCGCCTATCTCCTGTACGCGCACCGGCTGCAGCTCGAGCACGACGGTCTCCTCTTCGTCGGGCCCAACGCCGGGTTCATCAGGTACGTGGAGGACGTGCTGCCCGCCCTCGGCGAGCAGACTGCGACGCTGACAACACCGGGCGACCTGATCGTCGGCCTCCGGCCGTCACGGGAGGAGCCCATCGAGGTGGCGGCGGTGAAGCACGACGCCCGCATGGTCGCCTTCCTCGGGACGGCCCTGGCCGATCGGCAACGCCCCCTCAGGCAGGACCTCGTCATCGGTCGCGGGAGCCTCACGGTCAGGCTGACGCGAGCGACCTCGCGTCGCATCGTGGCCCGCGTCCAGGCCGAGCCCGGCACCCACAACGAGCGCCGGCGCCTGGTCCGGCGGCTGGTGCTGCAGGCGCTGTGGCGGTCGGCGCAGGAGGACATCGAACGCCTGGCCCTCGCCCGCGGCGGTGCGGCGAGATTGCCGGTGCAGAAGGACTTCACCCAGTCCGTGGCCCGCCACCGCGACGTGCGCCGAACCCTGGAGCGCATGTGGCCCCGCCTGTCGGCGGCCGAGCTGGTCCACGACCTGCTCGGATCGCCGGCGCTCGTGGCCAGCGCCGGCGCGGAGCTGCTCGACGCGGAAGAGCAGGCCCTGTTGCATCGCGACCGGAGTGCGTCGGCCGACGCCGTGGCGTGGACCGAGGCGGACGTCGCCCTGCTCGACGAGGCAGCCGCACTCCTCGGACCGACGAAGGCCCCGCCGGTCAGATCCGCCTCCGAGCCGACGGCGTACGACCGGTTCCTCATCGACCAGCAGCTCGAGGATCTCGGCCCCATCTCCCCGGTGGTCCGAGCGACGGCTGAGGCGCGGCTCCTCGCCTACGCCCGAGAGGAGGCCTCCGAGGTCGACGAGGAACGGGCGAGCCGCGGCGACACCTTCGGGCACGTCGTGGTGGACGAGGCCCAGGACCTCTCACCCATGCAGTGGCGCATGCTCCTGCGGCGTTGTCCGAGCCGCTCGATGACGGTGGTCGGCGACCTGGCCCAGGCAACGACGCCGTGGGCGGCCCACACCTGGGACGAGGTCATCCACCGCGCCGGCGATGCAGACGTGACGCGAGTCGAGCTCACCATCGGCTACCGCACGCCGGCCGAGGTCATGGAGTTGGCGGCGGGCGTTCTCGCCGCTGCTCATCCCGAGCTCACCGCACCCGTCCCGGTACGTCAGTCGGGCCAGCCACCCGCCATCGTGGCGACGAATGACGTGCCGGGGGCGGTCGAGCGGGCCAGGCGGAGCGACGATGGACTCCTCACGGCCGTCGTCGCCCCGCGGACGCTGGCCGCCGGGCTCGATGCCATGACCGTGCCAGACGTGAAGGGGCTCGAGTTCGATCGCGTCGTGGTCGTGGAACCCGCTGCCCTTGTCCGGGAAGCCGGTCTCACCGGGCTGTACGTCGCGCTCACGCGCACCACGTCGGAGCTCGTGCTCGTGCACGCCGAACCGCTCCCTACCGTCTTGACTTCGGCCGTCGTCAATCAGCCGGCGTAGAGGGGAGCGAATCGCGGACGAGGTCGGCGACGGCGCGGCCGAGCACGAGCATGGGTTCGGGGCGCTTGGCGGCCCGGCTCAGCAGGAAGCCTCCCTCGAGCGCGCCGACCAAGAGGATGGCCAGCTCGCGCGCCCGAGCCGAGGCGACGCCGGCTCTGCCGAACGCCGTCGCGGCCGATTCGAGCCAGGACTCGAAGATCTCGTCGGTGACCAGGCGCAGTTCCTCGTTGCTGCTGGCCACCTCGAGGGCCACCGTCGCGATCGGACAGGCGTCGGCGTAGTCCGTCGTCTCGAGCGTGGCCGCCGCGTGCTCGAAGGTGGATGCGACCCGTGTCGCGATGTCGCCTTCAGCGGCGGCCATGACCCCTGCCACGCGCTGCAGATAGGCCGCGCCCGCCCACCGGAGGGTCTCCCCCGTCAGCTCCTCCTTCCCGCCGGGGAAGAAGTGGTAGAGCGAGCCGACCGGGGCCGCGCTGTCGACCGTGATCTGCTTCAGGCCCGCTCCCGCATAGCCCTGGCGCATGAACGCCGCTGCGGCGGCTTCGACGATGCGATGCCGGGTGTCGGTCATCTCTCCATCTTGCACTCGCTCCGAAGCTGAGTAGAGTGATCGCTCTAGAACGATCACTCTAGCCCAAAGGAGCGAGCATGTCCGGGGCCCTCCTCTCCCCGTCTGTCCGGGACCGCACGGAGACAGCTGCGCTGCGGGCGGCGGCGACGTTCTTCGCGGTCGCGGTCCTCGTCCACAACGGCGATCACCTCCGGCGGGGAGGCGACACGGTGTCGGCAGAGGTCTTCGCGCTCGGCAGCGCGGCGATGCTCCTCGAGATCGGCGTCGTGCTCCTCGTCTTCATGCGACACCCAGCCGCCCCACTCGCGGCGGCCGGCGTCGGGTTCCAACTGGCCCTCGGGTACCTCGCCGTGCACTTCACACCGGAACGCAGCTGGTTCAGCGACTCGTTCGTCAGCGGCGAGGGCAGCGCGCTGTCGTGGACGGCCGCCTCGCTGGAGACCGCCGCCGCCCTGGTGCTGGGTGTGATCGGCGTCGTCGTCCTTCGCCGGCATGGGACTCGCCCTGCCGAAGGCGGCAAAGGCACACGTGCGTTCGCCGAGGGCCTGCGCCACCCGATCGTGGTGGCGATGGTGCTCGGCAACCTCGCGATCTTCCTCGGCTCGCTGGCGACCAGGTGATGACGAAGGCTGGGTTCGCGCACGCGCTCTTCGACCAGCCGACCGCCGGCCAACAGCAGCGAGACCGCTTCAGCGGCGCTCCGTCGGTCGACCTCGCGATGGTCACCGGCGCGGGCTCGGCTCTCGCCCTCGAGCGGTCGGCCCCGACCCTGCGGTCGACCGTCGCAGGGTGGCTGTGCACCAAGGGTCTGGCGGCGGACACCGCCTGCGCCGCGGCGCCTGCGCCTCGATCGGCGCCCGCACCAGCCGCCACCAGCCGGACGGCGGTCGTGAGCGCCGGTTCCGATACGGCACAGGTCCTGCCGCTGACGGGGGCCGAGGTGCCGACGACGGCTGGAGTGATCCTCCTCGGCCTGGCGATGGGTTCCGGCACGCTGCGCAGACGATCCGCCCTCGAACTGACCGGATAACGCCCGTCGGTCACCAGGCGGGCCATACGCGAAACCACCCTTTCCCTCCTCGCCGGGCGGGCCCACAATGGCCTCGTCCCCCCCGACGGCTGCAACGGCGCGCGGAGGTGACAGCGGTGGCTGCGTTACCGCATCGGATCAAGGACGTTCTCGAGAAGCCGGAGGACCGGCGCACGGTCAAGGACCGGAGGCGCCTGGAGGCGTGGGACCGCCGTTCGGCTCGGCTGCAGCTCGCCCGTCTCGAGAGCGAGCTCGCTCACATGGCCGAGGCGCTCGACGCGAGCGGCTGGCCGGAGCTGTACCACGATCCTCGGCATCCGGTCTTCTCACGCGAGTGCCGGATGGGCCGACCACGGGACTGCCGCTGGTACCCGTGCTGCAACGGCGTACATCCCGACCCCCGGCGCGTCTACGACGGCATCGCCCATCGCTGGAGCAACACGGCGTAGCGGGCGTCAGCGGCGCCGGGAACGGGCCGCGCCCGCCACGCCGACGGCAATGCCGACGGCGGCACCTCCGATGCCCACGGTGCGGGAACGGCGGGGCAGACGGTCGTGGTTCGCGAGGCCGCCGACCAGGTCGGCCAGGTCGGCGCCCGCGCTGGCCAGGAACCACCCGGCGGTGTTGCGGTCGCGCCCGAGGCCAGCGCGCAGGAGCAGTCCGCCGATGAGGGCGTCGCGGTAGCCCATCGAGCGCAGCAACAGCGAAGCAGTCGGATTGTTGTCCGGGTCGGAGCCCCAAAGGACGCTGGCCGCCCTCGGCGCGACGAGGAACGACACGCCGGAGGCCAATCGGATGGTCCCGGCGGCGACGGCGAACGGATCACGCGGCGACATGCGCGAAGCGTACGACCGTGACCCCCTGAGGGCCTGGCCCCTATCCGTCCTTCGGTTGTTCCTCCGGCCGCTCGGCGCCCGCGTCGTTCTTCGTCGTGCGATCGAGCTTCTTCGCCATCTCGTCGACCTTGTCGAGCTTGTCGCGGTACTTGCCCTTCGACTTCTTGTCGACCAAGTCGGTGGCCTTGTCGATGCCGGCGGCGATCTTGTCGCCCCGCTTGTCGACCAGGTCCTTGGCCTTCTTGGCGAACTTGCCGATGTCGACCATGCCGCCTCCTCCGTGGTTTGGATGGCCATCTTCCCCCGGGCGGCGGTTGACTGTCGTGCATGGGGGTCACGATCTACGGCGTTCTGGCCGTCACCTTCATGATGGTGATGTACCAACTGGAACGACGGGGCCGACGTTTCATCCTCGGCTTCGCCCTCGGCTGTGTGCTGTCGAGCGTCTACGGATTCCTCTCCGGCGCGTGGCCCTTCGGCGTGGTCGAGCTCATCTGGGCTGGGGTGGCCGTTCGCCGCTATCAGCAAACCGCTTGACCTTCGAGTGGGCTCGAGGGTTCATAATCGGGGCATGAACGAGCACCGCGTCGCCGACACCGCTGCCGCCATCGTCTGCACGCTGCAGACGGCCGACGACGTCGCCCAGCGCGTCCAGGACTGGGAGGCGGTCCTAGCCCGGGCCGTCGAGCGCGACGCCGTGGACGGTGGCGTCCGGCTCCGGTTCCCGTTCGATGCGGCGACCGCCGCCGACCTCGGCCGTCTGGCCGCGCTGGAGGTCGGTTGCTGCGGGTGGCTCGACTTCAGCATGGCCGTCTCCGCCGGGACTATTA
>JBEEFQ010000093.1:0-4590 GCA_041166245.1 Actinomycetota bacterium | reverse complement strand
TGCTCGGCCCGCGCCTCTATGTAACCGTGGGCGAATTGGAAGGTGACGCCCATGGACTCGAGGCCCTTGAGGTGCATGTCGATGGGCCGTGACCCGAAGTCGTCGCCGCCGGGCATCGCCACACGCGCCCGGCCGAAGGCGGCCAGCAGCGGACCCAGCACCACGATGGACGCGCGCATGCGCTCGACCAGCTCGTAGGGCGCCTCTGGCTCGACCTCGGCCGGGCGCACGATCGTCACCTCGTCAGGCGCGGACCGGGTGACGTCGACGCCCATCGACGTGAGCAGGTCGGCCATGGTCTCGACATCCGCGATGGCGGGCGCGTTGCGCAGCACGTAGGTGCCCTCGGCCAGCAGGGACGCTGCCATCAGCTTCAGCGCCGAGTTCTTGGCCCCGCCGATCCGCACGGTGCCCTCCAGCGGGGGGCCGGGATGCACCACGAACCGATCCACGCCCTCAGTATGCTCGCCCGCACCGTGGCCACGGTCACCCGCCAGGCGGTCGTCGACCGAAACCAACTGGACCAGCTGCTGGAACCCCGCGACGGCGTGGTGCTCGAACGCCGCACGGGCGAGGGGCGCTACGAAGCGGCCGAGGGACCGTTCCTGCACTACGCCCGCACCGTCGAGGTGACGCCCGTGGACGAGCGGGACGAGGCGTTCCGCGTCTCCCAGACCGTCGACTTCCGCCTCGCCCTCACGTGGTTCGGGTGGATGTTCGTGCCGCTCGTGCGAGGCCACCTCGGCGCCATCCGGCAAGGGAACCGCCGCCCTTGGTGGAGCCCGGTGGACCGGCTCGACCCGGTCGCGGCCAACACCCTGGGCTCGGTGATGGCCATGTCGTTCGTCGTCAGCTACGCGGCATCGCTGCTCTCCCAGTCGATGACGTTCGTCGCCGAGGACTTCGGCGTGAGCACCACGGGCCAAGGGATAGCGCTCGCCACCGTCCGCATCGACGGCTTCGTCGCCCTGCCCCTGCTGGCGCTGGCCGACCGGCGGGGACGGCGCCGCATGGTGATGGTCACCGCAGTCGGGACCTGCGTGCTGAGCGGCCTCGGTGCCCTGGCGCCGTCGATGCCGGCCCTCGTGGGCACCCAGGTGCTCGCACGCGGTTTCGCGACCGCGGCGAGCGTGACCTTGCTCGTCGCCGCCCTCGAGGAGATGCCCCGCAACAACCGGGCCTTCGCCATCAGCCTGGAGACGATGGCGGCCGCCCTCGGTGCGGGCGCATGCATCGGCCTCCTGTTCCTCGCCGATCTCTTCAGCTGGCGCTTGCTCTACGCCGTTGCCCTCCTCGGCCTCCCCCTCGTGCGCAGCATCGGGCGGCGCTTCACGGAGACCCGGCGCTTCCAGGCCCCCCACGTCGTGGCGTCGGTGGCGGGACACGGCCGCCGTCTCTGGCTGCTCGGCGTGGCCGCGGTGTGCCTGACCGTCTTCTCGGTGCCCGCGAGCCAGTTCCAGAACGAGTTCCTGCGCGACGAGCGCGGGTTCTCCGCGAGCCGCATCTCGCTGTTCATCATCGCCACCAACGTCTTCGGGGCCATCGGCATCGTCGTCGGCGGCAAGCTCGCCGACCTCCGGGGCCGTCGCGTGGTCGCCAGCACCGCGGTCATAGGCGGTGTAGGGGGCACCGTCGTCATGTTCCTTGTCGCGGGCTGGCCCATGTGGGCGTGGTCGGTCATCGGCGCCGTCGTGGGCGCAGCGACCGTGCCTTCCCTGGGCGTCTACGGCCCCGAACTGTTCCCGACCTCGTTGCGCGGGAAGGCCAACGGGGTCATCACGGGGGTGGCCCGGGTGGGCAGCGTGGTCGGCCTCGTCGCCACCGGCATCCTGGCCGACCGCTTCGACGCCATCGGCCCCGCCCTCGCCATCCTTGCCATCGGCCCCGCCATCGTGGCCGTCCTCATCTTCACTGCCTTCCCCGAAACCGCCCACCAGGAACTCGAGGACCTCAACCCGGAGGACCGCCCTCCACCCGACTGACCCCCAAAATGAAGAACCGGGCGCCGAGGCGCCCGGTTCTTCACATCAGTCTTGCGAGAGGTCAGCTGGTGCTGCGGCTGACCTTGCGATTGAAGAGGTACACGCCAGCGGCGGTCAGCAGGGAGGCGATGCCGAGCATCGTCAGGCCCTGGCTGGCACCGGTGGTGGGCAGCCTGGCCGCCAGCACGGCGACGTTGGTGTTGCCGGCCGTGCCGCTGCCGCTGATCGTGGCGTTGCCGAGAACCTCGGCGGTGCCGCTGACCTTGGCCAAATCGGCGAAGCCGGTGATCGTGCCGCCCAGGTTGCCCTGGCCGCAGTTGGCCAGGTTGGCCGTGACGTCAGCGGTGTTCTCGATCCGCCCCGAGCCAGTCAGCCTGGCCGTGACGGTGACTTCTATGGGTGGATCACCCACCTTGTACGGGCCGAGGCCACTCAAGGTCGCGGTGGGTCCGTTCCCTGGGGCGCTCTTGCCTTGGGCAGAGATGTTGGTGATGACGCCCGAGGCGTTGCCCGCAACCGTCTTGATGGTGTCCTTCACGGTGATGTTGACGAGATCACACGCAAGGCCGAGCAGAGCGTCGGGATCAGACGGGACCTTGATGGTCCAGTTGATGGTTTCGCCAGCCGAGGCCTGTGCGGGGCCCGTCTTGGAGACCGGGATGGTGCACTTGAAGCCACCGGCCGGGACCTGCGCCTTGGACTCCATGTGACCGACACGGAGGCCGGCCACCCGGGTGCCGTCGCCGACAGCCAGGGCATCGAGGCGGATGACATCTGCCGCGCCTGCGGCAAGGGTGCCGTCAGCGGACTCCACAGCGGGAAGCGTGGGATCGACACCATCACTGGAATCGGTGTCGATGGCCCGCTCGTCCTCGCCGAGGGCCAGGCCGAGCAGCGGCAGCGCCGGGATGTCCGACTCGGTGATGCCTTCGGGACCGAACAGCTGGCTCTTCTTGATCTCGATGGGCGGAACCGCGTCCGGAGCTTCCGGCGCCAGCCAGATGCGGACGAGGGTCGGGTCAGGGTCGGCGCTGGGGCCGTTGACCGTGTAGCTGACGCTGGCACCGCCGGGCTTGCCGGTGGCCGTGGCCCGGAAGATCCACTCGCCGAGGATCTCCACGACGATCGGGGTCGGAACGGCGGGGTCGACACCCAGCAGCGAGACCGGCGCGAACGTCATCCGGGTCTCGGAGGCGACGCCGAAGGTGCCGTCACCGTTGTTGATGAGGTAGGTGAACGAGCGGCTGTCCGCCGGTGCACGGTTCGCGGTACCGAAGAAGTCCTGCTCGACGGAGACGACCGGGCCATCGAGGTCATCGGTGTTCTCGTCAGACGCGGCGTCGACGAGCTCGGCGTCAGCTGCGTGGCCACGACCGTAGGAAATCGGCTGACCCAGGATGCAGGTCTT
Source organism: Actinomycetota bacterium (assembly GCA_041166245.1). Classification (GTDB taxonomy): domain Bacteria; phylum Actinomycetota; class Acidimicrobiia; order Acidimicrobiales; family JAFATL01; genus JBEEFP01. Next base: position 1,200 of record JBEEFQ010000093.1, on the reverse strand, counting down.
CTCACTCCATACAGCAGCAGCCTCGTTCGGCAGGACGTTCGCGTAGAGCAGCGGATCGCCCGGGATCTCGGCCACGGTGGTCTTCACCAGACCGGTGTAGTTGGCGTTGGCGCCAGCAGGGGCCGGATCAGAGGGGCTGATCTTGATGGGGAGGGCAGCCGCCTCGGCGCGCGAGGCCAGAGCCACCTGGTCGGCGAGTTCGTTCGGCAGCGGCGTGCCGAGGCCCACCTCGGCAGCGGAGCCCTTGCCGTACGATTCGTCGCCCGCAGGATCGAGTGCGAGGTCAGCGGTGCCAGGTGCGGGCACGACGGCGTTGTTGGTCTCGCTCTGGATGCCCTTCAGGCCGGTCGAGTCCGTGGCCGCGCTGGACATGGTCACGCCAACGTCTGCCAACTGGACATCACCTGCCTGCAAAGCGTCCGCGGACACGTTCTGCCCGACCGAGAACGCGTTGAAGGTCGCACTTCCGGGGAACGAAGGCCCGCCGTTCTGCGCCTGCGCAGGTGCACCCCCCGACGCTGTGACGAGAGCGCCCAGCAGGCCCCCCGCGATGAGAGCGACCCGCAGCCTGCGTCCGCCCAGATTGAACCTGCTCGCCATTACTTCCTCCAACGCTCGTCCGCGTTTTGTCTGGTTGTACCTACTAAACGCTCGTCAGCCCCCCGGATGACGCCGTTCCGCACTTTTCCCACCCAGCGTGGCAAAAAAACTTTTCCCCGCTAGCAAAGCGACAACCTCGTTACAGTTTCCGACTTACGGGCGCGCCACCGAAATCCATCTCCGCACCACATCGACGACCCTACCATCCGCCCCCCGGAGGCCGTGCGACCCGCCGTCGACCCACTCGTGGGTCACGGGACCGGGGATGACCCGGGTCGCCGCCTCCAGCTCCGCAGGCGTCCCGAACGCGTCGCGGGTGCCCGAGACGAACACGCATGGCAGGTCGAGGGCCGCGAAGTGCTCGGTGCGCAGTTTGTCCGGCTTGCCCGGGGGGTGGAGGGGATAGCTGATCAGCACGAGGGCGGCGGCGGGGAGTCCCTCGGCCACCGCCATCGAGCACATGCGGCCGCCCATGGAGCGGCCCCCGAGCGCGATCGCGGCCGGCGCGACGTCGGCGCGCGCCGCGAGCTCGCCAGCGGCTTCGACCACCGACGCGATGAGCACGGGCGCGCGATCAGGGGCCTTGCGCCCCGCCTTGCG
>JBEEFQ010000092.1:0-23896 GCA_041166245.1 Actinomycetota bacterium | reverse complement strand
TGCAGGTGCTGGGCCGCATCAGGGTTGGTGCGGACCATCACGATCATGATCTTGCAGCGGGGGTCGCCGGCGCCGGATATGTAGAACTTCTCGCCGTTGATGAGCCACTCGTCGCCGTCGAGCTCGGCCTTGCACGCGATGTTCCTCGCGTCGCTGCTGGCCAGGTCGGGCTCGGTCATGGCGTAGGCCGAGCGGATCTCGCCGTTGAGCAGGGGCTCGAGCCACTGCTTCTTCTGCTCGGGTGTGCCGACCCGCTCGAGCACCTCCATGTTCCCGGTGTCGGGCGCGCTGCAGTTCAGGCACTCGGCCGCGATGGGGTTCTTGCCGAGCTCGAAGGCGATGTAGGCGTAGTCGAGGTTGCTGAGACCCTGGCCCGTCTCTGCGTCGGGCAGGAAGAAGTTCCACAGCCCGTTGGCCTTGGCCTTGGCCTTGATGCCGTCGAGCAATTCGAGCTGGCCGGGGCCGAAGCTCCAGCGCTGTGCCCGCCCCTCACCCAGCCGGAAGTACTCCTCGGTGACGGGCTCGATCTCGGTCCGCAGGAAGGTCGTGACCTGCTCGAAGAGGGGGCGGGCGCCCTCGGACATGCCGAGGTTGAACAACTCACCGCCGAAGTCGTCCAGGTTGATCGGGTTCGCAGGCATGCCCCCGAGCCTGTCACACGTGCTGCGTAACGTCCGCCTCGACTGCCCCCTTCCCCCCACTGCGAAACCTGTGCAAAGAACGACCGGTGATCCGGGACGATTTGTCCGGAATCAACCGGCCGTTCGTTGCACAGAAACCGAGGGGGCATTGTGCGACGGCTATTTACGACTGCGGAAGTGCACTCGACCAAGCACGCGTTGGCGTGGGCGACAGAAAAGAAGCGGGTCCGATCCGCCGGGCGCGGTGTGTACGCGGTGGGCGCGGAGCCGCTCACAGCGCTCGACTGGGCACGCGCGGACGTGTTGCGGAGCGGGCGGGAGGCCCGCGGGAACCTGGCGGGGGTGCTGCATGGGTTGGACTCGGTGGGGCTCGGCGGGCGGCCGACCCGCCGGGATCGGTTGCCGGACCACATGGTCGTCGTCCTGGGCGGGGTGCGATGTGCGGATGGGCTGACGACGATGGCCGACCTGGCCGCCACACTCGACGACCTGACGTGGGAGCAGGCCCTGGAGTCGGCGCTGCGCAAGACGCTCACGACGGTCGCCGCCCTGGAGGGCGTCCGATCGACGCGCGTCAGGCGGGTGCTGGCGCTGCGGCCGCCTGGAGCGCCGCCCACGGAGAGCCTGCTCGAGACGCTCATGGTGCAGTTGGCGCGTGACGTGCCCGAGGTGGGCGAGCTCGTGCGTCAGCACGAGGTGCGCGACGAGTACGACCAGCTGATCGCTCGGCTCGACCTATCCCGGCCCGACCTCGGGTTCTTCTTCGAGCTGGACGGCGAGCAGCACAAGGGCCAGCCCGTCTACGACGCGATGCGTCAGACCGCGGTCGTGGCCGCCACCGGCTGGTTGCCGGGCCGGTTCACCTGGACCGACGTGACGCGCTTTCCCGAATCGACCAAGCGGAGTCTCGCCGCGCTCGCGCTGCGCGCTACGGCTATTCGGCGACCTTCTCCTTGAGGACCTTCTGGGGCTCCTGCTCGAGCTCGGCCAGCTTGGCGATGAACTTGTCGAAGGTCTTGTCGAAGTCGGCGACGCCCTTGGCCCGCTTGGTGGGGTTGGCCGCGCTGATGATCTGGTAGCGGGCCATGGAGTGCCACGCGCCCGTCGACTTCAAAGCTTCCTCGACGGCCTTGACCGCGTCGGCCGCCTCCAGCACCTTGGCGCCCCGGGCCTGGCGCGTCTCGTAGGCCTCGGACAGGGGTTGGTCGATGAAGCCGTCGCACTTCTTGAGCAGGGCCTCGTAGGCGCTGCCCGCGAGGCGCCCGTTGCCCTCGTAGGCGAGACCGAGGGTGACCACGTGCGCGTTCTCGAGGACGTCGACGATCTCGCCGTCGTCCTCCTTGGTGTCCGGCCCCTCCTCCAGCATCTCGCGGTAGATGGACAGCGCGATGGTGGCTTTCTCGCGGATGTTGAGGCTCTGCTCGATGTTCAGGCTCATCATGCGCCGGGCCACGGCGTCGGGCACCACGACGATGGGGAACTCCTTGACGCCGAGCTCGGAGCCGGCAGTGAAGCGGTGTTGGCCGTCGATGATCACGTACTTGCCGTCGCGCTCGACCGCGACGAGCGGCGTGATGAAGCCGACGCGCTGCATCGACGCCTCCAGCGCCTTGAGGTGGGCGGGGCGAGGCTTGCGCTGGTGGCCGACGACGGTGAGGTCGGCCGCCTTGACCGTGGTGATGGTCAGGGGTTGGCGCTTGAGCGGGTCCTCGAGATCCAGCTGATCGGCCATGGGCCCAACGCTACGCGGCCTCGAAGAACTCCCATGCCGCGGTGGTGATGTCGGGGCCGGCGGGGTCGGTGAAGGTCGACCGGGTGTCGCCGTAGGGGTAGTCGTGGTTGAGACCGTGGATGGTCCAGAAGTCCACGACGCCGCCGCCGTAGTGGTCGACGGTGTACGGGTAGCTGGCCCACCCGGTGACGCCGGCCGCGCACGGGTAGCCGGCGTGGTCGAGACACGGGTTGCCCGCACCGGGCTCGACGGCGGTGGGGTCGCCGTGCTGCTCGGTCGACGTCGGCGTGCGGTCGAGGCCGTGCATGCCCACCTGCTGCTGCAGCAGCGTGTCGCCCATGGCCAGGTTGTTGAGGCTGTCGGCGCCGCCCTGGAAGACGATCGCGGGCACGGGCGACAAGTGGTGCGCGGCGAGCTCCTGCGCCGCGAGGGTGCCGGTGCTGTCGCTGCACACGGCATAGGCACAGCCCGCGTACATGGCCGCGGCCTTGAACAGGTCGGGGTAGGTGATGCTGAGCACGTTCGTCATGTCCGCGCCCGCAGACGTGCCCATCACGTAGACCCGGCTGGGATCGACGCCCTCGCTGGCCATGACCTGTCGCGTCAGCTCGGCAAGGAGCGCAGGCTCGCCCGCGCCGCGGTGCATGTCCTTGTCGAGGAACCAGTTCCTACACGACCCGCCGTTGCCCTCGACCGCCTCGGGGTGGTCCATGTCGTAGGCGGCCTGCAGCGGGTAGAGCACGACCGCGCCCTCTCGAGCCGCCAGCTCGTTCCACCGGGTGCCGAACGCGACCTGGGGATCGGTGTCGTTGTTCTGGGTGCAGCCGTGCAGGTAGACGACGAGCGGCCGACCCGCAGCCGGGGCGTCCCCCGCGGGCGTGTACAGCCAGTAGTCCCGGGCGTCTCCGGTGACCTTGCGCCACGACTCGGAGGTCGAGGCCCGCGCCACCGCCGGCGCCAGGAGCAGGGCGACGACGGCAACGAGCACGGCCTTGCGCATAGGGGAGGGGATTCGCCTTCGCGGCCGCCGTCTCCTTTGGGGAATGCCACAATGCGCCCATGCCGAAGCCCGATGTCTGGCCCACGATCCACGGCGAGCGCAGGGCCCTGGCCGCCGACCTTTCCTCGTTGAGCGAGGCCCAGTGGGAGACGCCGTCGCTGTGCGAGGGGTGGACGGTGCGCGACGTGCTGGCCCACATGACGGGTACGGCCAAGGTGTCGGGGGCGACGTTCCTCCCCAAGATCATCGGGTCGGGGTTCAGCCTGTCCAAGATGCAGAACAAGGACATCGCCGCCGAGCGGGGCGCTTCGCCAGCCGAGACGCTGGCCAACTTCACGGCCGAGATCGACTCGACCAAGTCCCCGCCCGGGCCCAAGGACACGTGGCTGGGCGAGGCCATCGTGCACAGCGAGGACATCCGCCGTCCCCTCGGCATCACCCGTCAGTACCCGACCGACGCGGCCGTGCGGGTGGCCGACTTCTACAAGGGCTCCAACCTCGTCATCGGCGCCAAGAAGCGCATCGACGGGCTGCAGCTGCGCGCCACCGACGCGGACTGGTCGCACGGCGAGGGGCCCGAGGTGGCGGGCCCCATCGTGTCGCTGGTGATGGTCATGGCCGGGCGCAAGGCGCACCTGGCCGAGCTGTCCGGCGACGGCGTCAGCGCGCTGTCGTCGCGCGCCTAGTCACACCGCTTGGCGGATGGCGTCGGCGACGGCCTTGGCGCCGTGATCCGACAGCAGGATCGTGTAGTGGTTGGTGTCGGCGACGTAGCCGAGGTCCTTCACCTGCGGGTACTGCTGCACCAAGGCGTCGGGAATGAGCGGCGTGGGGTCGTTCATCATCCCCTTCTCGGCCCGCAGCAGCACGGTGGGCTTGGCCAACGCGGCGATGGCGTCGAAGAGGGTCGAGGTGGCGAACAGGTCGGTGGCGTCGCCCTTCACCGCGTCGATCGACACGCCTGATCGCAGCTCGGGCTCGGTGCCGACCAGGTCGTAGTCGACGTACTGCTCGACATAGTCGTTCCACTGGTCGCCCGCGAACGACGGATGCGCCCTCCAGAAATCGCGGTAGGCATCACGCGACTCGAAGGTCATCGACAGGCGGGCGATGGCGGGGCCGATGACGGCAGTGAGGAGCTGCTCGACGTCGACCACGCCGGGATCGGGAGCCTGCGGTGTGATGGGCAGGCCGCCGTCGACCAGCACCAGGCTCTTCACCCGATCGGGGTGGAGGTGGGCCATCACCACCGCGACGAAGCCGCCCATGGAGTGGCCGACGACGGTCACGGGCTCGGTGACGCCCCGCTCGTCGAGCAGGGTGACGAGGTCGGCAGCATGCTGAGCCATGCCGTAGGGCGGGCCCCACGACGCGGCCTGGCCCCGGCCCCGCAGGTCGGGCGCGATGAAGGTGACGTCGTCACCGAGCTGGTCGCGGAGGATGTTCCAGGACACACCGGTGCCGGTGATCCCATGGGCGGCGAGGACGACGGGCTTGGCCATGGATGTTCCTTCTCCCTCGGTGGTCGCCTCTCCTTTGGGCAAAGCGCGAAGACGAGGTGTGGTGCCGCCGCTCACCGTCCTGTCAGAATGCCGCAAACCGCCCAGGGAGCAGTGATGGGGACCAGCGAGGACGACGGCCTGCGACAGCAGTTCGGACCGGACGGCGAGGCGCTGCCCGGGCCGGTCGCGGAGGCCGAACCTGCCGAACCCGGTGCGCCGGTCGTGGTCGCGGAGGACGACGTCGTCGTCGTCGACGGACCGAGGGCGTTCACGTCGCGCGTGGTGGCCCTGCTCGCTCTGGGCCTGATCGCGCTGTTCTTCGTGCCGTGGTTCGACGCGGGCGGGTTCCTGCGCTCGTCGGGCGCGGGCTTGGTCTCGTGGACCGACCGGTACATCATCGACCTGCCGCGCGGCACGTTCGAGCGGCAGATGCTGGTGCCGTACCTCGCCGCGCTGATCCCGATCGGTGCGCTGGTTGTCTGTGCACTCGCGGTCCTCGGGCGCCAGGTGCGATGGCTCACCGTGGCGACCGCGCTCATCGCCCCGCTGCTGCTCGTGTACGCGGTGGCCCGAGAGGGCGCCGACGTGTTCCGGGTGCTCGAGGCCGGCGCCTATCTCACCCTCGCCTGCTCGCTCGCGCTGCTGGCCGCGGGCTTCGGCCTCGCCGCGTCGCGCTGGGGACGCGTCACGCTGGCCGGCGCTCTGGCGCTGGCGGTGGTGGCCGCATTCGTCATCCCTGCCCTCGCCCAGGACGACGTCGACTCGCGGCTGTTCGCCGCCTACGCCAGCAACCGCACGACGCTGGACCGTCCCTCCTCGGGCGGCACAACGGTCACCGACACCGAAGAGGTGGCATCGCCCACCACGACGCTCGTGCTCACCGCCACCACCGTGCTGCAGGTGACGACCACGACCGTCGCGACCAGCACCACGGCGGTCGGCGCGGCAACGACCACGACCAACCCGTGCCCGAGGACGGGACCGAGGACGGTGCTCGACGTCTGGCGCTTCGACCAGCAGGCGCCGGGCAGCGACGTGTACTTCATCGACGTCCGGGGCACGACCGAGAACCGCACGGGCCAGTCCGTCAACATCGGCAGCATCGAGGTGGCGGTGCGCCGCGACAGCACCGAGGTCGGGCGCATCACCATTCCCGCCAATCGCACCCTCGGCTCGGACCAGGCTCTGGACTGGTTCCGCGACGACGAGACCATCACCAGCCCGGGCGGTCCGCCCACCGCGGCCGACGTGGTGCCGGTGTCCTACAGCTGGACCGACGCCCGCTTCGCCAGCTGCCCCCGGCCGTAGAGTCGCGGCATGTGCCGCAACATCACGACCCTCCGTGGGCTCCAGCCCGCCGCCACCGACGACGAGATCGAGGCCGCGGCCCGGCAGTACGTGCGCAAGGTGAGCGGGGTGGCCAAGCTCACGCCCCAGACCGCTGACGCGTTCGAGATTGCAGTGGTGAAAGTGACCGAGGCGACGGCCGAGCTCATCGCCACGCTCCCGCCTCGCAAGCAGCCGCCGCCGACCGTGCCACCTCTGCGCCGACCCGAGGTGCGGGCCCGGCTCGGGCTCAGTTAGCCGCTACTGGTTCTCGGGGGCCAGGGCCGACAGCTCGTCGAGGTCGATGAGCCAGTCGAAGTACTGGACCTCGATGGTGAGGGGCAGCCGGTAGGCGACGTAGAAGTTGTGGAGCTGGAGCACGCCGTGGTGCTCCTCCATCCCGGGGCCGTCGAGGGTGACCTCGTCGCCGAGCTTGTCCTTCCAGGCCGCGGCCCGGCGGTGGATCTCGTCGAAGTCGTCCTTGGTGGCGACCGACATCCCGTAGTGGTCGTGGTGATGGGCGCGCATGAAGTCGTCCTGGGCCACGAGGAAGACGAACTGCTCGACGGTGTGGGCGCCCATGACGAGGACCTTGCGGTCCTCGGTCATCTGGGGGTGCTCGATGAAGCCGAACACGTCGCCGTAGAACTCCAGGATGGCGGCCCGACCGTCGGCGTCGAGCAGGTCGGCGGGCACCGACATGGCCACGTGGTTGAACTTGGGCGGCTCGGAGAGGGTCGGTCCCACGGTCGTCATGACGACAGTCTGGCAACCGTGTCGCCGCGGCGCACGGTGCCGGGCACGATCACACGGGCGTTCACGCCCCGCAGTCGCAGCTGTTTGCCGACGGGTGTGCCGACCATGTGCAGGGCGTCGGCGCCGAACCGGGTGCTGAACTTCGCGCAGCCCGTGTGGGTGGGCTCGGTGATCTCGATGACCGCGTCGCCGATGGCGAGTCGACTGCCGGCGGGCAGGTTCTCGTGGCTGATGTCGAGGTCGACGTAGAGCTGATCGCCGGCGAGTCCCCAGTCGTCACCACAGAGCAGCTGCGCGGCGCGCGCGTTCATGACCGTGACCTGGCGCAGCGGGTCGGAGGACCCGTCCTCCATGAGCCGGCAGCCCCGCGTCGCCCAGTTGTCGCCGACCAGCCCGACCTCCAGGTCGAGGTAGCCCTGCTCGAGCGTCTCCCGCTCGAAGTTGGCGGGCCGGGCCACGATCAGCTCGAGGGTGCCGCGGTCGGCGGGCGCAGCCAGCACGTGCTCGAGTCCCGCTTCGAAGTCCTCGATCGTGGGCGTGCTCACCCCCCGAGGCTGCCCGCGGACGACCGCCGCGGGCAACTGCATTCCGTCTCGAGGAAATAGGCCACGTAATCCGTGGCCTATTTCCTCGAGAGTGGCTTTGGGGTCAGGGTCGGGCTTCGAAGACCCGGTTGAAGGGGGTCTCGGCCGCCCGGCGGAAGCGGGTGAAGCCGGCGTCGCCGAGCAGGGCCTCCCATTTGGCCTCGGGCACCTGGGGCCCGAGCTGCTGGACGCCGCCCTGGGACTTGGCGTGGGCCAGGCAGATGAACAGGCCGGCCGAGTAGAAGAGCCGGCCGATGGGGTTGACGTTGTCGGCCAGCGTCTCGCCCGCCATGGGCTCGACGATGAGGAAGGTGCCGTCCGGTGCCAGCACGTCGCGCACGTGAGCGGCGGCACCGACCGGGTCGCCCATGTCGTGGAGTGCGTCGAAGACGCACGCCAGGTCGTAGTCCTTGCCGGGGAAGTCGTCGGCGGACGCGACCTCGAAGCGCACCCGGTCGGCCACCCCCGCCTCGGCGGCGCGCTTGCGGGCGACGTCGATGGACTCGGCGTGGTAGTCGGAGCCGACGAACGTGCTGTTCGGGTAGGCCTTGGCCATGACGATGGTGGACGCGCCGTGCCCGCAGCCGATGTCGGCCACGGTGGCGCCTGCCTGCAGCTTGGCCTCGACGCCGTCGAGGGCGGGGATCCACGACTCGACCAGGTTGGCGAGGTAGCCGGGCTTGAACAGCCGCTCGGTGCCGGAGAAGAGGTCGTGGTGGTGCTCGCTCCACGCAACGCCGGCACCCGTGCGGACGGCGTCGCGGCCGAGGCGCTCCTCGTCCTTGATGGCGACGGCCGCGAGCTGCATCATCCCGGCCGCGAAGGCGGGGCTGGTCTCATCCGCGAGGACCGTTGCCTGCGCGGGACTGAGGGAGAAGCGGCCGGTGCCCGGGTCGTGGCCGGCGTAGCCGGACGCGACCTGGGCGTGCAGCCACTCCTGCAGGTAGCGGGCGTCGCAGCCCGTGCGCTCGGCCAGCTCCGCGGGCGTGGCCGGGCCGCCGTCAGCGAGGGCCTTGTACAGGCCGAGCTTGTCGCCCAGCACGACGGTGGCGGCGTGGAAGGTGGCGGCCGCGTCGGTGGCGACCTGCCCGAGGAACGCCTCGAGCTCGGCCTGGTCGGTGTCGGTGGTCGTGGTGGTCATCGGGAGCCTCCTGGTGGTGGATTGTCCGCCGTGATCCCACTGTCCTCTTTGCGTCCTGCAGCCACCCTGCACTGCGACTGCAAGGTCACTGCAGGGCGCGGGTCGGAGACTGCGGCCATGCTGATCGACGTGCGCACCGTGGCTGCATCGGTGGAGGAACTGCTGGCGGGGGCCGAGCGGCGTGAGCGCTTCGCCAACCCTGACGGGCGCTCGGCCGCCGCCTTCGAGCGGGTGTGGATCGACGGCGCGCCCCACATCGTCAAGTACGTGCACCCGGACCTCGACTTCACCATGCGTGTCTCGGGCGACGTGGGCTGGCGGACGGTGCGAGCGTGGGCCGCGGGGTTGTTCGACTCGGCCCCCGACCTGGTCGACCACGCCATCGTCGGCGCGGCCGTCGGCCAGGGCAGGGGCGGCTACGGGTCGGCGCTCCTCATGCGGGACGTCTCCGCCGACCTCCTGCCCGACGATGACGAGCCGATCCCCCTCGCTCACCACCGCGGCTTCATCGACCACGTCGCCGGGTTCTGCGCGGCGACGTGGGGCTGGCAGGACGACGTCGGTCTGCTGCCGTACGCGGCGCGGTGGGCCTGGTTCGGGGACGCCGCTCTGCAGGGGGAGCGAGAGCTGGGGTGGCCGGAGCGGGCGCCCGAGCTGGCGGCCGACAGCTGGCCGCGGTTCGCAGAGCGGGCGCCGGCTGATGTGGTCCGAGTCACCGAAGCGCTTCGTCGTGACGTGACACCGCTCGCCGACGCGCTGCGGCAGACACCGTCGTGCTTCCTGCACGGCGACGTCAAGGCGTCGAACACCGGCGTGGCCGGCGACGGACGCACGGTGCTCATCGACTGGGCCTACGTCGGCGAAGGCCCGGCCTGTCACGAGCTGGCGTGGCATCTCGCCCTTGACCGCTCCCGTCTCGCCATCTCCAAGGAGGCCACGGCCGAGGCGTTCCGCGAGTCCCTCGAGACCCATGGCATCGACACCGGGCCATGGTGGGACCGCCAGCTGGGCCTGTGCCTGCTGGGTGCGGTCGTGCAGTTCGGCTGGGAGAAGGCGCTCGGCGACGACGACGAGCTGGCGTGGTGGTGCGAGGCAGCGCGGCGAGGTATTCCTTGGCTGTGACCGACCCCGTCGCCGCGGCGTACTCGGCGACGGGAGGCGCCTGGCAGAGCGGACCGGGTCGGGTCTACGACCGCTTGGCCGAGGTGGTGCTGGCGCGGGCGCCCGTTGCCGGGTGCCGGGTGATCGACGTGGGCGCCGGCACCGGTGCAGCTACCCGCGCCGCGCTCGCCGCCGGTGCCGCGAGCGTCATCGCCGTCGACGCGGCCGTTGGGATGCTCGTCCACGATGCGGACCATCGCCCGCCCGCCGCCGCGGCCGACGCGATCGCCCTGCCGTTCGCGGCATCGGCGTTCGGCGCCTCGGTGGCCGCCTTCTCCCTCAACCACCTCAGCGACCCAGCGGCGGGGCTGCGGGAGATGCGCCGCGTGACGCGCCCGGGCGGCGCCATCGTGGCGGCCGCCTACGCGGCCGACGACACCCATCCGGTGAAGGCGGCGGTGGAAGCGGCAGTTGTCGCCCGGGGCTGGGAGCCCGAGCCGTGGTACGCCGCGGTGCGCGACCGGACCGCCCCGCTCCTGGCCGCCGCGGACGGCTTCGCCGCCGCGGCCGACGCCGCGGGATTCGATGCCGACATCGAGTCGATACGGGTGCCGTTCCCTGAGCTCGACGGGCCTGCCCTCGTCTCGTGGCGGCTCGGCATGGCACAACTCGCGCCGTTCATCGCACGGCTGTCACCCGAGGACCGCCGAGCCGTGGTCGCCGACTCACTCGACGCGCTCGGGCCCGCCCCGCCGGAGTTGGTGCGGTCGATCCTCGTGTTGCGCGCCGTCAGACCCTGAGCACGCGGTCTGCGAACGCGGCGGCCGCATCGTGGTGCGGCGCGGCGGAGACGACGGCGGCGGCGCAGCGTTCGGCCTCGGCCCGCAATGTGTCCGACCGGCGGGCGTGGGCGAGCGCGGCCACGAGCGGCCACCCGTCCAGCGCCGCGCAGCGCCCGAGGCCCTCCACCACCGGGATCAGCCTCTCGACCGGGACGGACGGGTCCGCTAGCCCCACGACGGCGCGGGCGAGCAGCTCGTAGCGCCCGGCGCCGCGCCGCGCCGCGTCGTCGGCGACGGCCGTCGCCAGCGCGGATGCCCGGTCGGCATCGCCGTCGTCGAGGGCCAGCCGGGCCCGGAGCAGTCCGAGCCGGTGGCGCTGGTGCCACGCCATGGCGCCGATCCATCCATCCACGGGCGCCAGCCGGTCGGCGAGTGCGGCCGCGTGGGCGTGGTCGCCGCGCAGGAGGCAGCCGTCGGCCAGGTCGAGCAGGGCGACGTAGTGGCCCTCGGCCAGGCCCGCGGCGGGACCGCTGTCGCCGCCACTGGCGTCGACGGCCCGCCGGTTGCGCTCGTCGGCCTCGCCGCCGCGTCCCGACCACCGCAGGATCCACGCGCCGGCGTTGGCGCCGGCGGCCACGAACCGCCGGCCCACCGCGCCCGTTCGCTCAACGGTCGCGTCGAGATCGTCGACGACGACCAGCGCTTCGGCCACGCGCCCGAGCTGACCCAGGGCGAGGATGCGGTTGAAGCGCAGGTGCAGTGGCGCCCACGGGTGGGCCAGGGAGTCGGGGTCCACCATGGGCCGGGTCAGCGCGTGGAGCGCGTCCGTGGGTCGGCCCTGGTGCAGGCGGGCCTGGGCCAGCCAGACATCGGCGATCCCTCTGACCGACAGCGGGCCGTCGCCGACGGTTCCGAGGTGTTCGACGGCCCCTGCCAGGTCGCCGACGCCGTGCCTGACACGACCGGCGAGGGCGAGGGCACTGATGCGCACGGCGTCCTCGGTGGCGCGTTCGATGGCGGCGTCGGCATAGGCCTGGGCCTCGTTGTACCTGCGCCGGTAGTAGGCCACCCAGCCCGCGACCTCGAACGCCGGCGCGCCGCCGCCCAAGGCGATGGCCCGTTCGGCGTCAGCGGCGGCGTCGTCGATGGCCATGCGGCTCATGCGGACGCGCGCCCGGGCGACGTACGCGTCGGGGCTCGGAGCCAAGTCGAGGGCCGCGGCCAGGTGGTCCTCGGCCGCGTCGACGTCGAAGCGGGCGAACGCCACGGACGCGGCAGTCACGAACGACGACGATGCCAGCACGTTGTCGCCGCCCGCCCGAGCGTGGACGGCCACTGCGAGGTGGTCCGGGTCGGGGCGGGCGGCCAGCACGCGGGCGGCCTGCTGATGGACGTAGGCGCGCCTCGCCGCGCCCGTGGCCGCTTCGAGCGCCTCACGGACGAGCTCGTGCCGGAACGCGAGGCGGCTGCCGCGCTCGACCACCAGGCCGGCGCGCCCGGCCGCTTCGAGGTCGGCGAGGACGTCGACCACAGGTGTTCCCGCCACCTGGGCGATGAGGTCGAGGTCGCAGTCGGCGCCGAGGGCGGCCGCCACCCGCAACGTGGCAGCCACGCCCTCGCCCAACGAGTCGACGCGCGTGGTCACGGCATCGCGCACCGTCGCGGGAAGCTCTTCGTCGCCGGCTGCGGCCAACGCCGCCAGCAGCAGGGGGTGGCCACCGCTGCGCTCGTACAGCGCGTCGGCGCGCTCCCGGCCGACGAGCTCGGCGACGGCGTCACGGTCGAGTGGTCCGAGTGTGATGTGCTCGCCGGCACCGAGCGCCTTGGCCCCGCCGGGGCGGGTCGTCACGACGAGCACCGTGGCCCGGCACCGGCGCCGGGCGAAGGTCAGCCACGCCAGGGTGCCCGCACCGGCGAGGTGGAGGTCCTCGATGACGAGGACGACGGGCCCTCCGCCACCGGAGCGGGCAAGGACGGCCACCAGTGCGGCGAAGACGCGCGCCCGCGCCGCCTCGGCATCGGCGACGATCGTCGCCGATGCACCGGCGACCGGGCCGAGCAGGGGCGACAGGACGGCGGCATCCGCATCGGCGAGGGCCGCGGCGCGATCTGAGCCGACGGCGCGCAGATGCTCGGCGATGGCGTCGGCGACGGGCTGCAGCGGGAGGTCGCGGCCCAGCTCGTCGCAGCGGCCCCGCAGCACGACGGCGCGGTGTGTGACGAGCTGCGACCACGTGTCGACCAACGTCGTCTTGCCGATCCCGGCGTCGCCTTCGACGACCACGAGGGCCACCCCGCCCGCCTCGGCCGTTGCGAGGGCGGCGTCCAGCGCGGCCAGCTCGGCCCGTCGCCCGACGACGCCGGGCGGAGCTGAGGCGCGCGTCGGCGACGCGGGTGAGGCGTCACCGTCGGCGGCCGCGAGGGCACGGGCGTGCACCGCCTCGGTCTCGGCGGTTGGCGGGACACCCAGGTCCTCGCCCAGGCGCTCGCGAGCGCGTGCGTACGCCGCCAGCGCGGACGCGGGTCGACGGGCGGCCAGGTGGGCGTCCATGAGGGCGCGCAGGACGACCTCGTCGTAGGGGTCGTCGGCCAGGGCCTGCTCTGCCATGGCCGCGGCTTCGGCGTGATCGCCGGCCGCCACCGCCGCGTCGACCGCGAGCCGGCGTACGCGCGTCACCGTCGCGCCGACCGCGGCCCGCTCCGTCTCGACCCACGCCCCGTCCTCATCGGGCAGCAGAGGTCCGCGCACGAGGGCGAGGCCGGAGCCGGCGGCGGCTCGAGCGGCACCGAACCGGCCGTCGGCCAGCGCCTCGGCCGCGGCGTCGACGAGTGCGTCGAGCTCGTCGATGTCGAGCCAGTCCACTGCGAGGGCGTAGCCGGCGTCGCTGCGGGTGATGCGCTCGGCGCCGAGGACGCCGCGCAGGCGGGACACCAGCACCCCGACCTGGTCGGCCGGGTGCGACGGCTGGTCATCGCCCCAGACCACGTCGGCCAGCGCGTCGACCGAGACGGACGTGCCTCGGGCGGCGGCCAGCACCTTCAGCAGCGTGCGGCCCTTACGGCTGCCGAGGTCGCGCTCGGCGATCCCCTCGACCGCCAGTCCCCCGAGCAGGCGCACGCGCACCCGCCCATTGTTGTCCCTAGAGGCGGCAGCCCAGCACGAGCAGGGCGGCCTCGGCCGGGATCTTGGGGTCGAGCCCGGTGAGCTCGCGTACGCGCTTGAGGCGGTAGAGCACGGTGTTGGGATGGACGACCTCGGCGCGCGCCGTGTCGGGCACCGAGCCGCAGCCGAGAAAGGTGCGCAGGGTCGAGGTGATGAGCCCGTCGTGGTCGCGCCCGGCCAGGGCGTCGCGCACGCGGCGGGCCAGGGCGTCGGCCACGTGCGGGTTGGAGACGAGCAGTTGCTCGACGAGCAGGTCGTCGGGCCCGAACGCGCCGCTGGCGACGCCCGCGCTGCGCGCGGCAGTGAGCAGGTGCTCGGCCCGGCCCACCTCGTGCAGCAGGGCGGGCCCCGGGACCGCGGGCGTGGCCCACGTCAGCAGCGTCTGGTGCCCGGCGGCGCGCAGCAACGGGTTGACGTCGCCCAGCGTCGAGGGCACGAGCAGCAGCACGTGGCCGGTGCGTTCGCCCGCGATGGTGCCGGAGGGTGCGGCCTCGAGCACCACGTCGATGCGGGCCGACACGTGGTCGCCGTCCACGAGCACGGGGACGTAGGCGGGGGCCAGGACGGTGGAGAACCGGATGGAGACGGCGGCCACCTCGGCGGGGCCGTCGGCCGAGAGCAGGGCGTCGAGCAGGGCCCGGCGCCGGGCGTCGACCGTGCGCAACGACTGGTGCGACGCCTCGAGGTAGGCGGCGGCCATGATCGACGCGGCCACGTCCATGTACTCCATCCACCGCCCGCCCAGCTCGGCCAGGGCGGGCTCCTCGCCATCGGGCGTGACGGCGACGAGCTCGTCCCAGACGACGCGGCTGGCGATGCGGTACACGTGCAGCACCGGCTCGAGGGGCCCGCCCATCTCCCGGCGGCGCCGGCCCATGCGGGGGATGGCGTCGAGGCGGGCCGCGTCGGGCTCGTCGCCGGCGACGATGGCCTCGAGGAACGCCTCGACGATCGTGCGCGACGTGGGCAGCACCTCGTGCTCCATCACGCCGGGCCCCATCTCGGCGTACTCGGGCACCTCCTTGTAGGCCACGGCGAGCTTGGGCAGCAGGTCCTCGAGGCGGTCGAGCACCCGTGCCGCCACCGCGGCCGTCGTCATCGGGCCCTGAGCGGTCGGGTGCGACGCGGGCCGCGGCGCGAGCGGCCGCTGGAGCGGTGGCCGTTGGTCGACGGGCGCAGCAGCTGGCCGATGCCGAGCTCGGCGGCCACCCGGTCGTGGTCGAGCTCGGCGACGGGTGCCTCGTAGACGACGGCGCCCCGCTGCATGACATGCGCACGCTGCGCGACCCGCAGAGCCAGGGGCACGTTCTGCTCGACGAGGAAGACGGCGACACCGTCGGCTGCTACCTGGGCGAGCATGTCGACGACCTCGGCCGCCACGATGGGCGCCAGTCCGGCCGACGGCTCGTCCACCAGCATGAGTTTGGGTTGGGCCATCAGCGCACGGCCGACGGCGAGCATGGCCCGCTCGCCACCGGAGAGGGTGCCGGCCAGCTGGTCGCGCCGCTCGGCCAGCCGGGGGAAGCGCTCGAGGATGCCGGCCGCGACGGCGTCGGAGCCGGCGCGGTCGCGGCGACGAGGCAGGTAGCCGCCCAGACGCAGGTTCTCGGCCACGGTGAGCTCGGGGAAGAGTTGGCGGCCCTGAGGGACGAAGGCCATACCCCGCGCCACTCGTTCCTCGATGGAGAGCCGCGTGATGTCCTCGCCGTTGAAGCGGACGGTGCCCTTCCACGCGGGCACCTGACCGCCGATCACCTTGAGCGTGACGGACTTGCCCGCGCCGTTGAGGCCGAGCACGCACACGACCTCGTCCGCGTCGACGTGCAGGCTCACGCCGTGCAGCACGGTGGTGGGACCGAAGCCGGCGACGATGCCATCGACCTCCAGGAGCGGTGTGGTCACGTCAGCACCGCTACGTCTTCGCCGAGGTAGGCGGACATGACCTCGGGGATGGCCGCGACCTCGGCAGGCGTGCCGTGGGCCAGCACCTTGCCCGCGTCGAGCACGTACACCTCGTCGCACACGTCGAGCACGAGTGGGATGTGGTGCTCGATGAGCAGGACCGTACGGCCCAGGTCGTCGCGTAGCTCGCGCAGACGGGTCGCGAGATTCTCGACCGCGGCGGGGGCCATGCCCGCCGACGGCTCGTCGAGCATGAGCAGCTCGGGCGCGGTGACGAGCGCACACGCCAGCTCCACGATGCGCTGCTGGCCGCCCGAGAGGTTGCGCACGGGCACGTCGGTCTTGTCGTTGAACCCGAGGGCGTCGATGACCTCGACGCTGCGGGCTCGCAGCTCCTCCTCGCACGCGCCGGTCCGCCCGACGAAGCCGAGGGCCTCGCCCCAGTTGTAGGTGGCCGCCGCGTGCTGGGCGAGCAGCAGGTTCTCGAGCACCGACAGGTTGCGGGCCAGGCCTCCGTGCTGGAAGGTGCGGCCGATGCCGAGGGAGGCCCGCTGGTGCGGACCGAGGGCGGTGACGTCGGTGCCGCGCAGGATGAACGAGCCCGACGTGGGTCGCACGAAGCCGCCCACCGCGTTGAACAGGGTGGACTTGCCTGCGCCGTTGGGTCCGATCAGCCCGACGATGCGGCCGGACGGCACGCTGATCGAGACGTCGTCAACCGCGATGAGCCCGCCGAAGCGCACGGTGAGGTGCTCGACGCTGAGCAGCTCGAGGCCGACCGGCACCGAGCGCTCGCCCAGGCCGGTCGGAAGCGGGAGCGACGGGAGGTCGTGCATGGCTGCGTCGTCGTCATCCGCGGCGCGCGCCTTGGCCTCCCGCTTCTCCTTGGCCTCGCGCAGCGCCTGGGCCACACCGCCCGGATGACGGGCCATGGCGAAGATGAGGAGAGCGGAGCCGACGATGTAGTCCCACCCGACCAGGCCCTTGAGGATGAGGGGCATGGTGGAGAAGGCGGCGGCGGCGACCACCACACCTGTGCGCGATCCGAGCCCGCCGATGACGACCATCATCAGCAGCGGCAGCGAGAACTTCTCGAGGGTGAAGGACTCGCTGTTGATGAACAGGGCGTGGTGGGCGTACAGAGCGCCCGCCGCGCCAGCGAGGGCGCCGCTGAGGGTGAAGGCGAGGAGCTTGTAGCGGGTGACGTCGACGCCGAACGACTGCGCAACCTGCTCGTCCTCGCGGATGGCGAAGAAGGCCCGGCCCATCTTGGTGCGGGTGACGTTGGTGTCGATGAGCCACACGACCAAGAGGCCGATGAGGGCGAGCCCGACGTAGTCCGCGTCGCTCGTCCAGCGCCATCCCCATGCGTAGGGGCGGGGCACCTCGAGGCCGGCCGAGCCCTTCGAGAACCACGGGATCTTGTACAGGAAGCTCTCGGCCAGGGCCTGGAACGCGATGGTGGTGATGGCCAGGTAAAGGCCCTTGAGCCGCAGGGCGGGCAGCCCGACGAGGAACGCGAACGCGCCGGCGACCACCGCGGCGAGGATCACGCCGAGACCGGCGGGCAGGTACCAGCGGCCGGCGATGATGCCGGTGGTGTACGCGCCGATACCGATGAGGGCGCCATGGCCGAGGGAGATCTGGCCCGCGTACCCGACGAGGATGTTGAGGGACAGGGCCATGGCCGCGAAGCACGCGCCGGCGCTGATGATCGTGCCGCGGTGGTCGGTCATGACGAACGGCGCGTAGCGGAACAGCAGCGGCGGCAGGGCGAGGGCGGCGATCGCCAGACCGGCCGCAATGAACTGCCGTTGCGTCAGTTTGAATTTCACGCCGCCTCCACCGCAGAACGGGGCGTGCGGAGGAGTAGGGCGGCGACGACGATGGCGAACACCGCAACCGTCGCGATGCCGGGGACGCTGGAGTCGACGAACTGGCGCTGCACGGCCTGCTGCACGAGCCCGACGCCGATCCCGCCAAGGAAGGCGTGCGTGAGATTGTCGAGACGGCCGATGAGGGCAGCGGCCAAGGCGGGAATGAACACCGCGTTGGCGCCCACACTGAAGTGGCCGGCGTAGAAGGAGCCGATGGTCGGCTCGATGAACAGCAGGGCCAGGGTGCCGAGCACGCCCGCCGTCACCCACGTGAAGGCGCTGACCCGGGCGTAGCTGATCCCCTGCATACGGGTGGCCACCGGGTCCTGGGCCGCAGCGAGCACGCCGAGGCCGAAGTCGGTGCGGCGCAGGAAGGCGTTGAGCCCCAGGCCGACGCCGGTGGCCAGCGCGAGGGCAAGGACCTGGGTCCAGCTCACGTTGTACCCGAGGAGCCGGATGGCCCGGCCGTCGACGGGCGGGCCGAGGAAGTGGGGGCTCGAGCCCCAGATCTTGATCTCGGCCGCGATGAGGAAGAGGAGGAGGCCCACGGTCGCCACCGCGACCGTGACGCGCGGCGCGTCGGTCATCTGGCGCACGACGAAGCGCTCGAACGCGTACGCCAGCGCACCCACGACGAGGACTCCCGCGGCGGCGCCGACGATCCAAGGCTGGCCGTGCTCGTCGATGAGCCACCACGCCACGTAGACCCCGAAGGTGCCCATCTCGGCCTGGGCGAAGTTGAGGACCTTGCTGCCCCGGTAGACGATGACGATGCCGAGGGCGAGGATGCCGTAGATGCCACCGGCCGCCAGGCCGGAGATGAGGGTCTGGCCCACTAGCTGAGGTGCTCCTGGCACCAGCTCGTGTTGCGGAAGGCGGGGCCGGAGCCGGCGTTGAACGCCTCCTGGGTCATGAACGTCTGGAACGCGCCCCGGTGGCCGCCCCCGCGGGGGAAGTCGACCGGGCAACCCGGAGCGACGGTGCCCTTGTACTGCGCGAGCAGGCCGGCGAAGCGATTGCGGGTGCAGTCGCGGCCGCATTTGGTGAGCAGGTCGTCGAGGCCCTTGTAGCCCAGCCACACCTGCCAGAGGATGTCGTTCTTCGCCACGCCGGGCCGGTACTTGTCCATGGCCGCGTCGAAGGCCTTGATCTCCTCCTGGTAGCCGGTACCCGGGAAGGCGGCCGCACCCGTGTAACCGCCCGGCTTGTACGCGGGCCAGGTCGCCACGCCGTCGATGGGCTGGTCGTAGGTGTCGTTGCCGAGCACATCGAGCGTGGTCTGGAACGGGAACACGACGTAGGTCGGGTGGTAACCCTGGGAGTTGGCCTGCTTGATGAATTCGGCGCCGGCGAGGGCGTTCTCCCAGAACCAGACGACCTCCACGCCCTTGCTCTGCAGCTCGAAGATCTGGCTCGAGTACACGCTGGCGTTCTTCTCGACGGGCAGCTTGCTGGCCACGTTGACGCCGTGCTTCGTCATGTAGTTGACGCCGTTCTCGAAGCCCGGCTTCCAGTTCTCGCTGTTGCGATAGATGACGCCGACCTTCTTGTTCTTGTACTTCCTGGTGATGAACTCACCCGACGCGATACCGACTTGCTCAACCGTCGGCTGCGAGGTGAACGAGAACTGCTTGTCCTCGCCGCCCGCGCCCACCGCGATGTGGTGGACGTAGAGCATCTTGTTCTGCTCGGCCCACACCCGGACGGCGGGGATCTGGTCGAAGCCGATGCCGCCGAGGATGAAGAAGGGGTTCTTGGCTTTGCACGCCTTGGCCGCGTCGACGGCCTTGGGCGAGTCGTACTGGTCGTCCTCGTAGGTGATCTCGACCTCGCGGCCGTGGAGCTTGCCCGGCCGGTCCTTGACCATCTGCCAGTAGACGTTGATGTCCTCGGGCCTGGTGTTGAAGGCGGAGGCGAAGATCAGCGCGGCGTGCCCGCAGAGGGTGATCTTGCTGTCGGTGATGCCGATGCGGTCATCGCCCGCGCCGTACAGGTTGGCCGGTGTGATGCCGTCGGCTCCCCTCACCCCGGGTGTCGACGACTGGGCCGGCGTGCCCCCCTTGACGGCGGTCCCGGCCTTGCCCGCGGCCGCGGTGCCTGGGCCCCCTGCGGCGGCCGCCGCCTGACCCGCGAGGGTGGTGGTGGTCTCATCGACGGTGCTGTCGCTGGCATCGGCCGCGGCCCGGTCGGCTGCCTTCTTGTCCTTGGCGGCGAGGGTCTCGGGCCTCGGTGCCCCGGTGCAGGCGGCCGCCAACAGGCCCAGTACCGCCAGTAGCACGCCCAGTCGCCGCCCCATGGCTGTGGATTCGACAGTCGCTGGGCGATTCCCCCCGTTGGATTCCGAAAGGTCCGGCTCAGTCCCCTGGGGATCTCACAAGGGACTCAGTCGGCGAACACGTCCTTGCTGAGCTGGATGAAGAAGCTGTGGTCGTTGCCCTTGTTGGGGTCGTCCTTGTTGTACTTCTTGCCCGGGCTGCCGTCGGGCACATCCTCTTCGGGGTAAATCGCGCCGACCGGGCACACGTCAGGCTGGTAGCAGTTGGTGCAGGCCGTGCACTCCTCGGTGTTCACGTAGAGGGTCGTGTCGGCGAAGATCCCGATCATGTCCGGGTTGGGCACATGGGTGTTCTCGATCTCGCCGTTGCCCGCTTCGACCTCGGAGAACAGGATGTTCTTCTCCGGGTCGTACTCGTAGATGCACTGCACCGGGCACACGTCGACGCACGCCCGGTCCTTGGTACCGATGCACGCCTCGGTGATGATCGCAACGCCGGGCATAGAGCAGCTCCTCAATCTGCGTCTCGAGGAAATAGGCCACGGAATCCGTGGCCCATTTCCTCGAGACAGTGGGGGTGGGTCTGGGGGTCAGCCTGGCACGTTGGCCGGGTCGTTGCCGTAGCTGCGCTTGTCGCGGATGGAGCCGTCGCGGCCGGCGAGGACGAGCTCGGTCCGCTCGCGCTTTGCGAGCGTGCGACCGAACTCCTCGGCCTCGCTCTGGGTGTCGAACACCCGGCTGGCCCGCGTCGCGCCGGAGCGCTTCACCTGCCAGCGGTCGTCCTTGGGATGGGGCTGCACCCACACGTCGGCCGCGCCGCTCGACGACGACCTGGTCGATGACGGCTTGGCTCGACCGCCGCCGACCTCGCTCGGCATGGTCGGCGACGGCGTCATGCCCAGCTTCTCGTTCTCGAGGTCGAGGCGCAGCTTGGCGAGCGTCGCCTCGTCGGTCGCATCCTCGAGCGTGGGAAAGAGCTCGTGCTCCTCTTCGTTCACGTGATGGCTGACCGCCTTCTCGAGCGCCTTGACCGTGGGGTCGAAGTCGGGGCTCGACGGGTCGAGGTTGGCGAGCTTGTCGAGCAGGAGCGAGGCCTCCTGGTGCTCCTTCTCGGCCTCGCTGATGAGCTCTTCGCCGCCGCCGACGTGTTCCTCCACGAACGGGTAGAGGACGTTCTCCTCGATGGTGGTGTGGCGGGTGAGCTCGGCCTCGAGCTGGGTGACGAGGCTCTTGCGCATGTTGGGGCTCTCCGCCGACTTGATCTCCTCGAAGATCCGTTCGACCTTCATGTGGTCGCTGATCAGCAGTTTCGCGGGTTCGCTGACGTCCTCGGTCCGCCGCTTCCGGGTGAACAGTGCCATTCGGGGTCTCCCTCCGCCTGTGGGGTTTCCCTCAGCCCTACCCGCTCGATGCGATTGCTCACCTGCTGGAATGGCCGGGTGGAGGTGGACCGGGACGCTGTGCAGCGGCGCACGCTGCGCGTGCTCGTGGGCGGGCAGGTGCTCGGGGGCGCCGCCATCGGCGTGAGCGCGGCGGCATCGGCCCTGGTGGCGGCCGAGATCCTCGGATCGGGCACGTGGTCGGGGCTCGCCTACGCCGCCTTCGCCTTCGGGGCGGCGGGAGCCGCGGTGCCGCTGTCGCGGGTCATGGCCCGGCGGGGCAGGCGCTACGGGCTGACACGGGGCTACGCGGCGGCTGCCGCCGGTGCGGTCGCGTGCGTGGCCGCGGCCCAGATCGAGAGCTTTCCGCTGCTGCTGGTGGGGCTGCTGCTGTTCGGCGCGGGCAACGCATCGAACCTGCTCAGCCGCTACGCCGCCGCCGACCTGGCCCGGCCCGACCGCCGGGCCCGTGCCATCTCGACGGTGGTGTGGGCGACCACCATCGGCGCGGTGGCGGGGCCCAACGTGCTGGGCCCGGCCAAGCGGGTGGCCGACGCCCTCGACCTCGTGCCGCTGGCCGGGCCGTTCGCCGTCTCGATCGGGTGCTTCGTCGTCGCCGGCCTGATCATCAACGTCTTCCTCCGCCCCGACCCCTTGGAGGTCGCGGGCCTGCTCGACGTGCCGACCGACCAGCCGGCCGCGCCCACGTCGATCAGGGCGACCCTGCGGGAGATCGCCTCGCGGCCCGACGCGGTCGTCGGCCTCGCCACCATGTCGACGGCCCACGCGGTGATGATCTCGGTGATGGCGATGACGCCGCTGCACCTCCGCGACCACGGCGACTCGCTGGAGGTGGTCGGCGTCGTCATCTCCCTGCACATCGCGGGCATGTACGCCTTCGCGCCGGCCGTGGGCTCGATCGCCGACCGCGTCGGCCACCTGCAGATGGCCAGGGCCGCGGCCGTCACCCTGCTGGGCGCGGCCGCGCTGGCCGCGGCCGCGGGCCACAACCACGTCCTGATCGCGACCGCGCTCGTGCTGCTGGGCCTGGCCTGGAGCATGGCGACGATCAGCGGCAGCGCCATCCTCGTGGCCGCCACCCCGCCCGCCGATCGGGCCCGCACCCAGGGGGTGGCGGACATGACGATGGGGCTCATGGGCGGGACGGGCGGCACCGTGGCAGGCCTCATCGTCGGCCTGCTCGGCTACCCGACCCTGAGCCTGGTGGGCGCGGCGTTGGCGCTCGGGCTCTTCGCGTTCGTCGCCGCCCGGGCGACCCGCACGCCCGACGCCGCCCTCGGCTCGTAGGAGACCGCCCCTGAAAGGCCATGGACGACCTAGTCAGGTCGGGCGGTTTGCCTGTGTCTGGCTACAGAGCGTGGTCGCCTCCCCCGATACCCAGGTGTTCAGTCGACGAGGAGGACGTGATGGAGACCCCCAACGAGTCCGACGGCAGGCGCAAGCACACCGCCTTCGGACTGCTGGCCCGCGTTGGCGCGGTCGCCGCTGGCCTGCTGGTGATGAGCCTTCTCGTCGTGACCGGATCCCGCGCCGCCTTCACCGCCAGCACGGCGAACGGCTCCAACACCTTCACCGCCGGCACCGTCACCCTCGCCGACGATGACGCCGGCAGCGTCATGTTCAACCTCAGCGGCATGAAGCCCGGCGACACGGCCACCAAGTGCGTGAACGTGACCTACGCCGGCTCACTCGCCGCCGACGTGAAGCTCTACGGCACCGTGGGGGGCACCGGCCTGGCGACCTACCTCGACACCGTCGTCGACGTGGGCACCGGCGCAGCCGGCGGTGCCTCGACCGACTGCACCGGCTTCAGCCTCGGGTCAAACCTGCACAACGGCACCCTCGCCGCCTTCGGGACTGCGCACTCCAACTACACCAACGGTGCCGGCGGCTTCACCGGTGCGACGAACCCGTCGACTCGCAGCTACCGCGTCACGGTCACCCTCCAGGACGACAACCTGGCCCAGGGCAAGTCGGCTTCGGTCGCCTTCACCTGGGAAGCGCAGAACAACTAGTCGACGATCGACCGGTCGCTCCTGCCCATGACCCCGTCCCGCAAGGCACGGTACGGCGCTGGCCTCACCGCCCTCGCGGCGCTGGCCGGGCTGGCCTGGCTCGTGGTGCTCGCCGTCGTCACCCCCGTCGTCCTCGGGTGGAAGTCGGCGGTGATCACCTCGGGCTCGATGGCGCCCGCGCTGCACCGCGGCGACGTGGTCCTCGCCGAGCGCTACAACGGCCGGCTCCTCGGCGCCGGCACCGTCGTCATCTTCGACGACCCCGAGCGGGGCCTCGTCACCCACCGCATCCGTGTCGCCCTCGACGACGGCACCTACGCCACCAAGGGCGACGCCAACCAGAGCGCCGATCCCCGCCCCCTCACCGGTGACCGCATCGTCGCCACCGGCCGGGCCGTGGTCCCCCGCATCGGCATCATCACGGTCTTCGCCCAAGAGGGCGACGTCGGTGGCCTGGCCGGCGTCGCCGCTGGCGTCGCCGCCCTCGTCTGGCTGGCCCGCTGGGGCCTGGCCGCCAAGACGGCCACCAATGCGGGCGCGATACCGCGCCAGCAGGTGGCGCGGAATCGCGCCGGCATCGATGTGAGGAAGATCATCGGGGCGGTCCTCGCCCTCCAGCTGGCCGGCGCCCTTGCCGCCCTGCCCGGCGCACGCGCCGCCTGGGTCGCGCCCACGGGGAACGGCACCAGCTCGCTCACG
>JBEEFQ010000091.1:0-10237 GCA_041166245.1 Actinomycetota bacterium | reverse complement strand
CGAGGACGTGCCCGGCGTCGGCAAGACGCTCCTGGCCAAGGCCCTGGCCCGCTCCATGGGCGGCGACTTCCGACGCGTCCAGGCCACGCCCGATCTCCTCCCCGCCGACCTGACCGGCATCTCGGTGCTGGCGGCCGAAGGGTGGGAGTTCCGCCGCGGACCGCTGTTCGGCAACGTGGTGCTCGTCGACGAGATCAATCGGGCGACGCCGCGCACGCAGTCCGCGCTGCTGGAGGCGATGGAGGAGCGCCAGGTCACCGCCGACGGCCGCACCCACCCGCTGCCCGATCCGTTCTTCGTCGTGGCCACCCAGAACCCGTTCGAGCACGCGGGCACGTTCCCGCTCGTCGAAGGTCAGCGCGACCGCTTCGCCGTCGTGATCGAGCTCGGCCATCCGGGACGCAAGGCCGAGCGCGAGCTCCTGCTCGGACAGGGGGGCGCAGCGGTGCTCGACGACATCGAGCCGGTGACCGATCCCGCCGCCCTGGCGAGGGCGCAGGCCGCGGTACGAGCGGTGCATTGCCGGCCCGAGGTTGCCGATTACGTGATCGACGTGGCCGACGCGACCCGGAGTCACCCTGATGTCAGCATCGGCGCCAGCCCCCGTGCCTCGCTCGGGGTGCTCCACGCTGCCCAGGCCCACGCGGTGATCGCCCACCGCACGTTCGTGACGCCGACCGACGTGCAGGCCGTCGCTCCCGCCGCCCTCGCCCACCGGCTCATCCTTGCCGGCGGTCCCGACCTCCATGCCGGCGCGGCATTGGTGAGCGCTCTGCTCGAGGACATCCCGGTCCCGACCGGCTGACGTGCGACCCACGCGGCTGCTCGGCGCCCTGGTGGGCTTCTCGGTCGCCCTGCTGCTCGTGGCCCGCACCACCGGCGCGGGATGGACGTTGGTCGTCGTGTGTTGTGTCGGTGCGTCCGTCGTGGTCGGCGCGGTGTGGCCTGCGGTCGTCGTGCGTCGGCTGCACGTCGAGGTCAACGGCCCTGCTGACGCGGTTGTCGGCCGCCAGCTCTCGTTGCATGTCGCCCTGCACGGCATGCGATCGCCGGTGCGGGTGCGGGTCACCGATCCACCCGGCGCTCGCGTGACCGCCACGGCACCGGCTCACGGGGCGGTAGTCGTCGTTCCCGCGGCGCGAGGGGTCATCACCCGTGTGCGGGTCGAATGCGAAGCGGGGGCACCCCTGGGGCTCGTGTGGTGGCGTCGACGCTGGACGTTGGCACTTGATCGACCCATCGACGTAGCGCCGCTGCCGATCGAGGAGCCGCTCGCGGCCAGCGCCCTGGCGGCGCGGCCCGGTGGTGAGGCCGTACGCACCCTGCGGGAATACGTGCCCGGTGACGCAGCGAAGCTCATCCACTGGCCGTCGACGGCGCGGCGGGGCGAGCTCGTCGTCAAGGAGCTCGAAGAACCGGACCGGCCCGGGCTGGTGTTGCGGGTCGAGCTCGGCGGCAACCCGGCCCGGGTCGAAATGGTGGCGGGCCGGGCCATGGGCGCCGCGCTCGGCGCGCTGCGGGCCGGGCTGGAGGTCACGCTCCTCACGGCGGAACCCACCGGGCCGCGCGCGGGCCGAGTGCGATCGCCGATCGAGGCGGGCCGGCGGCTGGCGCGCGCCGTGCCGGGCAGACCGGCCGAGGGACCGGTTCCCGACGGCGCGCTCGTGGTCCGCATGGGTGGGACGCTGTGAGCTTCTCGTTCTCGGCCGTAAATCGCGCCGGAACCCGGCACGATTTACGGCCGAGTTCGCAGACCGACGCAAGCGCGGAGGACTCGGTTCGCCTACGGGTCGCGGTGCTCGTCACCGTGATGGCGTCGGCCACCGCCGCGCTGCGCGTCGGCGCCGCCACCCCGCTGCTCGCCGTGGCCTGCATCGTCGGCATGCCCGCGGCGTATGTGTTCTCCCACGTCACCCGGCGACGCGACGACAACTGGCTCAAGCTGGCGGTGGCCGCCGGCCTCCTGCTTGCGTTCGGCGGGTTCCTCGCGGCGGTGGCCGGCCTCGGCGCCGACGGGATCGGCTCCGTGC
Source organism: Actinomycetota bacterium (assembly GCA_041166245.1). Classification (GTDB taxonomy): domain Bacteria; phylum Actinomycetota; class Acidimicrobiia; order Acidimicrobiales; family JAFATL01; genus JBEEFP01. The sequence continues at coordinate 8,207 of JBEEFQ010000091.1, read as the reverse complement.
AGGTGCCACTTGCCGAACTGTTCCTCTGGGTGCAGATCCTGCACTCCTTCCACTTGCCCGCCCGCCGTGACCTGTTGTTCTCGGTGGCGTCCAGCGTCGCCCTGATCGCCCTCGCGGGCGTGCTCTCGACGTCCCTCGACCTCGTCCCCCACCTCATCGTGTGGCTGGGCGGCTTCGTCGCCAGCCTGGTGCTGGCCCATCACAGCGAGCTCGACGAGCTGCCGCCGCTCGGTGACCACGCCCCGCAGGGGCGCGCCGTCCTCCGCCCCGCCATCGGCGTGGCCGGCGTGCTGATCGTGCTGGCGACGGCGCTGTTCGTCGTCACGCCCGGCGCCACGGCGAATCGGCGCTTCGCCTTCCCTGCCCGCCTGCCCGGCGCGGTGCCCGTTCCTGACCCTGGCGGCCTGTCCAACCCGACGTTGGGCGACGCCGATCCCGCCCGTCCCGGCCAAGCGGGGCAGGGACGGTCGAGCTTCGGGTACTTCGGCTTCGCCGAGGAGGTGGACCTCGCGGTGCGGGGCCGCCCCGACGACACCCTCGTGATGAAGGTGCGGGCCAACCGTCCCGACTTCTGGCGGGGCCAGACCTTCGACACCTGGGACGGGCGGCGCTGGACGCTGTCCGACACTCGCGAGCGCGCGATCCGGGGCGCCCGTCCGCTGTCGTTGCCGAGCCGTGAGAGGTCGTTCGGCGATGAGGAGCTGCTGCAGACCTATTACATCCAGCGCCCAGGCCCCAACCTCGTCTTCGGCGCCTACGCACCGAGCGAGCTGTGGTTTCCCGACAACACCGTGTTCGTGCTCTCCGACGGCACCATCCGCGCCGGTGTGGAACTGGGCACGGGCGCCGTCTACACCGTCGTCAGCCGCCGACCGCCCGTGACGGCCGACATGCTGCGCGCCAGCGGTGGTCCGGTGCGCGAGGACATCGCCCTTCGCTACGCAGGACCACCCGTCGCAACCGAGCGGGTGCGACGTCTGGCCGAGTCGGTGACCGCGGGCGCGCCCACGACCTACGACAAGGTGCGGGCCCTCGAGGCGTGGATGGGGAGGCACACCGAGTACTCCCTCGACGCACCGCCCCTACGCCCGTCGGCCGATGCTGTCGACCAGTTCCTCTTCGTCGACCGGCTCGGCTTCTGCGAGCAGATCGGCACCAGCCTGGTCGTCATGCTGCGCTCGCTCGGCATCCCGGCCCGGCTGGCGGCGGGCTACGCGCCGGGGGAGCGCAACCCCTTCACCGGCCTGTTCGAGGTGCGGGCCAGGGACGCTCACGTGTGGGCCGAGGTGTGGTTCCCCGGTCTCGGTTGGCAGGGATTCGATCCGACCGCGAGTGTGCCGCTCGCCGGTGAGGGTGGAGGCCTCACCGCCGGCGCCGGCCTGTGGTCCTACGTGACTCGCCGGCTCCCGCATCCCGCTCCCGTTCCCACCGTGATCGTCGTGGTGCTCGGCTGCGCCGTGTTGCTCACCGTGCACCGGGCCCGTCGCCGGCGTTTGCAGCGCGACACACCGTGGGCCCGCCGCTACCTCGATCGCCTCGAGGCGGAGGGCGCGTCGCGAGGCCGCCCCCGCCGGCCCAACGAGACGGCCGCCGCCTACGCCAGCGCGCTGGCGGGCGGTGTGCTGCCCGAGCGGGAGCTGGCCGACGTGGCCGCCGTGCTCGACACCGAGGCCTACGCTCCGCACCCCGCGAGCGACGCCGACCGGGCGCGCGCGGAGACTGCGCTCGCGGACGCCGCCTCCCGCTGGCCCGCGTAGCGGGGACTACTCGACGACGGCGACGATGTCGCCCGCGCCGACGGTGTCGCCGGGCTTCACGCGGATCTCGGCGACCTTGCCCGCCTTCTCGGCGTTGACGTTGTTCTCCATCTTCATGGCCTCGAGGACGCACAGGGCCTGACCGACCTCGACCTCGTCGCCCACATTCACGAGCACCTTCACGATGGTGCCCTGCATGGGAACGGTGACGGTGCCGCTGCCTGCCGCTCCGCCACCGCCTTGTCCGGTACCGGCGCGCGGCCGCTTGGGCCCGGCCTTGGCTGCTGCGCCGCCGCCCGCCCCGACCTGGGCGGCTGCGACCTCGGGCACCCAGAGGCGGACGGTGAACTTGCGCCCGTCCACCTCGACGTCGACGTCGCGCTGCACCCGCCCGTCCTCACTGGCCTCCTCGGCAGCCGGCTTCGGCGGCGCGGCCACGCCGGAGAGGTCGAGACGCTCCTCGACCCACTTGGTCGAGTGCTCGCCGGCCGCGAAGTCGGGATGGTCGAGGATGGCGAGGTGGGCGGGGATGGTGGTGGCAATCCCCTCGATCTCTGTCTCTTGCAGCACGCGGATCATGCGCCGGCGGGCCGCGTCGCGATCGGGCGCCCACACGATGATCTTGGCGACCAGGTTGTCGTAGTACTGGCTGACCGTATCGCCGTCCTCGTAGCCCGCGTCGGTGCGGGTGCCGGGCCCGTCGGGCCGGCGGAACTTGGTGATGGTGCCGGGCGACGGCAGGAAGCGCCCCTTGGCCGGGTTCTCGGCGTTGATGCGGGCCTCGATGGAATGACCGCGTCGCTCGATGTCGTCCTGGGTGAAGGGGATGGCCTCGCCCGCGGCGATGCGCAGCTGCAGCTCGACGAGGTCGAGGCCGGTGACCATCTCGGTCACGGGGTGCTCGACCTGGAGCCGGGTGTTCATCTCCAGGAAGTAGAACTCGCCGTCCTGGTAGAGGAACTCGACGGTGCCCGCGTTGATGTATCCGCACGCGGCCGCCACCTTCACCGCCGCCTCGCCCATCTTCTGTCGCGTCTCGTCGGGGAAGTTGGGCGCCGGGCTCTCCTCGATGAGCTTCTGGTGGCGCCGCTGGGCCGAGCAGTCCCGCTCGCCGAGCCAGACGGTGTTGCCGTGGGTGTCGGCGAACACCTGCATCTCGATGTGCCGGGGCCAGGTCAGGTAGCGCTCGAGGTAGCACTCCGAACGGCCGAAACCCTTGAGCGCCTCGGACTGGGCCGACTCGAGAGCGGCCGCCGCGTCCTTGGCTTCCTGGACGACGCGCATGCCGCGGCCGCCACCGCCGTACGCGGCCTTGATGGCGACCGGCCAGCCGAACTCCTCACCGAAGGCGATGACCTCGTCGCCCGAGGTGATGAACTCCGAGCGGCCGGGGACGCCCTCGACGCCCGCCTTCTCGGCCGCGATGCGGGAGCTCACCTTGTCGCCCATGACCTCGATGGCCTCTGGCGGCGGACCGATGAAGGCCACGCCCTCGGCGGCGATGGCCCGGGCGAAGTCGGTGTTCTCGGAGAAGAAGCCGTACCCGGGGTGCACGGCCTCGGCCCCGCTGCGCCGGATGACGTCGAGGATGGCCTCGGTGTTCAGGTAGCTCTCGGCCGCCGTCTGCCCGCCCAGGGCGTAGGCCTCGTCGGCCAGGCGGACGTGAAGGGCGTCGCGGTCGAGGTCGGAGTAGACGGCGACCGTTGTGATGCCCATCTCCCGGCACGTGCGGATGACGCGGACGGCGATCTCGCCCCGATTGGCGATGAGAACCTTGCTGAACATGGACCCTTATGGTTAGTCGATCGACTGGGACATCCGCCGCTTCGGCGAGCTCGATTCGACCAACCGGTACCTCCTCGCCGAGGCACGGGAGGGCGCGCCCGAGGGCACCGTTGCCGTCGCCGACCACCAGTCCGCCGGACGGGGCCGCTTGGGACGCACGTGGGAGTCGGCCACGGGCACCTCGCTCCTCATGTCAGTGCTGTTGCGCCCCGAGCTGCCGCCCGACCGGCTGCACCTGGTGACGGCGGCCGTCGCCCTGTCGGGGGCTGACGCGTTGACCGATGTGGCCGGCTTCACGCCCGATCTCAAATGGCCCAACGACCTGCTGCACGAGGACCGCAAGCTGGCCGGGGTGCTGGCGGAGGCTGACCTCCCCGCAGTAGTGGTGGGCATCGGGATCAACCTCAACTGGGAAGGGCCCGTTCCCAACGACGGCGTGGCCGCCAATCAGGTCGCGGGCCGTCGCGTGGACCGGGGCGATGTGCTCGACGCGCTGCTCGCCCACCTCGAGCCCCGGGCGGCGGACTGGCCCGGGGTCGCGTCGGAGTTCCGGCGCCGCTGCGTCACCCTGGGCCGTGTCGTGCGCGTCGACCTGGCCGACGAGACCTTCACCGGCACCGCGGCCGACGTCTCCGACGAAGGCCACCTCCTCGTCGACGTCGGCGTCTGCCTCCGCACCGTCACCGCGGGCGACGTCATCCACTTACGTCCCGTCTGACCGAATCCCCGAAAAAGTCAGCTGGGGTTGGGTCTCAGGGGTCCATGTCCCGGGCGACGAGGGCGGTGAAGGACTCGGCCGCGGCCTGGGTGAGGGGGCCGGGGGTGTCGGGGAGCGACATGCCGTTGACGGTGGCGATGGGCTGGACCTCGCGGGTCGTCGAGGTGAGGAAGGCCTCGTCGGCGTCCTGGAGCACGTCGACGGGCAGGTCCTCCTCGGCCGCGCCGGTGAGCTCGACGACGAGGGCGCGCGTCACGCCGGCCAGACAGCCGGACGACAGCGGCGGCGTCAGCAGCCGACCGGCGATGCCGACGAAGACGTTGCTGCCGGTGCCCTCGCACAGGTTGCCGACCAGGTTGGCGAAGATGGCCTCGCCCGCGCCCCGCTCCTTGGCCCACGCCAGGGCCACCACGTTCTCGCCGTAGGACGTCGTCTTCAGGCCGGCCAGTGCGCCCCGCTCGTTCCGCGGCCATGGCACGACGGCGACGGCGGTCGTGTCCGGCCACGGCGCCTGCGGTGCGGCGGCGACGATCGTCGTGGGCCCAGCGGCGCCGCGGTCCGACCCGAGTGGCGACGGCCCGCCGGTGACGGTGACGCGCACCCGGCCGTCGCCGACGGCGTTGGCGGCCACGACCTCATCGATGACGGCGCGCAGCTCGTCGGCCGAGCCCAGGGCCAGGCCCAACCCGCCCGCCGACTGCGCCAGGCGCTCGAGGTGGCGGCGGACGGCGAACACGGTGCCGTCGTAGACCTTGAGCGTCTCGAACACGCCGTCACCGGTGAGCAGCCCGTGGTCGAAGGCGGAGACGGCGGGTTCGTCAGCGTCGACCATGCGCCCGTCGACCCAGGCGCGCATCAGGACGACACCACCGACAGGAGACGGCGGGCCTTGAGCTCCGTCTCCTCCCACTCGCCGTCGGGAGTGGAGTCCCACGTGATGCCCCCGCCGGTGCCGAGATGCAGCAGCCCGTCGGCCAGCCAGAAGGTGCGGATGCCGACGTTGAGGTCGCCCTCGGCGCGGTCGGCGTCGACCCATCCGATGGCGCCGCAGTACGGGCCCCGCCCGACGGGCTCGAGCTTGGCGATGACGTCGAGGGCGGCGAGCTTGGGCGCGCCGGTGACGGAGCCGGGCGGAAAGGTGGCGCCGATGAGCTCGGCCCATCCCACGCCGTCCTGCAGCCGGCCCCGCACTGTCGACACCAAGTGCACCAGCCCGGGGTGCTGCTCGACCGCGCACAGGGCCGGCACCTCGACCGAGCCGAACTCGCACACCCGACCGAGGTCGTTGCGCACCAGGTCGACGATCATCACGTTCTCGGCCCGGTCCTTGGCGAGGAAGCGATCGGGCGACGACGCCGTGCCTTTGATGGGCTTGGACTCGACGGTGCGCCCGTCCCGACGGAGGAACCGCTCGGGCGAGGCCGAGGCCACGTGCACGCCGTGGTCGGGCAGCCGCACGACGGCCGAGTACGGCGCGGGGTTGCCCGCGGCGAGGGCGGCGCCGAGCGCGGCCACATCGGCGTCGTCCGAGGCAGGCGCCGACAGCACCCGGCACAGGTTCACCTGGTACACGTCGCCAGCGGCGATCGACTCACGGATCGACACCACACCGGCGCAGAACGCACCGCGGTCGAGGCTCGTGGTCCACGCCGCCGCGCCCGGACCCACCCAGGGTGGACCGGGCCACGGTCGGGCCGGTCGCACCGAGTCGAAACGGGCGCAGACGGCGTCACCCTCGAAGGTCACGACCACCGCCCAGAAGCCGGTCGAGTCGAGCGCAGCCAGGTCGGCCGTCACGTCCCGCAGACCGGTGGCCAGACGGCCTCCGACGACAGCGAGAGGGTGCACGCCCCGCAGCCTACGATCGGCTCGTGGACTTCCAGCCCAGTGACGAGCACGAGGCGTTCCGCAAAGTCGTCCGGGACTTCGCCGAGCGGGAGATCGCGCCCCATACCGAGGAGTGGGACCGCGACCACACCTTTCCTGTCGACACCGTGCTGGCCATGGGGGAGCTGGGGTTGTTCGGGCTGCCGTTCCCCGCCGAGTACGGGGGCTCCGAGAGCGACTTCACCACCGTCTGCATCGCCATCGAGGAGTTGGGCCGCGTCGATTCGTCGATGGCGATCACCGTCTCGGCCGGCGTGGGCCTCGGGGCCAACCCCATCTTCACGTTCGGCTCCGAGGAACAGCGCCAGCGATGGCTCCCCGACCTGTGTGCAGGGCGCGCCCTCGGTGCCTTCGGGCTCACCGAGCCCGACGCGGGCAGCGACGCGGGAGCGACGCGCACGCGCGCGCGGCGCGACGAGGCCACCGGCGAGTGGGTCATCGACGGCGCCAAGGCGTTCATCACCAACTCGGGGACGCCGATCACCAGCATCATCACAGTCACGGCGAACACGGGCCCGGGCGCCATCAGCGCCATCGTCGTGCCCGCCGGCACGCCCGGTCTCACCGTCGAGCCGCCCTATCGCAAGATGGGATGGCACGCGTCGGACACCCACGGTTTGCGGTTCGAGAACTGCCGGGTGCCCGAAGACCACCTGCTCGGCCCCGAGGGCGCAGGCTTCAAGCAGTTCCTCGCGATCCTCGACGACGGCCGGGTGGCCATCGCCGCGCTCGCCGTCGGACTGGCCCAGGCGTGCCTCGACCACAGCGTCGCCTACGCCAAGGAGCGCCAGGCCTTCGGCGGCCCCATCGGCCGTTACCAGGCGGTCGCGTTCAAGTGCGCGGACCTGGCCGTCGCCGTCGAGAACGCACGCAACCTCACGTACAAGGCGGCTTGGCTCAAGGACCAGGGTCGCCCGTTCAAGAAGGCGGCCGCCATGGCCAAGCTCTACGCCACGGAAGCCGCTGTCAGCGCCACTCGAGAGGCCACACAGATATTCGGCGGCTACGGATTCGTCGACGAGACACCCGTGAGCCGCTTCTACCGGGACGCCAAGATCCTCGAGATCGGGGAAGGCACGAGCGAGATCCAGCGCCTGGTCATCAGCCGCGAGCTGGGGCTGCCTGTTTCATGAGAACGATGGGGGCCGGGAACCGAACGGTGCACCTCGGCGTCTAGAAGGGGGTGATGGTCGTGGAAGAACCCACAGACCGCGCCCTCGCGCCGTACCTCGACGGGACACCCTCGTCGTCCTTCGAACGCCTGTACGCGGAGTCCTACGCACCGATGGTGCGGCTGGCTCTGCTGCTCACGGGATCCCCGACCCTCGCCGAGGAGCTCGTGCAGGACGCCTACGTGCGTGTGTTCGCCCGGTGGGCCGACGTCGAAGTGCCCACCGCCTACCTGCGCCAGGCGGTGGTCAACGCCTGTCACTCCCACCACCGGCGACGGGGACGTGAGCTGCGCCACGGCCCGGGCTCCGCGGCCCGGGCGCAGGTGACCGACCCCGAGATCGACCTCACTCGAGCCGCGCTGGCGTGCCTGCCCGACCGCCAGCGCAAGGCGGTGGTGCTGCGCTTCTACGAGGACCTGCCCGAGGCCGAGATAGCGGACCTGCTCGGCTGCAAGCCGGGAACGGTGAAGTCCCTGCTGTCGCGCGCCCTCTTCCGGCTGCGCAAGGAGCTCTCCGAGTGACCGAGGAGAGCGACGTGCGCCGGAGGCTCCGGGCCTATGCCCGGACGGCCCAGATCTCCGATGACGCGTGGGACCAGATCGCGGCGCGAACCGGGTCCGCCCGCCCCCTGAATGCCGAGGGGCCGCTGCTACCCTCGCCGACCGTGGCTCCCCGGCACGCGCGGCACGCGCCGCCGCGGACGCGCGCATGGCCACGTCGCGTCCTGATCGGTCTCAACATCTTCATCGCGTTCTGCCTCATCGCGACCGCGTCCGGCTACGGCTACCTGCGCTGGCGGTTCGGACAGATCGACAAGATCAACCTCGGCAGCATCCTGCGCAACGGTGGCGACGACGACCCCGGTGAGCCGATGAACGTGCTGCTCGT
>JBEEFQ010000090.1:0-12826 GCA_041166245.1 Actinomycetota bacterium | reverse complement strand
CACAGCCACTCCCGCCCGCCGGCGGTAGTCGGCGACGAGGTCGAGGAGGGCCTGGCCGTGGGGCCGGCGCCCGGGCCTGATGTCGCAGGTGGCGGCCTTGACCTCCTGGATGTGCACGTTGGGATCGAGGGCGAGCGGGAACAGGTCGTTGGCCGAGTCGCCCGTCGACAGCCCGCGCTGGCCCCAGTGGTAGGGCAATCCCACCTGGTGCAGAGTGTGGCCCTGTACGACCAGGGGCTTGATGCGGTTGGTGACCAACACCCGCGCCTCGATCGCCGTTCGGCTGCTGATGATCGTCGCCCACTGGTTGTCCTGCAGCCCCCGCTCGGCCGCCAGCTCGGGGCTCACCTCGCAGAAGAACTCGGGCTGCAGCTCGGCCAGGTACGGCACCGTCCGCGACATGGCGCCTGCGGTGTGGTGCTCGGTGAGCCGGTACGTCGTCATGACATACGGGAAGACGTCGGACAGCGACGGGTTGTACGGGTTCTCGGCCCGCGACAGCAGGTCCCGTGCCGGGTTGGCCTGCTGCCGGTACAGCGGGTTGGTGACGGGCGACTCGTGGGGCTCGTAGTGGGTGGGCAGCGGTCCGTCATTGACGCCGTGGGGAGCGAACAGCCACCCCAGCCCGTCCGACTGCATGATGAACGGCTCGTCGCCCCGCAGCGCCATCTCGGCGTGAGCGTCGGGCCCGGGGCGGTAGCCGGGCGCCATGTCCTTCTTGAAGTCGGGAACGTCCTCACCCGTCCACTCACCCTTGCTCACGTCCCACCACACGTACTTCTTGCGCTCCGACCAGGGCCGCCCGTCCGGGTCGGCCGACGCTCGGTTGTAGAGGATGCGCCGGTTGCTCGGCCACGCCCAGCCCCACTCCGACGCGACCCAGGACTGCTCGTCACCGGGCCTGCGCCGTGCGGTCTGGTTGACGCCATCGGCGAAGGAGCCGCTGTAGATCCACACGCCGCACGCGGTGGACCCGTCGGCCCGCAGCTCGGTGAAGCCGGACAGGGCGGTGCCCGCGGCAGTCACGCCGCTCATCTCCGCGAGCACGTGCTCGGCGTCGGGCTCGTCGTGGTCGCCGACGAGCCGGTAGTCCCAGGTGAGATCGAGCAGCGGGCGATCCCGGGGGTCGGCCGACCCGGCCAGCTTCTCCCTGATGATGCGCCCGAGGTGGAAGTAGAACCACAGCTCCGACCGGCAGTCGCCTTCTGGCTCGACTGCCTTGTGATGCCACTGCAACAGACGCTGGGTGTTGGTGAAGGTGCCGTCCTTCTCGGTGTGGGCCGCGGCGGGCAGGAGGAAGACCTCGGTCGGGATGTCGGTGGTGCGCATCTCGCCCGTCTCGAGCTCGGGGCCGTCGTGCCAGAACGACGCCGACTCGATCTCCTGGAAGTCCCGCACGACCAACCAGTCGAGCTTGGCCATCGCCAACCGGTGCATCTTGGAGTTCGACGATCCCACCGCCGGGTTCTCCCCCACCACGAAGAAGCCCTTGACCTTGCCGTCGAGCATGTCGTTGATCGTCACGTAGCTGGAGTGATCCCCGCTGATGCGTGGCAGGTGGTCGAAGCAGTAGCCGTTCGCCTCGGTGGCGGCATCGCCCCACCACGCCTTCAGCATGCTGATGATGTACGCGTCCATGTGGCCCCAGTAGCCGCCGTCACCGCCCTCGACGTCGATGAACCCCTGGAGGTCGTCGTAACGACCGGCGAACGGCATCGGGATGTAGCCGGGGAGGATGTTGTAGAGCGTGGGCACGTCCGTGGAGCCCTGGATGCTGGCGTGGCCGCGCAGGGCGAGGATGCCGCCCCCCGGGCGGCCGATGTTGCCGAGCAGGAGCTGGATGATCGCCGCGGTGCGGATGTACTGCACGCCGACCGTGTGCTGCGTCCAGCCGACCGCGTAACAGAACGCGGAGGTGCGCTCGCGGCCGGAGTTGGCGCACAGCGCGTCGGCCACCTCGGCGAAGAGGTGCTTGGGAACGCCGCAGACCTCCTCCACCAGCTCGGGCGTGTACCGAGCGAAGTGGCGCTTGAGGATCTGGTAGACGCAGTTGGGATCCTGCAACGTCGGATCGGTTCGTTGGGCCCGACCCGCGAGGCCGCCGTGACTCCCGTGCCGGTCGCCAGATGCGGGGTCGGGCTCGGCGCCCTCGTTGTCCTCGCTCGCCGTGGCCGGCGGTTCGACGCCCTCGTACTGCCACGTCTCGATGCTGTAGCGCCGCTCCTCGGGGTCCCAGCCCGAGAACAGTCCGTCGAGGTCCTCGGTGTCCTGGAACCGGGGGTCGATGATCACTGACGCGTTGGTGTAGGGCAGGACGTACTCGCGGAAGTCGAGCTCGTTCTGCAGGATGTGGTTGACGATGCCGCCGAGGAAGGCGATGTCGCTGCCGGCGCGCAGCGGCACGTGCAGGTCGGCCACCGCGCTGGTGCGGGTGAACCGGGGGTCGACATGGATGATCTTGGCGCCGCGCGCCTTGGCCTCCATGACCCACTGGAAGCCGACGGGGTGGCACTCGGCCATGTTCGAGCCCTGGATGACGATGCAGTCGGCGTTGGCCAGGTCCTGTTGGAACGTGGTGGCGCCGCCTCTACCGAAGGATGTCCCCAAACTGGGGACGGTGGAGGAGTGTCATATGCGGGCCTGGTTCTCGATCTGGATGGCGCCGAGGGCGGTGTACAGCTTCTTCATGAGGTAGTTCTCCTCGTTGTCGAGGGTCGCTCCTCCGAGGCTGGCGATGCCCATGGTGCGCCGCACCCTCACCGGTCCTTCGTGGCCGTCCATCTCGATGTCGTCCTGCCACGTGGCCCGGCGGGTCGCGATGACGCGCTCCGCGATCATGTCCATGGCTCGGTCGAGGTCGAGCTCCTCCCACTCCGTGCCGTGGGGCCGGCGGTACTTGATGCGGTATTCGCGCGTCGGCGCTTGCACGAGCCCGCGAGTGGCGGCGCCCTTCGGGCACAGGCGGCCGCGCGAGATGGGACTGTCGGGGTCGCCCTCGATCTGGGTGATGCGCCCGTCCTGCACGAAGACCCGCTGGCCGCAGCCCACCGCGCAGTAGGGACACACCGACTTGGTCACCGAGTCGGCTTCGACGGTGCGGGGCACGAGCTCCTCTGACCGCGGCGACCGGGCCGCCCGTCCCAACCCCAGCCGGTCGCCCGCCAGCTGGCGGGCCGCGGGCCACGACGCGATCAGCTTGCGCACGTCGAGAATCCTTCCATACGTCGGCGGCTATCCAGTCTCGTCGCCGATGTTCTCGCCCTCCTCGGACTCGCCTTCGTCCATGAGCGCGGTCTCGAGCTCCTCGCGGTTGGTCGTCTCGTCGCTCGGCTCCTCTGCCGCTTGCTCCCTGACCTCTGCCTGCACCTCGGCGTCCGGATCACGGTCCATGGCGATGGTTGTACCCAGATCGCGCATGCGGGCCTTCGGCGGGGGGAAGGGTTGGGGTCCATGTGGCCGTTCTGGGCGCCCAGCCGCCGCGGCGCGGTCGACCGCGCCCTCACCCTCGCGGGTCTCGCACCGGGCGAGCGCTTCGTCGACCTCGGATGCGGTGACGGGCGGGTGCTCGCCGCGGCGGCGCGACGCGGCGCTCAGGTCGTGGGCATCGAGTACGACCCCGATCTCGTCGAGCAGGCGCGGCGTCGGTTGGAGCGCGCCGGGCTCCCCGGTGAGATCGTCCACGGTGACATCTTCGAGGTCGACATCGACGCCGAGGTGATCTTCACCTACTTGACGCCCGGCACGCTGCAGGAGCTCACCCCGCGCTTTCAGGCCATGGCGCCCGGCACAAGGCTCGTCACCCTCGACTTCGCCGTGCCCGACCTCGAGCCCGAACAGTCGACCAAGACCCTCAACCTGTACCGGCTGCCGGCTCGCGAGCGGCCGCCGGCGACCAAAACGGGGTGGCCGGCCGGGGCCACCCTGGTGGTCACCGTCCCCGACCGCCAGTCGCTCACCTGCATCGAGTTGCTGCACGCAGGCGGTCCCGTCGAGCTCGCGGTCTCCCCCGAGCTCCTCGGTGCGGCGGCCGTGAAGGTCGGTCGTTCGGAGACGGGCACCGGCCGGCCCGTCGCCGTCGACCTGCGATGGGAGGGTGCCCCCGAGGGCACGCTGGTCGTGGGCCGCATTGCCGTCGATGCGGGGGCCACCCACCCGGTGTACGCCCTGTTCGCGACCGAGGAAGGTGGGCACTGGGAGCTGACCGACGCGGCGGCTGCACAACTCGATCGGCGGCTTCGGTCCGGCCCGCCCCCCCAGTCGTCGGTCGAGCTGCTCGAGGCAGCCAGCGCCGTCGCCTGACCATGATTGCCCGACTCGTCGTACGGGGAGGATCGTCCCGCGACGATCGAGGAGGACACGACCATGAGCCAGAACGAGGGCATCACCGGTGCTTCAGCGGATGCCATCGAGCTGCTGATCGCCGATCACCGCACCGTCGAACAGCTCTTCAAGCAGTACGGCGCGGCCACGAATGACCCTGGGGTCGCGAACTACGCGGCGGAGACCATCGTGCGGGAGCTCTCGATCCATGCCGTCATCGAGGAGCAGGTCCTCTACCCGATGATCCGCCGGACTCTGCCTGACGGGGACGCGCTGGCAGACCACGCCCTGCGGGAGCATCAGGAGGTCAAGGAGCTGCTCACCGAGGTCGACGGCAAGGATGCGACCGACCCCGAGGTGCGCGCCACCCTGGTCAAGATCGACCAGTCCGTGGCCAAGCACGTCGAGGAGGAGGAGCACGAGCTCTTCCCCGCCATGCGTGAGTGCTGCGGGCAGGACGACATGCAGCGGATGGGCCGGGCCATGGCGTTCGCCAAGACGATCGCTCCGACGCACCCGCACCCGGGCGCGCCCAACCGGCCACCCGCCAACATCGTCGCCGGCCTCGGCGCGGCAGTCATCGACAAGGTGCGTGACGCGGCCAAGTCGATCATGGACCGGTAGCTGCGAAGCTGTCGGCATGGCCGACAGCGCGTTCGTCGACGTGACCAACCAGACCCTCGCCGTGTTCGGGATCGCCGCGGGGGATGGTGATCTCCCGGTGCGCACACCCATCGACGGTCACGTCATCGCAACCGTCGGGAAGGGTCGTCCGTCCGACGTCGACCCGGCTGTTGCCCGGGCCACCGAGGCGTTCTTGCAATGGCGCGAGGTCCCCGCACCTGTGCGTGGTCAGCTCGTGCGCGCCTTCGCCGACCAGCTCCGGACCCGCAAGGACGACCTCGGCAGGCTGGTCTCGTTGGAGGCGGGCAAGATCGCCTCCGAGGGACGGGGCGAGGTGCAGGAGATGATCGACATCTGCGACTTCGCCGTCGGCCTCTCGCGTCAGCTGTACGGCCGGACGATCGCGTCGGAGCGCCCCGGCCACCGCATGATGGAGACCTGGCATCCCCTCGGCCCCTGCGCGGTCATCACCGCCTTCAACTTCCCGGTCGCGGTGTGGGCGTGGAACGCAGCGCTGGCGCTCGTCTGCGGCGATCCTGTGGTGTGGAAGCCGTCGGAGCGGACCCCGCTCACCGCATTGGCGTGCCATGCCTTGTTCGAGCGGGCCGCGGCGGCAACGGGTGACGTGCCACCCGACCTGGTCCAGATCGTCACGGGCGGGCCCGATGTGGCCGGGGCGCTGGCCGACCATCCCGGCCTGCCCCTGGTGAGCGCCACCGGCAGCACCGCGATGGGACGGGCCCTCGGGCCCCGCATCGCGGCCCGGTTCGGGCGGCCCCTGCTCGAGCTCGGCGGGAACAACGCCATGGTCGTCACCGCCGGCGCCGACCTCGACCTGGCCGTGCGCGCCATCGTGTTCGCCGCGGTGGGGACCGCCGGTCAGCGCTGCACGTCACTGCGCCGACTCATCGTCGACCGGCGCGTCCACGACGAGCTGGTCGAGCGAGTTGCCGCGGCCTACTCGACGCTCCCGATCGGCAACCCCCTCGACGACGCCACGCTGGTCGGGCCGCTCATCGACGAAGTCGCCTTCACCCGTATGCAGCGCGCCCTCGAGCGCGCCGCCGGCGAGGGCGGCCGCGTCGTCGCGGGAGGAACGCGTGTCATGGCCGACCGCTACCCGGACGCCTTCTACGTCGAGCCCGCGCTCGTCGTCATGCCCACCCAGACCGACCTGGTACGGGAGGAGACGTTCGCGCCCATCTTGTACGTCCTGGAGTACGGCGAGCTCGACGAGGCCGTCACCATCCACAACGACGTACCCCAGGGCCTGGCGTCGGCCATCTTCACCACGGACGTGCGCGAGGCCGAGCGCTTCATGAGTGCGGCCGGGAGCGACTGCGGGATCGTCAACGTCAACATCGGTCCGAGTGGGGCCGAGATCGGCGGGGCCTTCGGCGGCGAGAAGGAGACAGGCGGGGGGCGAGAGGCCGGGTCTGACGCGTGGAAGGCGTACATGCGGCGCGCCACCAACACCGTCAACTGGTCGAACGACCTGCCTCTCGCCCAAGGCGTGGAGTTCCTCTAGGTCAGTTGGTCAGTCGGCGGCCTTCTGCAGCGCGGTGTGGCCGTACTGCAGCACGTCGGCGACGGTGACAGCCGTCAGCGCGGCGGCGGCCGTCCGGGTGGCGCGCGGCGCCACGACGAAGGACCCGGCCAGCAGGGTGCCCAACCACTGCGACACGCAGAACGGGCACGTGAGCAGCTCGCCGATGGCTCGGCGCATGCCCCTGCCGCGGGGCTTGTCGTACACCTCCGGCCCCCTCGCGTTGGCCCGCCGGGTCGTGAAGGGCGCCCGCACAACGCCGGTGACCGCGTCACGCGAGATGAGCCGGCTCAGCTTGAAGGTGGCCGCGCCCAGCAGCACCACGTCCGAAGGCTCGATCCGTTCCGGCAGGCGCCGACCCGTCCGCCGCAGGAAGAGGCTGAAGCCGCCGATGGCGGTGCCGTACACCGCGAGCAGCGCGGCATAGCCGGCCAGCTTCTCCGGGTCGGCGTCGTACTCGCGCGCCACCTCCACCAGCGGCTGGGGTACGGACGGGGCGGGGGAAGCGGTGGTCGTGGCCATCCCGGCCATCCTTCCCGCATCATGAGCGCGCCGAACGTCGGAGCACATCGGAGAGCGCCGCCTCGGCGGGGTCCCGGCCGGGCAACGCGGTCATCGGCCTGCGGCCCTGCATGTCTCAAGACCCAGACGCCTCCCATGTGCCAGGTACCCAGCAGATTGGAGACTGATGACTCGTCGCCACGTTATACCTCCGACGAGCTGAGCGTGAACGGTGGGTCGCGGCGGAGTCGAGGTTCGCCCCGTAAGAGTGGCCGCTGCCGCCCGTTCTCCCGCGGAGATTCCACGAAAGGGGAACGATGCGGAGAAGGTTGATCTTCCTTGCAGCAGGCGTGGCCGCGGCGGGCGGCCTCCTGATGGCACCGCAGGCCAACGCCGGCCTCGTGTGCGTGAACGTGCACATCGATCTGAACGGACAGGCCGTGGACCAGTCCCCGTGCGTGGACACCCCCGATCTGGGCCCGACGCCCACGCTGCCCGCTCTGCCGCTGCCCTGAGCACGCCGGGATCTCAGCGCTTCGAGAGGTGCGGTCCCCCGGCTGAGCGAGCCGGGGGTTCCGCGCCGCCAGCCGGTGGGGTGGGCCGTGAGGGAACCGAACCCCCGACCCGAACAGAGAGCGACAAGGGCTTCGCAGGCTGCTGCCTCGTACCGCAAACACCCATGGTCAACGACCAAAATCTCATTGCCCCGTCCCGACCGCGAGCTCAGGAGGTCTCGGGATCGGCGGAACCGGTGTCCGGCATGTCCTTGGCGGCAACGGCGCGGACGGCTTCGTTGACGCGCTGCTCGAGGGCGTAAGCAAGGGTCGGCACAACAGCCCGGGGCCAGATCTCCCGTTGGCGGTTGAGGGCGGCGGTGACGTCACGCCATCCCTCCGTCGGCTCACCAGCGGCGGCGAAGGGCTCCCAGACCGACTCGAGGTAGAGGGTGACGAACACGTCCGCCAGCCGCTGAGTGGCGACGCGGATCTCCTCCGAGGCGGCCAGCACGGTGGCGAGGGGAACGCCGTCCGCCACGAGATCGGCGCCAACGCGGAGCAGGGAGGGCACCGGGGCCAGGAAGTCGTCGCCGTCCGGAGCGAGGACGCCGAGCTCGATGGCGCGCGCGAGGCCGGTGCCGTCGTCGTTGGGGAAGAGCGCTTGGAGCTCGCCCAGGGTGAAGGTGCGGGGCTCCTCGGACGTGAAGGGCTCGGCAAGGGCCTCCTCGAAGCCGAGGACGTCACCGAGGCTGCGCTTGGCCTCCCACGCCTCGATGAGATCGCGGATGGCGGCGAGGGGGTATCCCCGCTCGAGAAACGTGCGCACGAGCCGCACCCGCCGCAAGTGCTCGTCGCCGTAGAGGGCCCGCTCGCGGCCGCGGCGCTCGGGCGCGGGCACGAGCCCCCGCTCTTGGTACAGGCGCACGTTGCGCACCGTCGTCCCGGCCACCCGGGCGAACTCATCGATCGGCCACGGCCCCTGAGGCACGTGTGACACCATACACATTGACAATGTGCCATTGGTTGATGGCACACTAATGGTTGTCAACCAAACGGCAGGAGCCCGATCACGTGACGACGACCGACCTGATCCCCCGCATCGAACGGCTCTCGGCGATCTCCGCCCGCCGGGTCATCGACCCCGACACCGAGGTCGCCGGCCATCTGGGCGACGGGCAGGTCATCGCCGACGAGCTCCTCAGCGTGCGCGACCTCGGCCTCGACCTCAGCGCCGAACAGCGACGGCGGCTGGCGGCCGAGGAGATCGCGGCCCTCACCGAGGAAGGCATCCGCTTCGAGGCCATACTCACCGCCGGGTTCAGCATCGAGATCCAGCGCGCGAGGAACCTCACCGATCCGGCAGTGACCTACGCCCTGCACGAGATCGGCGAGGAGTCACGCCACTCCCGCCTGTTCATTCGCCTGCTCGGCCAGTTGGCGCCCACGGCGGTGAACCCGTTCAATCGCGGCGTCATCGGGTGGGTCAAGCGCCGCATCCTCGCCCTCGTCGTGACCCGGCCGCCGCTCTTCACCACGCTCGTGCTCGCGGGCGAGGAGATCCCGGACCTGCACCAGAAGCGGTCGGCCGACCACCCGGCGACCGACCCGTTCCTGGCCGCGGTGAACCGCTACCACCGCCAGGAGGAGGCCCGGCATCTGGCCTTCGCCCGCATGCGGCTGCCGGCGCTGTTCGCCGCCGCACCGTGGCGCCAGCGGGTGCAGGTGCGGCTCTTCGGACCCTTCCTCATCCAGTCCCAGCTCGAGGGGCTGCTGCATCCCGGCATCTACGAGGCGATCGGCCTCCCGGGCTGGCGGACGTGGCGGCGCGTGCATCGCAGCCCGCAGGTCGTGGGGCTCCGCCATGACGCGACTCGGCCGATCCTGGCTGCGTTGCTGGACGCGGGCGCCTTCCGGTCGCGAGACGTACCGCGAGGGTGGCGGCGGCTGTGCGGTGTGGACCGCGCCGGTCGCCCCCTCGACAGAACGGCGTGAGCGACGCGGCGATCTTCGAGCGGGCCGCGGCGGTGCTGCAGTCAGCCGGGCTGTCCGCCGACGAGATCGGCGCCGCGGTCACAGCAGGTCCCGAGGAGTTGGCGCGCACGGTTGCGCGCTACCTCACCTTCCCCGGTCGTCGTCACCTGCGTCCCGTCGACGTGTGGACGCGCGCTGGTGTGTCCCGGGATACGGCGGTGTCACTGTGGCGGGCCATGGGTTTCCCGGAAGTGCCCGACGACGCCGTCGCCTTCACGGACGCCGATGTCGACGCGCTGCGGTCTGCGGTGACGCTCTTCGAGCGGGCGGGCATGAACACAGCAAGCGGTCTGCAACAGGCGCGGTCCATGAGCCAGGCGACCATGCGCATCGCCGCGTCGCACCAGGACGTGATCGGGGGCGTGACAGCCGGGCTCGAGCCGCTGGCGGCGGCGGCCGAGGCGGTGGCCATTGCCGAGGACGCGCTGCCCGCCCTCGACCACCTGCTCGTTTACCTTTACCGGCGCCACTTGGCCGCGGCCACCGAGCAGCAGCTGGCGACGACCGCGGTGGGCGGGAGCGTGACGACCAGCTGCGTGGGCTTCGCCGACCTCGTCGGGTTCACCGAGACGACGGGGCTGCTGTCGATCGAGGAGCTGGCCCAGATGGTCGAGCGCTTCAACGCGACCACAGCCGGCGTGGTGGCCGACGGCGGGGGCCGGGTCGTCAAGACCATCGGCGACGAGGTCATGTTCAGCGCGGTGGACCCAGCCGACGCGGTGGCCATGGGCCTGGAGCTGCTCGAGGCCATCGGGCCCGACGCCGGCTACCCCGCCCTGCGGGTCGGCCTCGCCACCGGCGAGGTGCTGGCCCGGGAGGGCGACCTGTTCGGACCGGCCGTGAACTTGGCCAGCCGGCTCGTGGCCATGGCCCGACCGGCGACGATGCTGGTCGACGCCGCGACTCGTGACGCGGTCGCCGGCGACAACCGACTACGGCTCACGGCGCTGACACCGCGTCGGGTGCGAGGCCTGGGCACGATACGGACTTGGCGGCTGCGGCCCGACGAGACTGCCGCGAACGAAGGAGACATCCGATGAGCACAGGAACCGTCGCCGGGCTCTACCGCTACCCGGTCAAGTCAATGCTGGGGGAGACGCTCGACCGGGCCGAGATCGACGGGCGGGGCGTCCTCGGCGACCGGGCGCACGCTGTCATTGACCAAAGCGACGGCAAGGTCGCCAGCGCCAAGCACCCGACCAAATGGCGGCGGCTGCTCGAGGTGCAGGCCGACTACGTCGACGAGGTGACCTCCCGGGAGGCGACCCCTCCGGTAGAGCTGACCTTTCCCGACGGCACGGTGGTGCGCAGCGACGACGACAACGTCCACGACAAGCTCTCCCTCTTCGTCGGGCGCGACGTGTCGCTCGCGGCGGTGGGGACGACCGGCGCCGTGCTCGAGGAGGTCTGGCCGGACATCGAAGGCCTGGCGCCGGCGGAGTTCATCGCCGCGACCGCGACGGGGACGACCGAGGCCGGCGAGTCGGTGAGCGACATCTCGATGGGTCTGGCCGCCCCGCCGGGCACGTTCTTCGACGTGGCCACCCTCCACATGCTGACCACATCCACGCTCGATGCGCTGCGTGCCGCGGGCGACGCCGACTTCGACGTGCGGCGCTACCGGCCCAACGTGCTCGTCGACACCGTCGAGACGGGCTTCGTCGAGAACGGCTGGGCGGGCCAGATCGTCGCGCTGGGGAAATCGTGCACCGCAACCGTCGACCTTTCGACGATGCGGTGCGTGATGACCACGCTGGCCCAGACGGGCATGGCAGCTGACCGCGAGACGCTGCGGGTGATCGCCCGGGCCAACCGCGTCGACATCCCCGGGCTCGGCACGTGGGCGTGCGCCGGCGTGTACGCCACGCCGCAGGAACTTGGCGCGGTGGCGTTGGGCGACGCGGTGGCTGTGGGCTGAATCAGCCGATGTCCGGCACGGCTGTAAAGCCGACTAGCCAAGCAGGAGCCCTCATCCAGATACGTGGGCCGTGAGGGAATCGAACCCCCGACCCCTTGCGCGTCATGCAAGTGCTCTAACCAACTGAGCTAACGGCCCCGGAGGCGCCGAGGTTAGCGCAGGGGCCTACATCGTCTCGGCGAAGCTGACCTCTCCTTCGCCCCGCAGGACGTTCTTGAGGAGCTTGCCCGAGGCGTTGCGGGGGAGCTTCTCGGTGACGATGTCGACGTAGGCCGGGACCTTGAAGTTGGCGAGGGTCTCGGCCACCCAGGAGCGCACCTCGGCCTCGGTGATGGACTCCCCTGGCTCGACCCGCACGACGGCCTTGACCTCCTCGCCCAGCGACTGGTGGGGCACGCCGATGACCGCGGCCTCGGCGATGGCGGAGTGTTCGGACAGGCGGTTCTCGATCTCGACGCAGTACACGTTCTCGCCGCCGCGGATGATCATGTCCTTGGCCCGGTCGGTTATGTAGAGGTAGCCGCCCTCATCGACGTAACCGATGTCGCCCGAGTGCAGCCACCCGTCAGTGATGGACTCGGCCGTGGCCTCAGGCTTGTTCCAGTAGCCGGGCATGATGATCGGGCCCTTGATCCAGACCTCGCCCAGCTGGCCAGTGGGGGCGTCGGTGCCGTCGGCCTGCACGATGCGCAGCTCGACGACCGGCATCGGCCGGCCGACGGAGTTGGGGCGGTCGAGGAACTCCTGGCCGCCGATGGCCGTTGCAACCGACGACGACTCGGTGAGGCCGTAGGCGTTCCCGAGGGTCTTGACCGCGCCGAACGTCTCCTGCACCCGGCGCTGCAGCTCGGCGGCCGAGGGCGAGCCGCCGTAGGCGACGGTCTTGATCGAGGACAGGTCGTAGTTCGTGCGGTCGGGGTGCTCGACGACGCGCCACACCATGGTGGGCACCGTCGCCCACACGCTGATGTGCTCGCGCTGGATGAGCTCGAGCGCGGTCTCCGGCTGGAACCGGCCGACCGGCATCACCAGCTTGAGCCCGCCCATGTACCCGACCACCAGGGTCGAGTGGCAGCCCGACACGTGGAACAGGGGCGACGTGAACAGCGCGGCCGGCTGCGCCGACCCCGACCCCTCGTCGCCCGACGGGATCGGCGCGCCGTCGCCGGTCATGGTGCCGACCACGGTGGAGAGGACGGTGTTCTGGAGGTTGGCGATCATGTTGCGGTGGGTCGACACGGCGCCCTTGGGCCGGCCGGTCGTGCCCGACGTGTAGAAGATGACCGCGGGGTCGTCCTCGTCGATCGGGCCGCCGGGCTGGTCCGCCGTCGGCGTGCCCGTCAGCTCGTCGAAGCGGTGCAGCAGCGCGGCGCCGAGGTCGGAGGGGTC
>JBEEFQ010000089.1:0-3944 GCA_041166245.1 Actinomycetota bacterium | reverse complement strand
AGGGCGGCAGCCGACGCGTTGTTGCACGCAACGACCACCAGCTTCACGCCGTGCCGCTCCACCAGCATCCGGGTGATCTCGAGGGCGAAGCCCCGCACCTCCTCGAGCGAGCGGGGGCCATACGGGTAGCGACCGGTGTCGCCGAAGTAGACGACGTCCTCGCCGGGCAGCAGATCGATCAGGGCGCGGGCGACGGTCAGTCCGCCGAACCCACTGTCGAACATCCCGATAGGGCGGTCGTTCACGCGACCAGGTCCGGGGTGAGCTCCTCAACCGTGCGGGCGCCGCACAAGGCCATCGCCAACGCCAACTCCCGCTGGAACCCGCTCAACACGCGCCGCACACCATCCGAACCGCCGGTCGCCAGGCCCCAGATGACGGGCCGGCCGATAAAAACGCCGCGGGCGCCCAGGGCCAGCGCCCGCACCACGTCGACTCCCCGGCGGATGCCGCCGTCGACGTAGACCTCGGCTCGATCGCCCACCGCATCGACGACCTCCGGGAGCGCGTCGGCGCTGGCGACGGCGCCGTCGAGCTGGCGGCCGCCGTGGTTCGACACGCACACCCCGACCGCGCCGGCGTCGAGACAGGCGCGTGCGTCATCGGCGCGTAGGACGCCCTTGACGATGACGGGAAGCCCGCTGACCTCGCGCAGCCAGCCGATCGCCTCGAAGGTGATGGCCGGGTCCTGATCGACCAGCGACCCGACGGCGGCGCCGGCCTGCATGGCGGCCTGGCCCACATTGGCGGGAAGCACGAAAGCGTTGCGCACGTCCCGCAGCCGCTGGCCCAGCAGCGGCGTGTCACCGGTGAGGACGAGGGCGGTGTACCCGGCAGCGGCAGCCCGTTGCACGAGCGTCGCGGTGTGGTCGCGCTCTTGCAGCACGTACACCTGGTACCAGCGCGGTGCGTCGTCACCCCCGACGGCAGCGATGTCCTCGAGCGGCGTGGTGCTCCGGGTCGCCGCGACCATGAGGGCTTCGGCCGCCGCCGCACCCCTCGCCGTCTCGAGCTCGCCCTCGGGGTGGGCGAGCTTGTGGAACGCGGTGGGCGCCACCAACACGGGCGAGCGCACCGGCGTGCCGAGCACCGTCGTGGTGGTGTCGACAGTGCTGACATCGCGCAAGACCCGCGGGCGCAGGCGGATGCGGTCCCATGCCGCCACGTTGTCCTCGAGCGTCAGCTCGTCGCCCGCGCCACCGGCCAGGTAGTCGTAGGTCGGCCCGGACAGCAGCGAGCGCGCCTCCGCTTCGAGCGCGTCGAGGTCCATGGCTCGAATCTAGAAGTAGATCGTATTGCGGGCCCGCTCGGTGACGACGTCGATGTCGTCGGTCCACGCCCCGGTGGAGAGATACTTCCACCCGCCGTCGGCGAAGAGGGTGACCACCACGCCCTCGTCGAGCAGCTTGGCGCATTTGACGGCGCCGGCCATGGCCGCGCCCGATGAGATGCCGGCGAACACGCCGACCTCGGTGAGCCGCCGCGTCCATTCGATGGAGTCGCGCGGCCCCACCATGGTCTTGCGGTCGAGGAGGTGCTCGCCGTCGTTGTCGATGAAGATCGGCGGGATGTAGCCCTCGTCGAGGTTCTTGAGGCCGTCGACCATCTCGCCCGCCGGCGGCTCCACCGCCCAGACCTGCACCGCCGGATTGCGCTCCTTGAGGAACTTCCCGACGCCGAGCAGCGTGCCGCTGGTGCCGAGGCCGGCGACGAAGTGCGTGACCTCGGGGCAGTCGCGCCAGATCTCCGGACCGGTGCCCTCGTAGTGGGCCTTGGGGTTGGCCGGGTTGGCGTACTGGTACGGGTACCACCAGTCGGGATGCTCGGCCGCCAGCTTCTGGGCGTTCTTCACCGCGCCGTTCGAGCCCTCGGAGCCGGGCGACGGGATGATCTCCGCGCCCCAGATGGCCAGCAGGGTCTTGCGCTCCTCGGACACGTTCTCGGGAAGCACGATCTTGAGCGGGTAGCCCTTGACGCGGCACACCATGGCCAGGCCGATGCCGGTGTTGCCCGACGACGACTCGAGCACGACGCGGCCGGGCGTCAAGGTGCCGTCCTTCTCCGCCTCCTCGACCATGGACCGAGCGAAGCGGTCCTTCACCGACCCGCCCGGGTTCTGGCCCTCGAGCTTGGCCAGGATGCGCACCTGGGGGTTGGGGCTGAGGGCGCTGACGTCGACGAGCGGCGTGTTGCCGATCAGCTCGACGATGCTGGCGTACAGCGCCACCGGGTGACCTCTAGCCGCCGGCGACGGCCGGGAGGATGGAGATGGAGTCGTCGCCTCCGACCTTGGTGTCGAGCTTGTCGAGGTAGCGCACGTCGTCGTCGTTCACGTACACGTTGACGAACTTGTGCAGGCTGCCGTCCTCGGTGACGACCTTGCCCGCCATGTTCGGGAACTGGCGCACGAGGTCCTCGAAGACCTCGCCGAGGGTCTCGCCCTGGGCCTGCACGGTCGCCTGACCCGCCGCGTGCTGGCGCAGGATGGTGGGCAGACGGATCTCGACGGCCACGAAGCCTCCAAACTCAAAAAGTTGACCGGTTCGGTGAGGATTCTACCGACCCTCGAGAACCAGCGGTTCCTCGGTGATGTTCCCGTCGACGATGCGGTACGACCGCACTACGGGCACGAGATCCTTGAGGCTCACGAGGATGTAGTGCCACTCCGGGTCGGGGGCCTGGGCCTGGTCGGTCGGCGACGGGTAGGCATCGGTATGGGTGTGGGAGTGGAAGACGCCAGCGAGCTGCAGCCCCCTGGCCTCGGCGTCGCGGTCGGCCTTGAGCAGGTCCAAGGGGTCGACCTCGTAGACGCGGCTGCTGGCGGCGGCGTTGCGGGTGGGGTACACGACGACGGCCTTGTCGCTGCCGGGCGCGGCGGCGATGAGTCCGCACGCCTCGTCGGGCAGCCCGTCGTAGGAGTGCCCGATCATCGTCTTGTACACGTGCGGCGACAGCCTCAGCGTCATTGAGGCCGGAGGGTACCCTCGACCGGGCCATGCCTCCCAAGGGAACCAAGGTCGTCGCCCAGAATCGCAAGGCCCGGCACGACTACGAGATCCTCGACGTCTTCGAGGCCGGCCTCCAGCTCAAGGGCAGTGAGGTCAAGTCGCTGCGCGCCGGTCAGGTGCAGATGCGCGACGCCTACGCCCGAGTCGACGACGGGGAGATCTGGGTGCACGGCGTCCACATCGCGCCGTACTCGCACGCGTCTGGCTTCGGCGTCGTCGACCCCGACCGCACCCGCAAGCTCCTGATGCACAAGCGGGAGATCGAGGAGCTGGGCTCCCGCACGATCACCGAGCCTCTCACCATCGTCCCCATGGCCATCTACTTCAAGGAGGGCCGGGCCAAGATGGAACTGGCCCTGGCCCGGGGCCGGAAGCGCTACGACAAGCGCCAGGCAATAGCGCAGCGAGACTCCGACCGCGAGGCCGAGCGGGCCCATCGCAGCCGGCAGAAGGGGGAATAGGCCCCGGTAGGCTGGTGGTTGTACAACAGCTGTCCCTACACGGGGGTGATTTGGATTCGACTTCGGCAGTTGAAGTGGGAGAAGCGAGCCGTGGTCTCCGGAGCCACGTTAAAGAGCCGGAACAAACACAAACGCCGATAACACGGCACTTCTCGCTGCTTAGTCAGTGAGACGGTCCCCCGGCCCCAGCCCCACGGGTCGGTACGGAACGACATCTTGTGGGGCTCACTCCGCCGGGTTCGTCAGTGGTCCGACGGAGGACATCTCAGCTGACTAGGGCTCCGTGCCTCGCCGGTGCGGAAGCGGAGCCCGAAGCACCTTGCACTGGCTGCGCTCGGAGAAGTCCCACAGATACGTCGAAGCACGCGGGATCGAAACCCGCCACCTCCACCACCGAACCGTTGGGTGCACTTGTGGACATATACGCCCCCAAGTGCACCCAATGAAGTGGGGTCAGCCGACCTCTTCGATGATG
>JBEEFQ010000088.1:0-4513 GCA_041166245.1 Actinomycetota bacterium | reverse complement strand
CACCTCCAGGAAGCGGGCGTAGCGATCGACGCACGCCGCCTGCCACCGGGGGTCGGGCTCGATGCGCTGGCCGACCCGCGCCCAGCGGGCCGCGTCGCCCATCGACGACTCCAGGCCCGCGGCCATGCGCGCCATCCACGCCGCTCCCAACGCCGCTCCCTCCGGCACCGCCACCACGTCGACGGGGAGGCCGGTGGCGTCGGCCAGGGCCTGGGTCCACTCCGGGACGCGCACGCCGCCGCCGGTCGCCACGATGCGCCGGGGCGGCACGCCACTGCGCTCGATGATGCGCCTGGTCACGAAGCCCGACGCCTCGAAGGCCGAGCGGCGCAGGCCAGCCGCGTCGACTGTGAGGTCGAGCCCGTGCAGCTCGGCCCGACGGTCGGGGTCGGCCAGCAGGGCCCGTTCGCCCCGCGGGTAGGGCGCCCACACCGGCACCCGGCCGGGGTCGGAAGGCGGCTTGGTGGTCTTGCCCGCCAGACCGGTGGCCCAGTTGAGGAACAGCCCGCCAGCGTTGCTCGGCCCGCCGATGAACTGCTTGCCGCTCGCACCCATGTGGGGGACGGTGACGAGGCCATCCACCTCGGTCCATTCCGGCGACACGGCCCACACGATGAGCGTGGTGCCGCACATGACGAGCACGTCGCCGTCGTTGTCCGCCCCCGCCACCAGCTGCTCGCCGACCGCGTCGACGCCGCCCGCGTCGAGCAGCGTCCCCGTGCCCGCGACGGTGCCGACCGCCTCGCCCATGCCTGCGACGCGGGGGAAGCGGTCGAGGTCGACGCCGAGATCGGGATCCCACCCCCACAGGTCCATGGAGAACACCGGCGCGCTCGACCCCGCGGCGCTGGCGTCGATGACCGCCTCGCCGCCGAGGGCGGCGTTGGCCACGGCCTGAGCGGGCCAGTAGCCGTGGGCGTCGGGCGCTTCGGCCGCCGTCCACCGCAGGAAGCCGGCCATCTCGCCCGAGTCGGCGCCACCACCGCGTCCGTCGCCGTAGAGCAGGCCCGGCGTGCGGGGGATCCCGCGCCGGTCGACCGCGGTCAGCGACGGCACCATGGCGACGACGCTCACCGCCCGGGGATCGAGGTCGGCACCCAGGGCCTTCAGAGCCTTGGCCGGCCCGCGGCGCCACGCCTGGTTGGCGTCGTGCTCGAAGCGGTCGGCGGCGGGGATGTTGATCCGGTGCGGGACACGGGTGCGGCCGACGACGGTGCCGTCACCATCCGCCGCCACTGCTTTCACGCTGGTCGTGCCGATGTCGATGCCGACGGTGATCTCGGTCAAGGTCAGGCATTATTGCGGGCATGGAGATCGCGGGTCGGAGCGTGCTCGTCACGGGAGCGTCTTCGGGCATCGGCGCCGCGCTCGCACCGATGCTCGCCGACCGAGGCGCCCGGGTCGGCATCGTCGCCCGGCGCAAGGACCGGTTGGCCGAGGTGCTCGAGCGCTGCGGGCCCGACGCGCGCATGTGGGTGGCCGACCTTGGCGACGTCGACGGCGCGGTGCGGGTTGCCCACGAGGCCGACGAGCACTTCGGCGGCCTCGACGTGCTGGTCAACAACGCCGGCATTCCCAAGCGTCGCCACGTGACGGCGCTGTCGCCCGACGAGGTGGAGGAGACCATGCGGGTCAACTACCTCTCGCCCGTGCGCATGACCCTTGCCCTCCTGCCGGGGATGCTCGAGCGGGGACGGGGCTGCATCGTCAACGTCACGTCGTTGGGCGGACGCCTCGGGATCAAGCACGAGGCCGCGTACTGCGCCAGCAAGTTCGCGTTGAGCGGCTTCAGCGAGTCGATGCACGTCGACCTCTTCGACACGCCCATCGACGTGCGCCTCGTGCTCCCGGGCGCCATCGACACCGAGATCTGGGACCAGCCCGACAACGAGGACCCCATCTACGACGGCCCCAAGGAATCGCCCGAATCGGTGGCCGAGGGCATCATCGCTGCCATCGTGGGCGACGACTTCGAGCACTACCTGCCGGACATGAAGGCCATCGTCGAGATGAAGACGAGCGACGCCGGCGGCTTCCTGGCCGGCGTCGCCGCCCTGTGATGATGAAGGCGCTGTGATCAAGGCACTGGTGTTCGGCGACGCCGAGGACCCGGGCGGCCTGCCCTTGTCCCTGCTCGAGCTCGATGACCCTGCGCTGCCGGGGCCGGGCTGGGTGCACGTGCGCACCCGCATGACCGGCATCTGCGGGTCGGACAGCAAGCAGGTGCTGATGGACTTCGGCGACGGCGACCCGTCGGACAACGCCATGACGGCGATGATCTCGTTCCCCCAGGTCTTGGGACATGAGGTGGTCGGTGAGCGGCTCGACACCGGGGAGCGCGTCGTGCTCAACCCGTGGCTGTCGTGCGAGCCCCGCGGCATCTCGCCGGTGTGCCCGGCCTGTGCGGTCGGGGACCTGTCGCTGTGCTGGAACTTCACCGAGGGCCAGCTCGCACCGGGCATCCACAGCGGCAACTCCAAGGATGCGCCCGGCGGGTTCGCCACGCTGCTGCCCGCACATGAGTCGATGCTGCATACCGTGCCCGACGGCGTCGCCGACGAGGTGGCGGTGCTGGCCGACCCCTTCTCGGTGGCGCTGCACGCCATCACCCGCACGCCGCCTCCGGCGGGCGGCAAGGTCGTGGTGCACGGTGCCGGCGCCCTGGGCACGTGCGCAGTGGCCATCCTCGAGGCCTTGCATCCCGATGTCGACGTGCTCTCCATCGCCCGCTTCCCGTTCCAGGCCGAGCTCTCTCGCTCCTTCGGTGCGACGGTGATCGAGCACGAGCCGGTGGAGCAGGTGCTGGAGGAGATCGCCGCGTGGTCGGGCAGCGTCCTGCGCCACCCCTGGCTGGGCCTGCCCATGGCGTATCCGGGCCACGTCGACGTCGTCTACGACACCATCGGCACGCCCCAGACGGTCGAGCTGGGGATCCGCGTCCTGGCGTCCCGCGGGGCGCTCGTCGAGCTCGGCGTCAACCCGCCCGGCCGCTTCGAGTGGACGCCCCTCTACTTCAAGGAGATCCGTCTCGTCGGGTCGAACGCCTTCGGTATGGAGGATGTCGAGGGGAAGCGGCAGCACGCCATCGCCCACTACCTCGAGCTGGTAGGGCAAGGTCGTGTGGACGTGTCCCGCATGCTGACCCACACCTTCCCGCTTGAGAAATGGCGCGACGCCTTCGCCGCGGTGGCGGACCAGGGGTCGTCGGGTGCGCTCAAGGTCGCCTTCGACCTGCGAGACGGGAACGGTGATGACTGAGCCCGAGCACTATCTCAAGGAGGCTCCCTACCTCGTCATGGAGGCGGGCCGGAAGTCGTGGGGAGCCCAGTGCGTGTGCGGCTGGCGCTCGGTGCTCTACGACGCCGAGGACGAGCTCATGGCCGTGGTCCGCCAGCACCTCGAGCACCCCGAGCCCGTGCAGAAGCGCCGCTTCTGGCAGCGCAAGAAGAAGAACCCCTACGGCGGCATCTACAACCGCCGCAACTGACCCCGCGTTCTCGAGGCAATAACTATCGGAATCCGATAGTTATTGCCTCGAGAACGGACTACGGCAGGCGGTGGGGGCGCATCAGCAGGTAGACGTCGTGCAGGTTCTTCTTCTGGTGGTCGGGGACGGCCTGCTCGCCGCCGATGGCGCGGGCGCCGAGGACGATCTGGGCGACCTTCTCGGTGAGGGCGGCCACCCGCAGGGCTGAGTACGGGTCGGCGCCGATGGACACCATGCCGTGGTTGGCGAGCAGGACGGCCGACCGGTCGGTGAGCATCTTGGCCGCCTCGCGCGCCAGGTCGTCCGAGCCGGTGTCGCGGAAGTCGCAGCACGGGATGTCGCCGCCGATGAAGACCACCGACTCCTCGATGGCGGCGGGGATGGCCTGGCGGGCGCAGGCGAAGACGCTGGCGTGCATGGCGTGGGAGTGGATGACCGAGCCCACCTCGTCGTACGCCTTGTAGCACTCGAGGTGCACGGCCTTCTCCGACGACGGGCCACGTGTCCCCTCGACCACGTTGCCGTCCATGTCGATGACGACGAGGTCGTCGAGGGTCATGATCACGTAGTCGAGCGACGAGGGCGTGATGACGACGTTGCCGTCGGGCAGGCGGGCCGAGATGTTGCCTTCGGTGCCGGCGTTGAGGCCGATCTCCACGCTGCGCTTGGCGGTGGCCAGCACCTCGTCCTTGATGGCGGCTGCGTCCGCACTCACGAGTCCAAGACCTCCGGGTTGGCGATGTTGACGGGTCGTTCGCCGTTGAGGAGGCGCACCACGTCGGCCGCGATGATGCGGCTGTGGTTCTCCTCGGTGTTGTAGGTCGCGCCGCCGATGTGGGGAGTGAGCACGACGTTGTCCATGGTGAGCAGCGCGTGTCCCTCGGGCAGCTGCTCGCCCTCGAAGTGGTCGTGGCCGGCCCCGCCGATCTTGCCTGACTGCAGGCCCGCGACCAGGGCGTCCATGTCGTGCAGGGCGGAGCGGGCGGCGTTGAGGTAGACGACGCCGTCATTCATCGAGGCGATGCG
>JBEEFQ010000087.1:0-26676 GCA_041166245.1 Actinomycetota bacterium | reverse complement strand
TCGCCCGGCGGCACGAAGTACTCCATCTCCATCTGCTCGAACTCGCGCGTGCGGAACACGAAGTTGCCGGGCGTGATCTCGTTGCGGAACGACTTGCCGATCTGGGCGATGCCGAACGGCGGCTTCTTGCGCGTCGTCTGCAGCACGTTCTTGAAGTTCAGGAAGATGCCCTGGGCCGTCTCGGGGCGCAGGTAGGCCTCGGCGCCCGCGTCCTCGACCGGGCCCACGTGGGTCTTGAACATGAGGTTGAAGTTGCGGGCCTCGGTGAAGCTGTCCTTGGAGCCGCAGTTCGGGCACAGGTGGGGATCGTCGAGCTGGTCCTCGCGGAAGCGCTCCTTGCACTTGCGGCAGTCGACGAGCGGGTCGGTGAAGTTCTGCAGGTGGCCCGACGCTTCCCAGACCCGCGGCGGCAGGAGGATGGCGCTGTCGAGACCGACGATGTCGTCCCGCACCTGCACCATCGAACGCCACCACGCCTCCTTGACGTTGCGCAGCATGAGCACGCCGAGGGGGCCGTAGTCGTAGGTGGACCGGAAGCCGCCGTAGATCTCGGCCGTCGGGAACACGAACCCCCGCGTCTTGCAGAGGTTGACGACCTTTTCCATCAGTTCCGGCTCAGGCATGGTCGGTTCAGGTTAGGAGACGAGGTTCGGCAACCGTCAGGACTTGTCGAGCAGGCGCAAAGAGCGCAGACGTCGTTCGAGATGGTGCTCGACCACGCGCCCGGTGAGGTGGTCGACCTCGTGGACGGCGGGACCCGACGGCTCGTCGAGGACGCCGGCCAGGCCGCCCCCCAGAATGCGGCGGATGATCTCGATGGCCTCCATCGAGATCGGCACGCCTAGGCGGTCGGACCGGCACAGCACGCCGCCCTCGTCCACGTCGAAGGCAACGAGGTCGTCGGTGGTGCCGCACGTCGCGCAGCGGTCGAGCACGGGCGACAGCCCTTCCAGGGCGAGCAGCTTCCAGAAGAACGCGGGGACGATGAGGGGCGAGTCGCGCGCCGCCAGCTGCCGGAGCGCGCCCACGAGCATGCGGTACAGCGCGGGGACGGCCTCGCGCTCCTGGGCCACCTGGTCGACGACCT
Organism: Actinomycetota bacterium; assembly: GCA_041166245.1. GTDB lineage: Bacteria > Actinomycetota > Acidimicrobiia > Acidimicrobiales > JAFATL01 > JBEEFP01. The sequence goes on along the minus strand of JBEEFQ010000087.1, from coordinate 25,589 downwards.
CGAGCATCGACGTTGCCTTCGAGAGCCGGTCGAGGTCCTCGCGCACGGCCCGGAAGTGGTCGAGCGTCTCGGCCTGGTTGACGACCTCGAGCTCGCCCCGGCCCTGGTACATGAGCAGGGCCACGTGGCTGATCGGCTCGAGCCGGCTGCCGAAGCGGCTCTTGGTCTTGCGTACGCCCTTGACGACGGCCCGCACCTTGCCGTGACCCTCGGTGACGAGCACGACGATACGGTCGGCCTCTCCCAACCGGAAGGTGCGCAGCACCACACCCTGGTCCCGGTAGAGGGTCATTCCACCGCGCCGAACCTGCGGTCGCGGCGCTGGAACTCGCGCACGGCCTCGAAGAGGTGCTCGCGGCGGAAGTCGGGCCACAGCACGTCGGTGAAGACGAGCTCGCTGTAGGCCAGCTCCCAGAGCAGGAAGTTGGAGATGCGGAATTCGCCCGACGTGCGGATCATGAGATCGGGATCGGGCATGCCCGGGACGTAGAGGCGCGAGCGGATGGCCTTCTCGTCGACCTTGTCGGCCGGCACCCCCTCGGCCACGATGCGCTTGACCGCGTCGACGATCTCGGCTCGCCCGCCGTAGTTGAACGCGATGGTGAGCGTCATGGTGCGGTTGTCAGCAGTGAGGGCGGCTGCCTCGTCCATCTGTCGGGTCAGGCGCTTGGGCACCCGCCAGTCGCGGCGGCCCGCGAAACAGATGCGCACGCCCCGCTCGTTGAGCTCGTCGCGGCGGCGCACGAGGATCGACTCGTTGAACCCGATGAGGTAGCGGACCTCGTCGGCGGGCCGACGCCAGTTCTCCGTGGAGAAGGCGTAGACGGTGAGCCACGTGGTGCCGAGCTCGAGGGCACCCTCGACGGTGTCGAAGAGGGCTTCTTCGCCCGCGGCGTGCCCCTCGGTGCGGGCCAGGCCGCGCTTCTGGGCCCACCGGCCGTTCCCGTCCATGACGGCGGCGACGTGGGCGGGGATGCGATTCGGGTCGATGCCGTCGAGGTCCACGCAGGGCGACGGTACCGCGGGGGCTTTCTGGGTACATGAACCAGCGTGATCGAACGCGTGCTCGGACCCCTCGCCCGTAAGTGGGCGTGGGTGCGCACGGTCATTCGTGTCCAGGAGCGGTTCGCCGAGGTGCATGGCGCCTACCTGGCCTCAGCCGTCACCCTCACCGCCTTCCTGTCGATCTTTCCGCTCCTGCTCGTGGCCGTCGCCATCCTCGGGTTCGTGTCCTCGGGCCAGCAGGACCTTCCCGCTCGCATCATCGGCAACCTCGGCCTCACCGGCGACGCGGCCAAGCTGGTGACCGACTCGATCACACGGGCCGAGGAGACGCGGAGCGCCGCCCTCGGACTCGGCAGCGTGGGCCTCCTGTGGTCGGGGCTCGGGCTGGTCGCCGCTCTGCAGACCGCGTTCAACGCGGTGTGGCAGGTGCCCAGCCGCGGCCTCAAGGACAAGGCGTTCGGTTTCCTGTGGCTACTCGGCGCGGGCGTGATCATGGTCGCCAGCTTCGGACTCACCGCGGCCGTCAACTTCCTGCCCGGCTTTCTCGCGCCACTGGCTCTGCTCGTGGCCTTCCTGGTCAACCTGGCGCTGTGGCTGTGGTCGATGAAGGTGCTCCAGAACCACGCCGTCGGCTGGCGGGGTCTGTTGCCAGGCGCGCTGACCGGCGCCATCGGCCTCGAGATCCTCAAGGCGGTCGGCGCCATCTGGGTGCCGCGCGCCGTCGCCCACTCGTCGGCCCTGTACGGCTCCATCGGTACCGTCTTCGCGGTGCTGGCCTGGCTGCTCTTCTTCGGACGCCTCGTCGTCTACGCCAGCGTCGTCAACGTGGTGCGTTGGGAAGAGGACCACGGCACGGTCACCGCCGAGATCGAGCTGCCTCGCATGCCCGGCGAGGTGCCGCTCACCGCCACCCGCGGCGGCGAGGCGGTCGAGACCCCCGAGGCCGAGGTCTCCGAAGTCTCCTAGACCCTGTCCTTCACCTCGGCCGCGACCAGGCGCAGGTGGTCGAGGTCGGCCAGGTCGAGCACCTGCAGGTAGATCCGCGTGCAACCCAGCGCCGCGAACTGGCCCAGGGTGGCGATCACCTCGGACGGCGTACCAGCCAGCGCCGACTTGCGCGCGTGATCCGCGCTCTCCCGTCCGATGGCTTTTGCCCGCCGCTCCAGCTCGGCCTCGTCGGAGCCGCACACGATGGTCTGCGCCGCCGAGTAGATGAGGTCATCGGGGTCGCGCCCGGCGGTCTCGCACGCGGCGCGCACCGCGGCGATGGCTTCGCCCGTCGCGTCCAGGCTGTGGAACGGGACATTGAACTCGTCCGCGTACGCCGCCGCCAGGCGCGGCGTGCGCTTGCGACCCGCGCCGCCGATGATCACCGGTGGACGCGGTCGCTGCACCGGCTTCGGCAGCGCGGGACTGTTCTCGAGCGTGTAGTGCTTCCCGGAGAACGAGAAGCGGTCGCCCTCCGCCGTCGCCCACAGCCCAGTGACGATCGCGAGCTGCTCCTCGAACATCTCGAACCGCTCGCCGAGGGGCGGGAACGGGATGCCGTAGGCCTTGTGCTCGTCGTCGAACCATCCGGTGCCGAGGCCCAGCTCCACCCTGCCTCCGCTCATGGCATCGACGTTGGCCACGCTGATGGCGAGGGGCCCGGGCAGCCGGAATGTCACCGGCGTGACGAGGGTGCCGAGTCGCAGGCGCGACGTGTCGCGCGCCAGCGCCGCGAGCGTGACCCACGCGTCGCTCGGACCCGGCCCGGGGTCGCCGTCGCCCATCCGCAGATAGTGGTCGGAGCGAAAGAAGGCGTCGTAGCCGAGCTCCTCGGCAGTGCGGGCCACGGCGAGCAGGTCGTCGTAGATCGCCCCCTGCTGGGGCTCGGTGAAGATCCGAAGCGTCATGGGCATTGCCTCAGCCTCGCAGCAGCGGGTGACCAGGTCTACCGATAGCGGAAGGGCTCGGCATTGCTGGCCTTGCCGTTGGGCGTTCTGACCGTCACCTGCGCCATCGCGCCCTGTCCGACGACCCGCGGCGGAGTGGTGAAGCACAGTGCGATCTCACCTCGCTGCTCGCCCCTGCACTCATCAGTGGGTACCGGCGTGCCGTCGAAGTAGACGGTGCCCTCGTCGAGGTTGCGGCCCAGCACGCGGACCTCGGTGCCACCCACGTCGGGCCCGGAACTGGGGCCCAGGCGGCCGATCCTCGGCGCCGGTGTTTCCTGATAGGTGAACGCTTCGGCGTTGCTGGTCTTGTCGTTGGGCGTGCGGACCGTCACCTGGGCGACGAGGTCCGGCGCCAAGATGCTCCACGGCGGGGTGGTGAAGCACAACGCCACCGCCCCCTGGCGCCCCCCGCTCCTGCATTCCTCGGTGGGGACCGCCTTGCCGTCGACGAAGACCGTGCCCTGGTCGAGGTTGCGGCCCTCCACGCGGACCTCGGTGCCACCCACGTCGGGGCCGGAGTTGGGCCGCAGCTCATCGATCCTCGGTGCCTGAGTCTCCCGGTAGCGGAAGCCCTCCACATCGCTGGCCTTGCCGTTGGGCGTCCTGACCGTCACCAGGGCCACCGGGTCCGTTCCCCTGCCGAGGACCCGCGGCGGGCTGATGAAGCACAGCGCGATCTCACCTCGGTTTTCGCCCGTGCACTCCTCGGTGGGAACGGCCGTGCCATCGACGTAGACCGTGCCCTCGTCGAGGTTGCGGCCCAGCACGCGGACCGGGGTGCAGCCCACGTCGGGGCCGCTGCTCGGGCCCAGACGATCGATCCTGGGTGCCGGTGTCGCCTCGTAGGTGAATTGCTCGGCGTTGCTGGCCTTGCCGTTGGGCGTCCTGACTGTCACCAGGGCCACTGGGTTCGTTCCGTTGCCGAGGACCCGGGGCGGGCTGATGAAGCACAACGCCACCTGACCTTGGCCCCCGCCTCTGCACTCCTCAGTGGCAACGGCGGTGCCATCGACGAAGACCGTGCCCTGGTCGAGGTCGCGGCCCTCCACGCGGACCTCGGTGCCACCCACGTCGGGGCCGTTGTCGGGCCGCATGCGGTCGATCCTCGGTGCCGCTGTCGCCCGGTAGCGGAACTGCTCGGCGTTGCTTGTCTTGCCGTCGGGCGTTCTGACCGTGACCAGGACCACCGGGTTCGTTCCCCTGCCGCCGACATGGGGCGGGGTGGTGAAGCACAGCGCGATCTCACCTCGCTGCTGGCCCCTGCACTCCTCGGTGGGGACCGCCGTGCCGTCGATGTAGACGGTGCCCCCGTCGAGGTCGCGGCCCAACACGCGGACCGCGGTGCCACCGACGTCCGGCCCGTCGTCAGGTTGCAGGCGATCGATCGCCGGTCCCGACACCACCGTCGTGGTGGTGGTCGTCGAGGTGGACGTGGTCGAGGTGGTGGTGGTCGTCGAGGTGGTGGTCGTCGAGGTGGACGTGGTGGTCGAGGTCGACGTTGTGGGCGGCGTGATGATGGTCACCGGCTGCCAGCTGGGGTCGTCGTCGTTGGCCGGCACCGGGACCGGCAACCTCGTCCGTCCCGAGCCGTCGGCGTTGACGACGAAGATGTCGTCGCCGTTGGGGGCGGGTGCGGCGTTCGAGTGGTAGACGATCTTGGTGCCGTCCGGCGACCACGCCGGCTTCTCGCCGATCAGCCCGCCCGCCGATGCCGCGAGCATGGTCTGGTTGCCACCGTCGGCATCCATGACCCACAACCGGGAGCCGGGGCCGGATACGTAGACGATCCGGTTGCCGTCGGGCGACCAGTCCGGCGAGTTCTTGGATTCGCTCGGGGCGGAGTGCGACGTCAACGCCCTCGGGTTGGTGCCGTCGGCCTCCATCACCCAGATGTCACCGCCGCGGGTGAAGGCGATCTCGTCGTTCACCGACCAGCTCGGCTCGATCCCGAGCGGCGCTCCGGGGGTGAGGTTGGTCTTGGCGCCCCCACTCGAGGTCATCACCCAGATGTCGCTCGAGTGGTTGTATGCGATCCGGCTCCCATCGGGGGACCAGGTGGGCTCGATGCCGCTGTTCGCCTGCCCGCTCGTCTCCGGTCCCGGCGTGAGGTTGGTCTGGCCGGACCCGTTCGCAGCCATGACATAGATGTTGCGGTGGCCCTCGATCGCCCTGACGAAGGCGATACGACCGCCCTCGGGAGACCACACGGGGTCGATGTCGAGTCCCGAGTACTGCGAGAGGTTGGTCTGTGCGCTGCCATCGGCGACCATCGAGTAGATCTCGAGGTTCCCGTCCCTGGCGCTCTCGAACGCGATCTTGCCGTTGGCCCCGGGGTAGGCACCCTCCGCCGCTCCCCCGGCGATCACCAGACCGGCGACGAGCGAAGCCGCGAACGCGATCACGCTCGCGCTTCGTCGGAGGTGAGCCGCCGGGATTCGCGCGCTTCTGTCGGTGTTCCCCGGGCCGCCGATGCGCCGCATGCCCTTCCTCCTGTTCGCCGTGAAGGGGTCCTGGGCGGCATCGTGCCGCGCCAACGAGGGGGCGGAAAAGGGTGCTCCCACGAGAACGAGGTGGTGCTAACCCCCCAAATCTCCTTGCGGTCGACTGCCTCGATCTGTCGCACCCCCCACGTACGATCGGACCATGGGGGCCAGCGACGTCGACCGGGCACTGCAGAGGGTCACCGCCGCCCTCCCCCAGGCCGAAGACCGCCCCGGCCAGCACGACATGGCCCGGGCCGTCGCCGCCGGCATCACCAGCCGCCGCCACGTGATCGTCCAGGCGGGCACGGGCACGGGCAAGTCGCTGGCCTACCTCGTCCCCGCCATCCTCAGCGGTCGCACGGTGGTGGTCTCCACGGCCACCAAGGCGCTGCAGGACCAGCTGGCCAACAAGGACCTGCCCTTCCTCGCGGAGCACCTCGACCACCCCTTCGAGTTCGCGGTGCTCAAGGGGCGGTCCAACTACCTGTGCCGGCAGCGAGCGCGGGAGGTGAGTGACGGCGACGACCAGCTCAGCATCGACGACCTGGCCGACGACGTCGGGGCGCTGGGCAAGGAGATCGTGCAGCTCGTCGAGTGGGGTCGCACCAGCGAGACGGGCGACCGGGCCGACCTGCCGTTCGAACCCCGGCCCCGGGCGTGGTCGGCGGTGAGCGTGAGCGCCATGGAGTGCCCGGGTGCCATCAAGTGCCCTGCGGGCGACGAGTGCTTCGCCGAGGCGGCGCGGGTGCGGGCCGAGGGCGCCGAGGTCGTCGTCGTCAACACCCACCTCTACGGCGCCCATCTCGCGAGTGGGGGCCACGTGCTGCCCGAGCACGACGTGGTGATCTTCGACGAGGCCCACGAGCTGGAGGACATCGCCGCGTCCAGCCTCGGCCTCGAGATCGGCTCGGGCCGCCTCAAGGCACTGGCGCGCGGCGCACGCCGTCTCATCAGCGAGCCTGCGATCGCCGACGACGTGGCGAGTGCGGGCGACCTGTTCGACGCCGCCCTCGATCGCGCTGGCGATCGGCGCCTCCCCCACGGGCTCACCGACGAGCTGGGGATGGCGCTCGACCTCATCGGCCAGCGGGTCGCCAACGTCACGTCCGCGCTGCGCAAGGCGGAGACCGAGGACGCGGCCAAGGCCCGGTGGCTGCAGGCGGCCGGTCACCTCTCGGGCGACGTCGCCTTCCTGCAGGCCGCGGGCACCGACGACGTCATCTGGGTGGACGGGCCGGCGCACAACCGCGTGCTCAAGGTCGCGCCGGTCGACGTGAGCGAGAAGCTGGCGACGCAGCTGTGGAGCGGCGTGAGCAGCGTGCTGACCAGCGCCACCATCCCGCCCCGGCTCGGCATCCGCCTCGGCCTGCCGCCCGGCGAGGTCGACGAGCTCGACGTGGGCAGTCCGTTCGACTTCGCGGGCAACGCGTTGTTGTACTGCGCGCGCCACCTGCCCGATCCCCGGCAGCCCGAGTACGAGGCGGCCATGCACGACGAGCTGGAGGCACTCATCAAGGCCGCGGGCGGCCGAACGCTGGCGCTGTTCACCAGCTGGCGGGCCATGCGGAACGCGCACGCGGCACTCGAGGACCGGCTGCCCTACACCCTGCTCACCCAGTCCGACCTTCCCAAGCCGCTGCTGGTCGCCGCCTTCACCGACGACGAGACGTCGTGCCTGTTCGCCACCATGGGCTTCTGGCAGGGCGTCGACGTGCCCGGGCCCGCGCTGTCGATGGTCGTCATCGACAAGCTCCCGTTCCCCAGGCCCGACGAGCCGCTCGTGCAGGCCCGCCGGGACAAAGCCGGCCCCGCCGCCTTCCGCATCGTCGACCTCCCCCGCGCCGCCACGATGCTGGCCCAGGGCGCGGGTCGCCTCATCCGCACCTCCACCGACCGCGGCGTGGTGGCCGTCCTCGACCCCCGCCTGTCGCGCGCCAACTACGCCTTCGAGCTCGTCCGCGCCCTCCCACCCAGGACCCGCACCCGCAACCGCGCCGACGTCGAGGCCTTCTTCGCCGACTCCTGATCGAACCGGGCCGTAAATCGCGCCGGGTTCCGGCGCGATTTACGGCCGAGTTCGCAGATGGGGGTCAGTAGCCGAGGCGCTCCAGGGCTTTGGCGTGGCGCTGCCAGTCCTTGTCGACCTTGACGAACAGCTCGATGAAGGCGCCGTCGGGGAGCTGCTCGCGCACCGCGGTGCCCACTGACTTGAGCACCGAGCCGCCCTTGCCGATGACGATGCCCTTCTGGGAGTCGCGCTCGACGAGGATCTCGCAGCGGATGCGCGGCCATTCCCATTCGGTGACGACGCAGGCGATGGAGTGGGGCAGCTCGTCGCGTGTGACGGCCAGCAGCTGCTCTCGCACGAGCTCGGCCACCCAGAACGCCTCGGGCACGTCGGTGACCATGTCGTCGGGGTAGTACTGCGGGCCCTCCGGGAGACGGGCCACGATGGCCTCGACCAGCTCGTGCACGCCCTCGCCTGTATGCGCGGAGATGGGGAAGTACTCGCTGAAGCCGAGCTCGCCCGCGGCCTGCAGCTGCTGCAGCACCTCCTCACGCGACGCCTTGTCGACTTTGTTGACCACCAGCAGGGTGGACGGCGCGTTGACGCGGCCGGCCACGAACTTGTCACCCTTGCCGAGGGGTGCGGTGGCGTCGATGAGCATGACGGTGACGTCGACGTCGGAGATGGCGTTCTGCGCCGTGTCGTTGAGGCGCTCACCCAGCAGGGTGCGGGGCTTGTGGATGCCGGGCGTGTCGACGAAGACGATCTGACCCTCGGGATGGTTCAACACTCCCCTCACCTGGGTGCGCGTCGTCTGGGGCTTGTCCGAGGTGATCGACACCTTGGTGCCGAGGATGCGGTTGAGCAGCGTGGACTTGCCGACGTTGGGCCGGCCCACGAGCGTGGCGAAGCCCGACTTCACTCCGCCTGCTGTGGTTCGGACTCCAGCTGGGGTGAGATGCGCACCCGCTCGATGCGCCTGCCCTCGACCTTGTCCGCCGTCAGCCGTCGCCCGTCGACCTGCACCGACTCGCCCTGGGTCGGCACGTGGCCGAGCTCGCTGTAGAGGAGGCCACCGACGGTGTCCCAGTCGCCGTCGGGCAGGTCGGCGGCAATGAGCTCGTTGACCTCGTCCAGCGGCATGCGGGCGTCGACGCGGTAGTCGCCGTTGGCCAGGCGCTCCCACTTGGCGTCCTCCACGTCGTACTCGTCGACGATCTCGCCCACCAGCTCCTCGATGAGGTCCTCGAGGGTGACCAGTCCGGCCGTGCCGCCGTATTCGTCCACCACGAGGGCGATGTGGAACTTCTCGCGCTGCATCTCCCGCATGAGCTCGGCGACGCGCTTGGTCTCGGGGACGAAGTGAGCCTCACGCGACAGGGTGCGCACCTCCTCGTCGCCCCGTCCCTCGCGCTCGGCCTTGAGCAGGTCACGGGCGTGCACGATGCCGATGACGTCGTCGATGCCCTGGTCGTACACCGGTATGCGGCTCTTCCCCGAGTTGATGACGAGCTCGACGGCGTCACAGATGCGGGCGTGACCCTCGACTGCGAGCATGTCGGTGCGCGGCACCATCACCTCGCGCACCACGGTGTCCCCGAACTCGATCACCTGGCGGATGAGCGTGCGCTCCTCTCGCTCGATGACCTCCTCGTCGGCGGCCACGTCGGCGAAGGCCAACAGCTCCTCTTCGGAGACGAACGGGCCTTCGCGCAGGCCCTTGCCGGGAAGCAGCACGTTGGTGAGCCCGATCAGGGCGCGCGTCAGAATCCGGATGGGCAGGAAGCTCACGATGGCTGCGGTCAGCGGTGCGGAGAACAGCGCGGCGCGCTCGGGATGCTCGACGGCCCACGTCTTCGGCATGGCTTCCGCGAAGACGAAGATGATCGCTGTCTCAGCCACCGTCGCGATGGCGACCCCGGCACCCCCCCAATGGCTTTCCGCCAGGATGCCGACGAGGGTGGCGATCACCAGGTGGAACAGCAGCATGAGCAGCAGCACCGGGTTGAGGAATCGCTCGGGGTGCTCGACCAGGCGGTGCAGGGTCTTCGCAAACCGCCGCCCCTCCTCCTCGAGGGTGCGGGCCTTGACCCGGTTGATCCGTGTCAGCGCCGTCTCCGCCATGGCAAAGAAGGACGCGGCGACCGTGCTGATCACGATGACGATCACGAAGATCGCGTCGCGGGTCATGCCGGTTTGTGGAACTTCTCGAGGAGCTCGCGCTCACGGGCTTCCATCGCCTCCGCCTCGTCGTCGTCGGCGTGGTCGCGTCCCATGAGGTGGAGGATGCCGTGCACGAGGAGCAGCGCGAGCTCGTCGTCGTAGGTGCCCGCGTGATGGGGTGCGTTGCGGTTGGCGACGGCCGGGCAGATGACCACGTCGCCCAGCAACAGTGGCAGGTCGGCCGGCTCGGTGGGGAGATACCCCGGACCGCTGCCGCCCGAGTCGGGTGAGCGGCCGCTGTCGGGCGGCTCCTCGTCGATCGGGAAGGCGAGAACGTCCGTGGGCCCGTCCTTGCCGAGGAAGCGCTTGTTCAGATCGGCGATGGACTCCTCGTCCACGAAGAGCACGGACAGCTCCGCGTCACCCTTGACGCCCTCGGCGTCGAGGACGTCGCGGGCCAGGCGCACCCAGCGGATGCTGTCGACCGGATGGGCGGTCTGCTCGTCGGCCACGAAGACGGCGACGCCCATCAGCGGGCCTTCTCGTAGGCGTGGACGATGTCCTGCACGATGCGGTGGCGCACCACGTCCTTCTTGCCCAAACGGACGAAGGCCAAGCCGTCGATGTCGACCAGGATCTCCTCGAGCCCGAGCAGGCCGGAACGGGCGCCGGCCAGGTCGATCTGGGTGTCGTCGCCGGTGATGACGACCTTGGAGCCGAAGCCGATGCGCGTGAGGAACATCTTCATCTGCTCGGGCGTCGTGTTCTGCGCCTCGTCGAGGATGATGAAACTGTTGTTCAGAGTTCTGCCACGCATGTAAGCGAGGGGCGCCACCTCGATGGTGCCCCGCTCCATGAGGCGGGCCGCGCCCTCGTCGAGCATGTCGTAGAGCGCGTCGTAGAGCGGGCGCAGGTACGGATCGACCTTGGCCATCATGTCGCCGGGGAGGAAGCCGAGCCGCTCCCCCGCCTCCACCGCCGGACGGGTGAGGATGATGCGGCCGCACTCCTTGGCCTGCAGCGCCTGCACCGCGAGGGCGACGGCGAGGTACGACTTGCCCGTGCCCGCGGGGCCGATGCCGAAGGTGATGACGTTCTCGCGGATGGCGTCCGTGTAGCGCTTCTGCCCCGCGGTCTTGGGCCGCACGCTGCGGCCGCGGGACGACCGCAGCACCTCGGCGGTGAGCACCTCGCTCGGCCGTTCGTCGGCCTTGGCCATGTCGATGCTGCGCCCCACCGAGCTGGCGTCGAGGGCGTGACCCGCCTCGAGCAGCACCACCAGCTCACCGAACAGGCGACCGACGACGTCTGCGTCGTCCCCCTCGACCTCGATCTCGTTGCCGCGCACGAAGATGCGGGTGCCGGGGAAGGCGGCCTCGACCAGACGCAGCAGTTCGTCACGCTGACCCACCAGGGCCACCATGAGGCTGTTGGTGGGGACGATGATCTTGACGGGCGTACTTGGCACGGTCGGTTCGGATACGAGGGTACCCGCCCCTACCCGGGAGGCCAGCCCATCTTGCGTCCGCCGATGACGTGGAGGTGCAGGTGGGGCACCGAGTTGAGGGCGTCGTCGCCCACGTTGAACACGAGCCGGTACCCGCTGGCGTCGATTCCCTCTTGGCGCGCCACCTGCTGGGCGGTGCCCACCAGCTCGGCGAGGAGATCGCCGTGGGCGGTGGTGAGGGACCCCGCGTCCTCGATGTGCTCCCTCGGGATCACGAGCACGTGGGTGGGCGCCGTCGGCTGGATGTCCCGGAAGGCGTAGGTGCGCTCCGTGCTCGCCACCTCGTCCGACGGGATGTCCCCAGCGAGGATCTTGCAGAACAAGCAGGGGTCGGCCACGGCCACGAAAGTACTGTCCCCGCGGTGGAGGGGATCGACAGGCTGCTGGCCGAGCTCACGGCCTGGAGCGCGGAGCAGCGAGCCGACGAGGCGGCACGGTCACGCAGCGTGGAGCGTTCGCTGCGCCAGCAGGCGGCCGAGGAGGCGACGTTCGCCGGCACCCTGGTCGACCTGGCCGAGGCGCGCCGGTCGGTTGCCGTGCAGGTGTCGGGCGGGCGCCAGTACCGCGGCGTGGCCGCCGGGGTCGGACGCGACTTCGTGGCCGTGCGCAGCGACACCGGGCGCCTCACCCTCATCGCGTTCGCCCACATCGCCGCGGTGCGGCCGTCGGACGTGGGCGTCGCGGCCACGGGCTCGAGATCGCCGGGCCCCCGCTCGCTGGTGCAGCTCCTCGACCTGGCCGTCGTCGACCGACCCCGCGTGCAGGTCGTGGCCGCGGGCGAGACGATCGTGGGCGAGCTGGTGGCCGTGGGCGACGACGTGCTGTCCGTGCGGGCCGACGGCAGCGGCCACGGCGGCCGCCACGTGGCCTACGTGCCTGCCGGCTCCGTCTCGGAGGTGTCGCTCGGGTAGAGGTGCCGAAGGCTGCCCGGCTCGATACGGGCCCCGTCGATGAAGGTGTCGATGTCGCTGCCCTTGAGCTTGAGCAGGCGCCCGATCTTGTAGGCGGGGATCTGCCCCTCGTCCATCAGCCGGTACAGCGTGCGCAGCGTGACCCCCAACCGCTCGCACGCCTCCTTGGTCGACAGCCACTCGGTCTCCGCCATCGCGTTCATGCTAACTCATATCCTTTGACCGCGACAGCCCCAAACCCCCGAACTCGCTATCGCGCGCTCACTGGGGCCAGGGCGCCAGTGAGCGCGCGAAAGCGGAAAAGGGCGGCGTGAGATTGCGTAACGCTCGGGCGGTTCGTTCGTCGTAGGGGGTGAACGTCCGATTCGGCACCGGCTTCCCACTTCCCTCTCGGTGCACCAGAGCAGCAACGCAGGTGGGGTGGTGGGGAATGGCGGAGCAGGCAACTGCGGTCGCGCCGTCGTCAGCGCAGAGCGCGACGAACGGCACGACGCCGGGACGCACGATCAAGCGGCGGGTGACGTTGCCCGCGGGACGTGCCGTCGTCGGCGGGTTCCTCGTGGCCCTCGCGGCGACCATCGTCTTCGCGGCCTACACGGGCGCGACGACCGAGCCGCAGGAGCGCGTCGTCGTGGCTCGCCGCGCGCTGGCGCCGGGTGTGCACCTCACCCAGGCCGACCTGACCCTGGCGCCCATGCAGGTGCCGTCGTCGGTCGGCTTCCGCGCCATCGCGCCGTTGGTGGGAGCAACGGTCGTCGGGCCCGTCGGACGGGGCGAGCTCATCCAAGCCAATGGCGTGGTCGCCGACGGCGGGCGCGCGACCGAACGCCAGCTCTCGGTGCCGATCGACTCCTCCCGTGCCGTGAGCGGCGACCTGCGGGCGGGCGACCGCGTCGACGTCGCCGCCACGTTCGGCTCGGGCGACGACGCGTACACGGTCTTCGTCGTCCGGTCGGCGCAGGTGCTCAGCCGTCAGCAGGCCGGCGGCGGTCTCGGCAGCAACAAGAGCGAGGTCATCGTGCTCTCCCTCCCCTCCGCCACGGACGCCCTCGCCGTGGCCCACGCGGTCAGCGTCGGGCAGCTGATGGTGGTTCGCGCCACCGGCGCACCGGCCGCGACCGGCGATCCGTATCGCGCGCCCGCCACACCTGCGGCCGAGTCTGAGGCCCGCTGATGGCAGGCGATCGCTACGTCGTCCTCGGGCTGGGTATGCCGAGGTCGCCGTGGTTCCGGTCCGTCGCCCAGTGGGCGACGTCGGGCTCCCTGCCGGTCGAGTTCGTCAAGGTCGTGTCGGTCGAGGAGCTGCACGCCCGTCTCGCCTCGGGCCGTCGCTTCTCCGCACTGCTCGTCGACGGCGCCATCAGCAGCGTCGATCGCGACCTGCTCGACCGCACGCGGTCCACGGGCTGCTCGGTCATCGTGACCGGCGACGACCGTCGGGACTGGGAGGACGCGGGCGCCGATGCCGTGCTCCCCGGCGCCTTCGACCAGCGGGACCTGCTCGACGCCCTGCGGGGCACGAGCGTGATGATCGGACGGGCCGACGTCTCGGCCGTGGCCGCGGCGAACCCCGGCGCCGCGCCTGCCGCGTGGCGGGGGCGGGTGGCGGCGGTGTGTGGGCCCGGCGGCACCGGTGTCTCGACGGTGGCCATCGCGCTGGCCCAGGGGGCCGCGACCGACGTTCGCAACGGCGGACTCGTCGTGCTCGCCGACATGGCCCGGCCCGGGGAGCAGGCCATGCTCCACGACGCCCGCGACGTCGTGCCCGGCATCGAGGAGCTGGTGGAGGCCCATCGGGCCGGCGCGCCGACCGGCGCCGACATCCGCGGTCACACCTTTCACGTGGAGAGTCGCGGCTACGCCTTGCTCCTGGGCCTCCGTCGCACGCGGTCGTGGAGCGCGCTGCGGCCCCGCGCCGTCGAAGCAGCGGTCGCCGGCCTGGCCCGCTCGTTCCGGGTGGTGGTCGCCGACTGCGACGCCGACCTCGAGGGCGAAGGGGACGGCGGATCGGCCGACGTCGAGGACCGCAACGCCATGGCTCGCTGCGCGACCGCCGAAGCCGACGTCGTGTTCGCCGTCGGCGTGCCCGGGCTGAAGGGCGTGCACTCGCTGGTGCGCGTCATCGGCGACCTGATGGCGTCCGGCGTGGACGGCGCGCGCATCGTCGTGGTCGTGAACCGGGCGCCGCGCGGCCACCGGGCCCGGGCCGAGATCGCGCGCGCCATCGCCGAGCTCACCCCGGCGCGGCGAAAGGGGCTCGCATCTCCCGTGTTCCTGCCCGAGCGCAGCATCGACGCGCACCTGCGGGACGGCACCCGGCTCCCGACCGTGCTCTGCGCGCCGCTCACGGCCGCGTTCGACGAAGTGGCCAACACCGTCGAACGAAACGCGCCAGCGGCGCCCGAGCCCGTGGCCGTGGTGCCCGGCTCCCTCGGGCACTGGGGCGACGACGAGGCGGAGGTCGGATGAGCGACGCCTGGGTGTCCCCCCTCCTCGAGATCGAAAGGGCCGTGCAGGAACGGGCCAAGGACCTGAGTCTCGACACATCGGGCGCCGAAGGCGCGGGCCGGCTCCGCGAGCTGATCGACGACGAGGTCACCCGTTGGACCGACGGGTTCAAGCGCGGCACGAGACCGCTCGATGTGGCCGACCCCGGCCTGGTGGCGGAGCGAGCGTGGCGGAACCTCTCGGGCTACGGGCCGTTGGAGCCCCTGCTCGAAGACGACGACGTCTGGGAGATCATGATCAACGCTCCCGATGCCATCTTCGTGAAGCGTCACGTGGGGCCGAGCGGCTACCACGACGAGGTCTTCCACGACGACGGACACGTCGTGCGCACACTCACCAAGATCCTCGATGACGCGTCGGCGTCGCATCGCAAGCTCGATCCCAGCGCCGGTCTGCAGGACGCACAGCTCGACACCGGCGCTCGTCTGCACATCGTGCACGGCGACGTGGGACGCGACGGTCACGTGCTCGTCAACATCCGCAAGTTCACCGGTGTGGCCATCAAGAGCATCAAGGAGCTGGTGGCGCGGGACATGCTCGACGCTCCGGTGGCCGAGTTCCTCCGGGCCTGCATCTCCGCCCGCCTCTCGATCGTCTTCGCCGGAGCGCCGGGGTCGGGCAAGACGACGCTGATGTCGTGCTGCACGGCCGAGCTCGATCCGGGGCTGCGCGTCGTCATCGCCGAGGAGGTGTTCGAGGCCGACGTCCCGCTGCCGAACGTGGCCCACATGCAGACGCGGCCGGCACGCGCCGATCGCGCCGAGGTCGATCTGCGACGGCTGGTCGCCGGCTTCCTCCGCATGGCGCCCGACGTCGCCATCGTCGGCGAGGTACGCGACCGGGAGGCGCTTCCGCTCCTCCTGACGCTCTCGTCCGGCGTGAAGGGCTACACCACCATCCACGCCGGCTCCGCCCGCCAGGCCCTCACGAGGCTGCGGTTCATCTGCCAGCTGGCCGACACGCGCAGCGAGTTGCCGATGTCGGCACTCAACAGCCTGGTCAGCGAAGCGGTCGACGTGGTCGTGCACTGCGGACGGCACGGCGGCGTCATCCAGGTCACGGAGGTGGTGGCCGTGGAGGACCTGCAGGTCGGTCCCGAGTCGAGCGCGTTCACCGTCACCGAGTTGTTCCGCCGCGAGCGACCGGGCGCACCGCTGACCTGGACCGGCAACCTCCCGGCGCGCGCGGCGCGGGCGCTGGAGATGGCCGGGCACGACGTGCGCGCCCTCATGGGCGCCGAGGCTGCCCCACCGCGACCCCGGCGCAGGGCGACGGCATCGGCGTGATCCCCGTTCTCCTGGCCCTGGTGGCCGCCTACGGCGTGCACCTCATGTTCACCGCGGCGATGGGATGGCGGGGACTGCGGGTCGGGCCCGCGTCGCTGACGCCGCGGCCGCCCCGGCATCGAGGTCGCCAGTGGCTGGCCCAGGCCGGCCTGGAGGACGTGCCGCCCCGCGACTTCGCCGCCGTCATGGCCGCCGTGTTCTGCGGCGGCGTGATCGTCGCCTTCGCGTTCTTCGGCGCGCCGCTCCCGGCCCTGGCCGGCGGCGTACTCGCGACCTGCTTCCCTGCCGCGGCAGCGCGTGGGCGCCGTGCGCGCCGGCGGGCTGCGGCCGCCGACGCCTGGCCCCGCATCATCGAGGAGATCCGCCTGCAGACGGGCTCGCTCGGCCACTCCATCCCGCAGGCGCTGTTCCTCGTGGGGCGGCGGGGCCCGGATGAGTTCCGCACCGCATTCGCCGCAGCCGAGCGCGAATGGCTGCTGACCACCGACTTCGCCCGCACCGTTGCCCTCCTGAAGCACCGGCTGGCCGATCCGACGGCGGACGTGACCTTGGAGACGTTGCTCGTCGCCCACGAGGTCGGCGGCTCGGACCTCGACCGGCGCCTGGCCGCCTTGATCGAGGACCGCGTGCAGGACCTGCACGGTCGCAAGGACGCGCGCGCCAAGCAGGCCGGCGTGCGCTTCGCCCGCCGCTTTGTGCTCATCGTCCCCATCGGCATGGCCTTCGCCGGGTTGTCGATCGGCACAGGACGGAGCGCGTACCAGACACCGACGGGTCAGCTCGGTGTCGTTGCCGGCATCGCGGTCATGGGCGTCTGCTGGACGTGGGCCGGTCGGCTCATGCGCCTCCCGGAGGAGGAGCGCGTGTTCGCGGGGCGCGCATCGTGAGCCGCGCCGTCGTGCCGGCCGCCGTCGTGCTCTGGACCGGGGCCACGCTGCTGCTGTCCCAACTGCGCTGGTTCGCCCGACCCCAGCTCGTCGACCGTCTGCGGCCCTATGTGCCCCAGGCCGCGGAGTCGAGTGGCGGCCTCTTGTCGCTGGAGTCGTTCCGCGACGTCCTCGGCCCGGTGGCGCGCGCGGCCGGCGCCCGCCTGGCCCGACTGTTCGGGGTCAGCGAGGAACTGTCATTGCGACTGCAGCGCATTCATTCGCCGCTCGACGCCACTGAGTTCCGCATGCGGCAGGTCGGATGGGCCACGGGCGCGTTCGGAGGCGGGGCGCTCGCGGCCGTCGCCCTGCGACCGTCGCCAGCGGCCGCCGTCGTCCTCGGCCTGTTGCCCCCGCTGGTCACGTTCCTCGTGCTGGAGCAGCAGGTGGTCGCCGAGTCGGAACGGCGGCAGCGCCGCATCGTCCTCGAGTTGCCCGTCGTCGCGGAGCAGCTCGCCATGCTCCTGTCGGCCGGGTTCTCCCTCGGCGCCGCCCTCAATCGCCTCGCGGCTCGAGGCGACGCGTCATCGGCCGCGATCCAGGACCTCAGGCGGGTGTGCACACGCATCCGCCACGGGCTCACCGAGATCGACGCGCTGCGGGAGTGGGCACGCGTGATGCGCGTGGACGCCCTTGACCGACTCGTCCCCGTGCTGGCGCTGAACCGCGAAGCCGCCGACCTCGGCCGACTGATCTCGGCCGAGGCCCGCACGATCCGCCAGGACCTCCATCGCCAGCTGGTCGAGACGATGGAGCGGCGCAGCCAGCAGGTGTGGATACCGGTCACGGTCGCGACGCTCGTGCCGGGCGTCGTGTTCATGGCCATCCCATTCGTCGAGGCGCTGCGGGCGTTCTCGAGTTCGTGAGGTGAAAGGAGCGACATGAACAACTGGCTCGTGTGGGGGTACGTGTGGCAGCGCACGTTGCGGCTGTCGGTGGCCGGGCGGCTGGCCCGGTCGGAGCAGGGCGAGGGCGTCATCTCGACCGCCATCGCGGTGCTCGTGATGGCCGCCCTCGGCGTCCTGATGTGGACGCTCTTCCAGGGCACGCTGACCACGACGCAGACGAATGTCGATTCGGAGATCGGCAAGATCAGCGGCTGATCGCAGCCGCTCCCAACGCGGCACTGGTGTGATCTCGAGCATCTTCGGTCTCTTCGTCGTGCTCGTGCTCCTGCTGCTCGCCGTGCAGGTGGTCTACGACCTGTACGCCACCTCGGCGGTGACCGCCGCCGCATATGACGCGGCGCGGGTCGTCGCCGGAGCCGACGGCGGGCCGAGTGCCATCCCCGTGGCCGAGGACGGCGCCCGCCAGGCCCTCGGACGCTACGGCGAGCGGCTGGAGTTCAGCTGGGCGGTGGACGGCGATGTGGTCCAGTTGCACGTCACCGCGACGAACCCGGGGTTCCTGCCCGCGGCGATGCGCCGGCCCCTCGGCGTGGATGCCGTCGATCGCACCGTGCGCCTGCGGACTGAGCGCGTTCGGTGACGCGGGACGAGCGGGGCCAGGGAGGCATCGAGGCCGTCGTGCTCGGTGTGCTCGTGTTCGTCGCGGGTGTGCTGCTCATCGCCAACGCGTGGGGTGTGCTCGACGCCAAGTTCGCGGCCAGCAGCGCAGCGCGTGAGGCGGCGCGGGCCTACGTGGAGGCGCCGTCGGCGTCGGGTGCTCTCGCCACCGCAGAGGCGGCTGCGCGCGAGGCGATGCAGGGACATGGCCGCTCGGCGGCGCGCACGACGGTGGTGCTCCTCGCCGGCTCGTTCGCGCGTTGCGACCGCGTCACGTTCGAGGTGCGGTACCCGGTGCCGATGCTGACCATCCCCTTCCTGGGCTCGGCGGGCGCCGGGTTCACGGCGAAGGCTCGGCACTCGGAGGTCGTCGATCCCTACCGTTCGGGTGTCGCAGGGACGGCGTCCTGTGCGTGAGCGGGGCTCGGCCCTGATGCTCATGCCAGCCGCCGTCCTCGTGATGATGGTGCTCGGAGCCATCGCGGTCGACAGCGCCCGATTGCTGCTCGCACAGCGGGAGCTGGCGGACGCGGCCGCGGCTGCGGCCAACGATGCGGCCGCGGCCTCGTTGTCCGACGCTGCCTTCTACCGATCGGGCGGCCGATTGGAGATCGACGCCACCCACGCCGCCCGGACGGTCGACGCGGCCGTGCAGGCGCGGGCGCCACAAGGGCTGACCGTCGACCGACCGGCCGTCACCGTGGTCGGGCGTCAGGTGTGCGTGGAGCTGCAGGCAACGGTCGAGCCCCTCTTCGCGCGAGTCGTCCCAGGCGCCGGCGGCCCTCGGACGGTGCGGGCTCGGGCGACCGCGACCGCGGTCGGCGGCGCAGAGGGCGTGACCGTTCCCATCCGGGGGTTGTGTTGATGCCTTCAGTGATGTTTCATAGCTTTCCATGGCAGATCATCTGAAGATCGCCGTGGGCGACGAGGGTGTGGAGCGGCTGCGCAACGAGGCGGCGGTGCTGGAAGCGGTCCGCCATCCCGGGATCGTCGAGCTGCTGGGCTTCACCGACGAGGGCGGCGTCGCTGAGCTGCGAACGGCGGAGGTCGACGGGCCGTCGCTCGCCGGCTCCGAGGGTCTGGCGCAGGAGGAGGTCGCGGGGCTGGCGGCCGCCATCGCCACCACTGTCGCCGACCTCCACGACGCGGGCGTCGTGCACGGCGCCCTCGACGCCAGCCACGTGCTGCTCGGCTCCACCGGCCCGGTCCTGTGCGGCTTCGGGGCCGCCGGACCGCCGGGGGTGGGACGACAGCCGACCGACGACGTGGACGCCGTCGGCCGCCTGGTCCTGGAGCTCGTCGATCGCGGACCTGTCGCCGAGGTGGCTCGAGGCCTGGGACCGTGCACCGCGCGCGAGGCGGCGGCCGCGTTCAGGGCGTGCATCGCGACGGCCATCCTCCCCGGGCGGAGCCCGGCGCCGCAGGCCGACGGCGACGCCTTGGCCGACCTGCTCGGGCGAGGCAGGATCCGGCGGCGGTCCCCCCGGTCCCGCCTCCGATGGGCGGCCGTCCCGCTGGTCGTCGTGCTCATCGTGCTGGTGATGGTGACGCTGCGCGCCGGGGACGAGCCCGTCGCCAGCGCAGCGTTCACGCCCACCACCACCGCGGCGCCCATGAAGACAACGACAACGGAGCGTCCGGCCCCAACCGCCACGCTGGTGTGGCCACCCGCGACAGGCCCGGCGCCGACGATCGTCGTCGGCGAGCGCCGCTTCTCCGTGGGGCGCCCGGGCGACCTCGCGCTGGCGGGTCCGTTCGGCTGCGGGGACAGCACCGACGCGGCCGCGGTCTTGCGGCCGTCGAGCGGTCAGGTGTTCGTGTTCCCGGAAGCGGCAACGCCCGACCACGACACCACCGGCGTCGAGGTGGCCGTGGTCGCCGGCGCGGTCGCCCTCGACGCAACCGACTCCCCCGGCGGCTGTCGCGAGCTCGTCGTGCAACGAAGCAACGGCCCCGCCGTCCCCGTCGGACGGGAGACGGCGCCATGACGCGGCTGCTCGCGTGGATCGCGTTCCTCGCGCTCGCATTGGCCACGCTTCTCGCGCTGCCCATCCCGCCGGGCGACGACGGCCAGGCGGCATTCGCCGGGGTGCGCGTGGTCGCGCTGGGCCTGGGTGGCTACCTGCTGGCCGTGAGTGTGCTGGGGCTGGCGCTTCGGCTCCTCCGTATCGGAGCGGCCGTGCGCGTGGCCGACCTCGTGACCGTGCCGTTCGTGCGCCGCCTGCTCAACCGCGCCGCGATGGTCACGTTGACCGCGTCGCTCGCAAGCCCTGCCGCCGCGTTCGCGGTCGAGCACCCGGTCGAGCCGCCGCCAGTCATGCGCGTGATCGAGGAGGCGCCGGAGGCGCCGGTCGCCCCGCCAGCGCCCGCATCCGGCCCCGCCGCGCCGGCGCTGCACACGGTGTCGCCGGGCGAGAACTGCTGGAGCATCGCGGCATCGCTCCTCGAGACCAGGCTGGGCAGGACGCCGACGGACGCCGAGGTCGCGCCCACCTGGAGGGCACTCGTCGACGCCAACGCCAACCGGTTCCGCACCGGCAACCCCGACCTCATCTTCAGCGGCCAGGAGCTCGTGCTGCCGGCACAGCAGTGACTGCCTGTATATGGGTCGGCACGTCCAGTGGGAAAAATCGACACACTTTTGACACATCCCGCGGGCAGGTGTTGTACCGTTTTCGTCGAGTGGCAGTGGGAACGGCGGCAGTGGGGCAAACCCGACGGCGTCAAGGCACTACTGCCCGACTGAGATGGGGGAGAGCTTGATGCTCGGACAGAACGCTGGATCGCCGTACCGTCGCGCATTCCTGGCGGTGGCCCTGCTGCTCGGACTGGTGTTGCAGCTCACCGGCGTCGGCCCCGTGCGGGCCGCGGCGGGGGTCAACAACCTGTCCATCGCCGACGCCAGCCTCAACGAGCCCGACGCGGGCACGGCGAACATGACCTTCACGGTGACGCTGAGCCCGCCTGCGGCAGGCGACGTCACCGTCCACTACGCGACGAGCGACGGCTCGGCCAAGGCGCCGGGCGACTACACCGCCAGGAGCGGCGACCTCACCTTCGCGACGGGTGAGACGTCGAAGACGATTCTCGTGCCCGTCGTGGGCGACACCGCGGCCGAGGCCAACGAGACCTTCACCGTCACATTGTCCAGCCCGACCAACGCGTCGATCGCCGACGGCACCGCCACCGGCACGATCGTCAACGAGGACGGACCCCCGCCTCAGCTCTCGGTCAGCGACGTGGCCGTCACCGAGGGGACCGGCGCCCCGGTCTCCGCCGTCTTCACCATCACCCTCTCCCCCGCGAGCACCGGCAACGTCACCGTCCATTACGCGACCGCTGACGGCACCGCCACCGCCCCTGCCGACTACGCGTCGACCGCCGGCGACTTCACCTTCACGCCGGGCCAGACCTCCAAGACCGTCAGCGTGCCCGTGGTGGGCGACTCCAACGACGAGCCCGTCGAGACCTTCACTCTCGAGCTGTCCAATGCCGACAACGCCGGTGTCCTCGACGGCTCGGGTACCGGCACCATCACCGACAACGACGCCGCGCCGACCCTGAGCGTGAACGACGTCACCGTCACCGAAGGCAACAGCGGCACCACCAACGCCACGTTCACCGTCACCCTGTCCGCGGCCAGCGGCAACACGGTGGTCGTCGACTACGCCACCACGGATGGCACTGCGTCCGCGCCGAGCGACTACACCGCAACAGGTGGCAGCCTGACCTTCACCCCGGGCCAGACCACCCGCACCTTCAATGTGGCGGTCAGCGGCGACACCCGGGACGAGGCGAACGAGACGTTCAACGTGACGCTCTCGAACCCGACCAACGCCACCATTGCCGATGCCCAGGGCGTCGGCACCATCACCGACGACGACGCCACGCCGGGCCTCGCCATCAACGACGTCACCGTCGACGAGGGCAACAGCGGCACCGCGCCTGCCACCTTCACCGTCACCCTGTCGGCGCCGAGCAACCTGCCCGTCACCGTGCATTACGCCACTGCCAACGGTGACGCGCCCGCGGCCACCGCGCCCAGCGACTACACGTCGACCAGCGGGGACCTGACCTTCGCGCCGGGAGAGACCTCGAAGACGATCGCGGTGTCGGTCGTCGGTGACACCACCGACGAGCCCAACGAGACGTTCAAGGTGCTGCTCACCGCACCCACCAACGCCACCGTCACCGACGGCACCGGCATCGGCACCATCACCGACGACGACGGCCCGCCCGCGCTGTCGGTGAGCGACGCGTCCGCCACCGAGGGCAACTCGGGCACGTCCACCGCGACGTTCACGGTCACCCTCGCCCCGGCCAGCGGCAGCGCCGTGACCGTCAACTACGCCACGTCCAACGGCACCGCCACCGGCGGAACGGACTACGAGCCGGCGTCCGGCACGCTCACCTTCGCGGCGGGCGAGACGACCAAGACCGTCGCCGTGACCGTGTACGGCGACACCGTCGACGAGCCCAACGAGACCTTCACGATGACGCTGAGCGCGCCGAGCGGCGCCACCCTCGCCGACGGCACCGGCACGGGCACCATCACCGACGACGACGCCGGCTCGGTGCTCTCGGTCAACGACGCGTCGGTCACCGAGGGCAACTCGGGCACGACCAACGCCGCCTTCACCGTGACCCTGTCGCCGACGAGCGCCCAGACGGTGACCGTGCACTACGCCACCGCCAACGGCACCGCCACGGCCGGCCAGGACTACACGGCTAGCAGCGGCGATCTCACCTTCGCGCCGGGCGAGACCACCAAGACCGTCAACGTGCCGGTCACCGGTGACACCGCTCCCGAGCCCAACGAGACGTTCACCCTCGAGCTGTCGGCGCCGGGCAACGCCACCATCGGCGACGGCAGCGGCACCGGCACCATCCTCAACGACGACGGCACCCCGCCGTCCATCTCCATCGCCGACGCCACCGTCACCGAGGGCAACACGGGCACGGTGACGGCGACGTTCAACGTGACGCTCTCGGCCGCCAGCACCCAGACGGTCACGGTGCAGTACGCGACCGCCAACGGCACCGCGACCGCCCCGGCCGACTACGCCACCAAGTCGGGCACCGTCACCTTCGCACCGGGTGAGACCACCCAGCCCGTCACCGTCACCGTCGCCGGCGACACCCTGGACGAACCGAACGAGACGTTCCTCGTCAACCTCAGCGCGCCGGTCAACGCCACCATCGCCGACGGCCAGGCCACCGGCACCATCACCGACGACGACAACCCACCGTCGCTGTCGGTTGCCGACGTCAC
Organism: Actinomycetota bacterium; assembly: GCA_041166245.1. Classification (GTDB taxonomy): domain Bacteria; phylum Actinomycetota; class Acidimicrobiia; order Acidimicrobiales; family JAFATL01; genus JBEEFP01. The sequence goes on along the minus strand of JBEEFQ010000087.1, from coordinate 2,078 downwards.
CGTCGCCGAGGGCAACGGCGGGTCGACCAACGCCAACTTCGCCGTCACCCTGTCCGCCGCCAGCGGCCAGACGGTCACCGTGAACTACGCGACCGCGAACGGGACGGCCACCGCCGGAACCGACTACACCAACACCGCTGGCTCATTGACCTTCGATCCGGGCCAGACCAGCAAGACGGTGTCGGTCGCGGTCGTGGGTGACACCCTGGATGAGCCCAACGAGACGTTCACGCTCACGCTCAACACGCCGGTCAACGCCACCATCGGCGACGGCAGTGGCACCGGCACCATCACCGACGACGACGCCGCACCCACGGTGTCGGTCAACGACGTGACGGTCGACGAGGGCAACTCGGGCACCTCCAACGCCACCTTCACGGTGACGCTGTCGGCGGCCAGCGGCCAGACCGTCACCGTCGCCTACGCCACCAGCAACGGGACGGCCACCCAGCCGAGTGACTACGCGTCGGCGAGCGGGACGCTCACCTTCGACCCGGGCCAGACCTCGAAGACCTTCAACGTGGTCGTCAACGGCGACACACTGGGCGAGGCCAACGAGACGTTCAACGTCACGCTCTCGGCCCCGACCAACGCCACCATCGGCGATGGGGCGGGAACCGGCACGATCGCCAATGACGACGGGGCCGTTGCCGGCTTCAGTGTCAGTGACGCATCGATCGTCGAGCCCGATTCTGGGACCGCCAACGCGGTGTTCACGGTGACGCTCTCGCCCGCGAGCAGCCAGGCGACGAGCGTCCACTACGCCACGTCGAACGGCACGGCGACCGCAGGCACGGACTACACGTCGACGGCCGGCGATCTCACCTTCGCCGCCGGCGAGACGTCGAAGACCGTCTCGGTACCCGTCACCGGTGACACGGCTGACGAGCCGAACGAGACCTTCACCCTGACCCTGTCGGCGCCCACCAACGGCGCGGCACTCACCGATGCCACGGGCACCGGCACCATCACCAACAACGACGCCGCCACCGTTCCCAGCCGGCCGGTGCGGGTCGGCGCGGTCGGCGTCGACAACAAGCTGTGGATCAGCAACGGCTACGGCGCCGGCTTCCGCTCCGAGGGCGGCGTGGTCAAGGGCGCACCTGCGCTCGTCCGTGTGCCGGCTCCGGACAACACCGTGATGCTCCTCGAGATCGTGGTCGGCTCCGACCGGCGGCTGTGGTGGCAGCCAGAGGGAGGAAGCGGGTTCACGAAGCTGTCGAACACCGCACTCTGCGATGGCTCGCCGGCGGCCGTGGTCACCGATGACGGAGCCGGTGGCTTCACCCTCACGGTGGCGTGCATGGGTGCCGACCGGGCGCTCTGGTACGACCAGGGACCGATCACCTCCACGTCGGTCCCCGTCCTCGACGGCTGGGCGACCCTCAACGGCGTCCTCGGAGCCGGGCCGGCTGTCGCCATCGTGCAGGGCACGTTGACCTTCCTGGCGCCAGGGCCCGACGGCAAGATCTACACGCGCACCCTCGCCACCGGCTACCAGTTCACGCCGTGGGCCTGCATCGGCCATCCCGCGCTCGCGTCATGGGGCACCACCGCCTACTTCGCGTGCACCGGTGGTGACTACGGGCTCTGGTACGCGCGGAACACCGGATCAGGGTGGTCGGGCGCGGTCGGGCTCGGCGGCATCGCCAAGGGTGGTCCCGGGCTGGCCGTCACGCCGGACGAGGCCGTGATCTTCATCCGCGGCAACGACAACGCGGTGTGGCAGGTCTCGGTGTCCGCGACGCGAGGCAACAGCGCGTTCTCCAAGCTCGCTTCGACGGTGGTGTCCGAGATCGGCGCCACCGTCCTCTAAGCCCTACGGGGCGACAGTCGAGGCCGTCGCTGGCGGCGCCGTGGTGGGCGGCGCCGTCTGCGGTGGCGGTGCCGGCGTCACCACGACGGGGACGGGCACGGTCACGACGGACGGCTGCGGTTGCGTGGGCGGCACCGTCGGCACCGTGATGGGCGCAGTGGTCGTGGTGGTCGAGCCCTTGTCGTCGTCGTTGGTCGCGAACAGGACGATGAGCAGCACGATGACGAGGGTGGCCAGCACCCCGAGCAGGGCGGCGAGCCAG
>JBEEFQ010000086.1:0-13337 GCA_041166245.1 Actinomycetota bacterium | reverse complement strand
CGCTTGGCGTCGTCGAGGGGGAAGCGCAACACGTCGAAGCGCCGGTGCATGGAGCGCTTGCCCCGCCACAGCGTCGACCGGGCCCGGTCGGTGACGAGGATCTGGCGGGCCACGGACTGCGCCGTCTCCACCGGGTGGGTGACCGAGTCGGCCACATCCGCGATGGCCTTGCGGGTCAGGTCGAAGGGGCGGCGGATGGCGTCGAGCAACGACGTGGGCTCGTCGCCGGGGAGGTCGTCCTCCGCATCGGCGTGCAGCTCGGGCTCTGGAGCGTCGCGCTCGATGTCCAGGAACATGGCCGAGAGGCGGACGCCGCCCACACCGTCGGTGATGGTGTGGTGCATCTTGGCCAGCAGGGCGGCCCGGTCGCCGTCGAGGCCGTCGACGATGGTGAACTGCCAGAGCGGGCGGTCGGCGTCCCATTCCTCGGCGTAGAGGGCGGCGGCCATGTCGAGCACGACGCGGTCACTGCCGGGCGGGGGCGCATCGATGCGGCGCACGTGGAAGTCGATGTCGAAGTCGGGATCGGACTCCCAGCCGGGCACGCCGAGGAGACCGGCAGGCGTCACCCGCTGGCGCAGACGGGGCACGGCGGCCACGGCCCGATCCATGCGCCGACGGAAGGCGTCGAAATCCGGCGACCGATCGAGGAAGGTCACGTTGAGGAACGACGAGCGCAGGGCGGGATCGCGCTCGACCGCCCACATGAGCGCTTCGGTCTCCGACATGCGCCGGCCCGACTTGATCGGTCGCTCCTGGTCCGCCACGCCCGACACCGTACCCAGGTATCTACGTGCGCAGACCAGCCAGCAGCAGCTTCACCGTCGTGGCGGGCACCGAGGCTGGTACGTCCTCGTGCTTCACCAACAGGCGTATGAGGACGGGACCGAGCAGCATCTGCACCACGACGTCGAGCTCGAACCCGTCCCTGATCTCCCCCCGCTCGACGCCTCGCCGCAGCACGCGGGCGAACACCGTGCGCCGTCTGACGATGATCGACCGCCGCATGGCCTCGCTCAGCTCGGGGTGGGCGGCCTGCTCGGTGATGAGGCGCGTGGCGACGCGACCCTCCGGCGTCCGCGACATGGCCACCATCTCCCGCAGGATCGCGACGAGGTCGTCCTCGAGGCTGCCGGTGTCGGGATCATTGATCGGGATGGCCACGGTGTGCACCGCTTCGGCCACCAGCTCGCTCTTGTTGCACCAGCGGCGGTAAACGGCGGGCTTCTGCACGCCCGCCCGTTGGGCGATGCGCTCCATGCTGCAACCTGCGTAGCCGTCCTCGGTGACGAGCTGTAAGGCGGCATCGAGGATGGCGCGCGTGGTGGCCTCGTTGCGGGGCCGGCCCGGTGCCGTCTTCACGTCAGGCAACGGCGGGAGGCGTGCTGGGAACGCCGAGCTCGTGTGCGACCTCGGGGCTCCCGAGCTCGGAGGACGCGCCCACCCGTTCCGGCATGGCCGAGTGTCCGCCTTCGTGGGGCAGCTTGCGGAAGACGATGACGGCGCCCGTAGCGGCGGCCGCCGCGGCCACGAGCACGGCGATGTGCATGCCGTCCACGAACGCGACCTGCGCCGCGTGGGTGAGGGCGCGGCCCGCGCCAGCGGGGAGCCGGCTGGCCACGCCGATCGCGCCGCCCAGCGACTCCTCGGCCGCGTTGCGAGCGGCGGTGGGCAGTGCTCCGGTGACGTCGTGCAGCTCTTTGAGGTACCGGGAGCTCACGATGCTGCCGAGCACGGCCACGCCGAGGGAACCCCCGAGCTCGCGCGTGGTGTCGTTGATGGCCGACCCCGTGCCCGCCCGATTGGGCGGCACCGACGACATGATCGATGCGGTGAGCGGCGACATGGTGAGGGCCATCCCCGCGCCGCCTACGACCATGGCTCCGAGCACCTCGAGGTAGGCCGAGTCCACGGTGACGAGGGAGAGCAGGAGCATGCTGGTGGCGACGAGCGTGAGCCCGCCGGCGACGACCCGGTGGGCACCGAACCGCTGGGCCAGACGCGCCGTGTTGGGTGCGATCGTCATGAGCACGAGCGCCATGGGCGCCTGGCGCAGCCCGGCGCCGAGGGCGTCGTATCCCAACACGAGCTGGAAGTACTGGGTGATGAGGAAGAACAGCCCGAACATTGCGAAGAAGACAAGGGTCATGCCGCCCGACGCCACGCTGAAGCGCGGGTCCTTGAAGTAGGCGAGGTTGAGCATCGGGTCCTTGGTCTGCCGCTCCCACGTCAGGAAGAGCGCGATGAAGGCGACGGCGAGCGCCAGGGTGCCGAGCGTCTGGGCGCTGGCCCACCCGCGTTCGGGGGCCTCGATGATGGCGTACACGAGCGTGACCATCCCCGCGATGGAGAAGAGCGCGCCGACCACGTCGAGGGGCGCGTCGTCGGGGTTCTTGGACGTCGGGATCAGGTAATGCCCGGCGATGAGGGCACCGGCGATGATCGGCACGTTCACGAGGAACACCGCGCCCCACCAGAAGTGGTGGAGCAGGAAGCCGCTCGAGATGGGCCCGATGGCGGCGCCGCCGCCGGCGATGCCGGCCCACGTGCCGATGGCCTTGGTGCGCTCGTGAGGCGGGAACACGTTGGTGAGGATCGACAACGTCGACGGCATGATGAACGCGGCGGACACACCCATCATCGCCCGGTAGAAGATGACCATCGTCGCCGAGTCGGCCTGGCTGGCACCGAGGCACGCGGCGAGGAACCCGAAGAGCCCGAGCTGCAGCGCACCCTTCCTGCCGAAGCGGTCGCCCAGCGCCCCGGCGGTCAGCAGGAGCCCGGCGAAGACGAGGGAGTAGGCGTCGACCATCCACTGCAGCTGTGAGGTCGACGCGCCCAGCTCACGGATCAGGGTCGGCAGCGTGATGTTGAGGCTCGAGTTGCCGACGATGACGATCAGCAGACTGGTGCAGAGCACCGCGAGCGTCCACCACCGCTTGCGGTAGATCTCCGGGTCGATGCCGTAGGTCTCGTCCATATCAACCTTATCGTAACGGTCCCGTACCGTAACTCTGACAGCCCCCAACTTCATTGGGTGCACTTGCGGCCATATACGCCCCCAAGTGCACCCAACGGGGTTTGTCAGCGGGGGATGGAGGTGTGCTTGAACTCGTTGAGGTCGTCGAAGCCCGTCACCAGGTCGAGGGTGCGCTCGATGGTGGTGCGGGCCAGCTCGCCGTCGCCCTGGGGACGGCTCATGAGCCGGACGAACACCGCCCGGTCCTCGGCGATGAAGGTGGGGACGCCCCAGACCCGGTGGTGCTCCTCGGCCGCCTGGTGCTCCTTGCGGTACTGCTCGTGGGGCCAGCCGTCGGTGACCTCGGCCATGACCGCGTCGGCGTCGAGACCGCTCTCCTCGAGCACGGCCCGGAGGACGCCGGGCTCGCGGATGTCGCGACCCTCGTCGTGACGGGCGGTGAACATGGCGACGTGGAAGCGGCGGAAGCCGTCGGGGAAGCGGTCACGTACGACGATGGCGACCTCGGCCGCGAGCAACGTGTCGGTCTTGGTGGGGTCGTCCCAGACGGCGGGGTCGCCCTCCTCGGTGTGCATCTGGTTGAGCGAGAAGGGCACGAAGGTCACGTCCCAGTCCGCACCGCCGTCGAGGGCGGCCACCAGGTGCTCGTGGGCGTTGCGGGCGAAGGGGCACCGGTAGTCCCAGGTCACGGCGAAGGATCGGGTCATGAGGACGACAACCCCTCCGTCCGCCCCACCATTCCGACGGGACGGGCAGGGAGGGGGAACAGCCGGCGGCCGACGTGGCCCATGAACAGGCCCAGGGCGATGCCGCCGGCCACGTCCGAGGCGTGGTGGATCTTCACGTAGATGCGGCTGGTGGCCACGATGGCGGCGATGGCGTAGTAGGCGGGGGCGAGCGTGTCCTCCTCGCTGAGGAGGACGGCTGCGGTGAAGGCCGAAGTGGCGTGCCCGCTGGGGAAGCTGCTGGTGAGGGGCCGGCGGATGGCGAACGCCCGGTCCGTCTCCCACGGCGGGCGGGCCCGTCGGAACAGGCTCTTGACGCCCAGGTTCACCAGCACCGACTCGGTGGCGACGCCGGCGCCGACCCGCACCGCCGCGTGCCAATCGTGCTCGGAGCGCAGACCGCGGAGGGCGCCGAGCATGAACCACAGCAGCCCGTGCTCACCCAGGTTGGTGGCGCTGTAGAACACCCGGTCGGCAAGGGGGTTGCCGCGCAGCTTGTCGAACGCGCCGTCGACGCGGTCGTCGAAGCGGGCGATCTTCTTGCGGGTCTCGTTGGAGAGGCCGAACCGGCGCCGTCGTGGCACCCGCTGACGCTACCCGTTGTGCAGAAATCGCTAGGCGGAGACGGCCAACTCGGGACGGGGGGCGTCGGCGGGGTTGCCGCCCCACGCCGGGCACCACTCCTTGAAGGCGCAGAAGTCGCACAGGCGGGACGGCTTGGGACGGAAGTCGTCGCGCTCGCACGCCGTCTCGATGGCGGTCCAGATGGCCTTGGTCTTGGTGGTGAGGCCGCGGATCGACTGGTCGGTGGGCACTGACGTGATCGAGAGCGGTTCCTTGAGGTGCAGCAGGCGGATGGCGGCCGGCCGACGCCCCAGCACCTGCTCGCACAGGAAGGCGTAGAACTGCACGCCGGCCAGCCGGCGCCCTTCCCACTGCACGCCTGGTGCTGCGCCCGTTTTGTAGTCGACGACGATCAGCTCGCCGCTCTCGTCGAGGTCGAGGCGGTCGATGATGCCCCGTAGTCGCAGCGAGCCCAGCTCGACCTCCAGCTTCAGCTCGAGCCCGACGGCGTTGACGGCAGTGGGGTCCTCCAGCTGGAAGTAGTTGCGCACGAGCGACTCGGCGTCGGCCAGGTACGCCTCTTCGTCCTCGAGCACCAGGCCGTCGTTCTCGGGGTGGGCCAGCACCTCGGCGTGGGCGGTGCGCAGATGGCGGAGGGCGTGCTCGACGGTGCGCTCCGCGGGCGGTTCGCAGAAGAGCAGCTCGAGGGCGCGGTGGACCACGGTGCCGCGGGCCAGGTGGATGGCCGGCGGCTCGGGCAGGTGGTCGATGGCCGAGAACCGGAAGGCGAGGGCGCACTCCGTGAACGAGGCCACCTTGCTGGGTGACAGCCCCGATGGCAGCGGAAGACTCATGTAATGCGAGGGTACGCCGGGGGTGTGACATTCCGGGGGACCACCTCGGTGAGCTCAGGCGGACCCGATCCTCTGCAGGGTGGCGTCGAGGTGGTGGGTCAACGGCTCTCCCACCGCGGCCATGGCGACTCGGTAGAGAAGGGCATCGCCTGCCACCTCGAGGACCCGCATGAGGGCGGTGACCTCCTTGGCCGTGGTGGTGCCGGCGACGGTGGTCGTGGACAGCTCGATCTTCTGCCCGTCGAGGGTCCCTTCCTCGATCTCGACGACACCCGTGGGGTGAGCCAGGACCAGCTCGACGGCCGTCAGCCCCTCGGGCAGTCGCCAGTAGCCGCTCTCACTGTGGAGAGGCCGGCTGTCGGACACCGCCCACGTCCGCTGGGTGTAGGCGATGAACGGCTTGCCAACGTGCCAGAACCGCACCTGCTCGCGGTAGTGGAACGGGGCGATCGTCGGATACTCGCCTTTGCCGTCTCCCTCCCAGGTCCCGAGGAGGAACGCGAGGGGGGCGATGTCGGGGTGCAGCGCGGGAGTGTCGATCCCCCAACGCTAAAGGAGCCCTCGGGCCACGGCCACCAGCCCGCCCGCGGTGGCGACTGCGAGCGTGGCGGCTCGGCCTACGCCCTCGGGCACCCGGGGGGCGACGGCCCGGCCCACGAGCCACCCAACGGCCAGCGCGACGAGCAGCAGAACTGACGGCCACCGCGGCCCCAGGGCGAGAAGGCCGAACACATTGAGCAGGAGGAAGTACAGCTGGAAGGTGGCGCGCCGTTCCTCGGCGGACCACCCCTCGTGCAGGGCGTGCAGGGCGACGATGGGGCCGCCGATGCCGGCCACGGTGTTCATCACGCCGCTGATGGCACCGGCCGCGGTCGCGCTCGAGCGGCGCAGGCGTACGCCGGCGATGAGCACTACCGCGCTGGCAACAATGAGGACACCGGCGACCACGAGCAGCACGTCGGTGTCGGCTCGTCGCGCACCCCAGGCCGCCAGCGGCGTGACGATGGCTGCGGGGACGAGGAGACGCACCGCGTCGCGGGTGCGAACCTGATGGCGCTGCGGCACGAGCAGCACCACGTTGATCAGCGCCGAGAGCACGAGGTTGAGACGTACGCCGTCGCGCGGCCCTTCGAGGACGACGAGCACGGGTACGGACACGAGCGAGAACCCGAGGCCGGTGACGGCTTGGGCGACAGCGCCGGCAGCGACGGCCAGCCCGGCCAGGAACAGCGTCAAGCGCGGGTGCGCGCCAGTGCTTCGAAGGGCTCGAGGGCGGTGGTGTCGGCGAGGGCGCCCTTGGCCGCCGCCTCCGTCGCCGGTGTCCCGAGCAGGATGCGCTTGACCGGTATCTCGAGCTTCTTGCCCGACAGCGTGCGGGGCACTGCAGCCACCTCGATGATCTCGTCGGGCACGTGCCTCGGTGACAACGCCGTCCGCAGCTCTGTGGTGATGCGCGACCGCAGCGCATCGTCCACGGCGCACCCCGGCGCGGGCTGGACGAACAGCAGCAACTGGCCGGCCCCGCCCTCCGGATCTTCGAGGTGGACGACGAGGCTGTCGGCCACCTCGGGAAGAGCCTCGACGACGGAGTAGAAGTCACTCGTACCGAGCCGGACACCGCCACGGTTCAACGTCGCGTCCGAGCGTCCGGTGATGACGCAGCTGCCGCGGTCGGTGATGGTGATCCAGTCCCCATGGCACCACACGCCTGGATACTCCTCGAAGTAGGCGGCGCGGTAGCGCGACCCGTCGGTGTCGCCCCAGAAGCCGACCGGCATCGACGGCAGCGGCTCGGTGATCACCAGGTTGCCCTGCTCGCCGATGACGCTCACGCCCGCGTCGTCGAAGGCCTCGACCTTGGCGCCCAGACAGCGGCACGCGATCTCGCCCGCGACGACGGGCAGCAACGGCACGCCGGCGACGAAGGCCGTCACCACGTCGGTGCCGCCGCTGGCGGAGACGAGCTGCACGTCGCGGCCGACGGCATCGGACACCCAGTGGAACCCCTCGGCGGGGAGGGGCGCCCCGGTGGATCCGATCTGCCGAAGCCGGGAGAGGTCGTGGTCGCGCGCGGGCTGGAGGTCTTCCTTGCGGCACGCGAGCAGGAACGGAGCGCTGGCGCCGAACACGGTGATGCCGGTCTCGGCCGCGAGGGCCCACAGGGTGTGGAGATCGGGGTGACTGGGGTCGCCGTCGAAGGTGACGATCGACGTGCCGACGGCAAGGCCCGACACCGTGTAGTTCCACATCATCCAGCCCGTCGTCGAGAACCAGAAGAAGGTGTCGTCGGGTCCGAGGTCGTGGTGGAGGGCGAGGACCTTGGTGTGCTCCACGAGGACGCCGCCGTGGCCGTGCACGATGGGCTTGGGCAGGCCCGTCGTACCCGACGAGTAGAGGATGTACAGCGGGTGGTCGAAGGGCAGCGCCTCGAACCGCGGCTCCGCCGGTTCTTCGAGGAGCTCCGTCCACGTGCCCGAGGCGCCCAGGTAGGGAATGGTGACGACCGCTTCCAACGTCGGCAGCCCGGCGCGGATCTCGTCCACCGCGTCCTGCCGGTCGACCTCCTTTCCCTTGTGGCGGTAGCCGTCGACGGCGATCAGCACCTTCGGCTCGATCTGGGTGAAGCGGTCGAGCACGGCGCGCGTGCCGAACTCGGGGGGGCACGACGAGAAGATGGCGCCCACGCTGGCGGTGGCGAGGAAGGCGACGAGCGTTTCGGGGATGTTGGGGGCGTAGGCGACGACGCGGTCGCCACGCTCGACGCCGAGCCGGCGCAGGCCCGCGGCAGCCCGCGCTACCTGCTCGCGCAACTCGGCGCCGGTGAGCTCGAACGGACTGCGGGTCTGCGAGCGGGCGATGACAGCGACGCCGTCCGGGGCACGGGCCAGCAGGTTCTCGGCGTAGTTCGTGGTCGTGCCCGGGAACCACTCGGTGCCGGGCATGGCGCGTGACCCGACCACGCGTCCTGCAGTTTGGCCGAGCAGCCCGAAGTGCTCCCACACCGCGCCCCAGAACGCGTCGAGGTCGTTGACCGACCAGCGCCACAGTTCGTCGTAGTCAGCGAAGCGCAGACCCTTCCCCTCGGCCAGCCACTGCATGAAGGCGCCGATGCGGGTGCGCTCGAGCGCGTCGGGCCGCGGCTCCCAGAGGACGTCGGCCATCAGCCGAGCGCGGCCTCGATCGACGCGGCGACGGCGGATGGGTCCTGCAGCGGCCCGAAGTGGCCGAGCCCGGCCAACACCTCTGGACGCCCCTTGGGCAGGCGAGCGGCGACCATCGTGATCACCGGTTCGGGAAAGGCGTCGGTGACCTCGCCGCAAACGACGGTCACTGGGCACTCGACCTTGGGCAGGCCGTCGAAGGCGTCGTGACGCATGCCCATCTCGTAGGTCCGGGCCTCACTCTCGGGTTCGCACTTGAGCCGCACGCTGCCGTCCGGCTGCTCAGCGAACCCGTGCTCGACGTAGGCCCGCAGTGCGGCCGCGTCGAGGGCGCTGAACGGCGGCTTGCCCGCGTAGTTGTCGAACGCCGCCTGCTTGGATGCGAACGAGGGCCTGCGCTTGCGCGCGCCGGCGGCCAGCGGGTTCTCGCCCTGCACCGGGAGGGTGGGCAGGCCCTCGGCAGGGATCATCACTGGCTCATAGGTCCACAGCGCGCCGAACGTGCCGGGCCGCCGCTCCTCGGCCAGCAGGAGGAGGGCGCCGCCGCAGGAGTGCCCGGCCGCGAGGACGGGACCACCCAGGTCGAGGCCGTCGATCACGGCCAGGGCGTCGGTGGCGAAGCCGTGCCAGTCGTAGTCACCGCCGGGGGCGGGGTCGGAGTCGCCGTGGCCTCGCTCGTCGAAGGCCACACAACGGAACCCCAACTGTGCAGCGACCGGGGCCCACACCCGGCCGTGGAAGCCGGTGGCGTGGGCGAGGAGCAAGGTGGGCCCGGTACCGCCGAAGTCGTGGACCGCGACCTGGTTGCCGTCCGGCGTGGTGACGCGCTGCATCGCGGCGACGCTACAAGAGTGCCGATAGCTCCTCGGCGTTGACGACGGCGTTGTCGCGCCATCCGTTGTTCATGACGACGTGGACCTCGTCCGCGGTCGCTACGAGCTCGTTGATGCGCGGTACCCAATCCTGGAGCTCGTCGGTCGTGTAGCGATGGGCGAAGCGCCAGCCGGCGCGGATGCCGGGCTCGAGCTCGGGATCGGCGTGACGGCCGTGGAAGCGCACCATGGCGAGGTCGGTGGTGGCCGCGGTCACAACGGGATAGCCGGTGAAGTCGACGCACGCGACGGCGACACCGACGTCCTCCAGCATCTCCAGCGTGGCCTCGCACTGGTCGCTCGCCAGCCACTTCGGGTTCCCGAACTCGACGCACAGCCGATAGTCGGGCAGCCGTTCGCGCGCTTCGGTGACGAGCAGCTTGCCCGTGTCGCCCGGCTTGAGCCACGACGGTGTCTGCAGGAGCACGCACCCGAGGCGACCGGCGTCGTGGAGTGGCCGCAGGGCGTGGTCGAACCGGTGCCACGCCTCGATGCGGGCGTCGGCGGTGAGGTGCTGCGCGTAGAGGCGGCGGCTGTCGCGCGCCTCGGGACGCACCTCGCTGTGCAGGTCCTCCCACAGCGAGGCGGGCATCGTCGCCTGACCCGAGAGCAGCGACCAGGCCCGCACGTCGATGGTGAACCCGTCCGGCGTGCGCTCCACCCATTGGCGGGCCACGTCGGGCGTGGGCGGGAATCGGTAGGTGCTGTCGATCTCGACGAGTGGGAGGCGGCTCGCGTAGTACGCCATCCGCTCGGCGGCCTTCATCGACTTCTTGGGGTACCAGCTGCTCTCCTTCACCAAGCTGGCCTCGGCCCATGACGCGGCACCCATCTTCAAACCGTTTCCATACTCATCCATTGGGTACCTCATAAGGGACCGACAATGACGGCGGGGTCGATTCGTGCAGTTCGCGCTCCAGGTGGCGCTGCCTCTGAACACGAGGCTGCTCCCCAAGACGAGGCAAGCGGTGGCGGGTTACCTCGAGGAGGTCGCCATGCCGGCGGACACGGTGCACGACGTCATCCTTGCCTTGGACGAGGCCTGTACCAATGTCATTCGCCACGCCTTCCCCGGCACCACCGATGGTGAGTATCGGGTGAGCGCCATCGTCGAGGGCGGCGAGGTGCGCATCACCGTCGAGGACCACGGCGTCGGGTTCGATCCCGCCCGCATGGACGAGGATTGGGTCGAGCCCGAGGCAACCTCCGGTCGCGGCCTCTCGATCATCCAGTCGGTGATGTCCTCGGTCGACGTGTCTCCGACGGATCGCGACGGCGGCACCCGGCTGGTCATGCGCAAGACGCTGAACTAGACCGCGCCATTAGTGAAGGAACTCGGGCCGGGCGTGGAGTCCGGCTATCGCAACGTGGACGAGGAGTGGGTCGACTCGCCGGCCTCGACGGTCGCGGCCATCCGGGATCTGCTCGGACCGCCGCCGGCGACCCCGCCTGTCGTCGCGCTCATCGGGTCGGACCAGGCCGGCGGCCAGCCGCTCGGATACCACCGTCTCGACGACGGTCGGCGCCTCATCGTCGTGCCGGCGGCTTGCGGTTTGCCGTCGAGGACGTGGGGACCGGCCGTCCAGCTCTATTCGATGTGGTCACGGGCGTCGGCCGGAATGGGCGACCTCGAGGACCTGCGCGTGTTCGGGGAATGGGCCTCGGGTGTCGGGGCCGGGATGGCGCTGGTCAACCCGTTGGTCGCGTCGAACCCGGGCGACGGCCAGCAGTCCAGCCCGTATTACCCGTCGACACGGCTCTTCCTGAACCCGCTCTACCTGCGAGTCGAGGGCGCGGCGCTGCCGGTCGTGCCGGGGGAGCGCATCGACCGCGACGCGGTGTGGGACGTGAAGATCCCTCTGCTCGAGCGCGAATTCGCCGCGTTCTGTGGCGACTCCGACTTTGATCGCTTCGTCGCCGATCGGGGGCCGCTGCTGTACGGCTTCGCCGCCTACTGCGCGCGACACGAGGGCCGGGCGGACGACCAGGATCGCGTGCGGTTCCACACGTGGCTGCAGTGGCGGCTCGACCAGCAGCTGGCGGCGGCCGGAGGCGCCATCGGCCTGGTGGGCGACCTGCCGGTCGGCGTCGATCCGGGCGGAGCAGATGCATGGTTGTGGCGCGACGTGTTCGTGCCGTCGATGCGGGTGGGTGCGCCGCCGGACGCGCTCCAGCGCGAGGGCCAGGACTGGGGCCTACCGCCCTTCGACCCGTTCAAGCTGCAGGCGGCCGAGTACGAACCCTTCATCCAGACGGTGCGGGCCGCGTTGCGCCACGGCGTTGGCCTGCGCGTCGACCATGTGATGGGCCTGTTCCGGCTGTTCTGGATCCCCGAGGGCCGCCACTCATCCGAAGGTGCCTACGTGCGATACCCGTGGCGCGACCTGCTGGGCATCCTCTGCTTGGAGGCGACGCTGGCCGGGGCGTTCGTGGTCGGCGAGGACCTCGGCACGGTGGACCCGTGGATGCGCGACGAGTTGGCGGCCCGCAATGTCTTGTCCTATCGGGTGCTGTGGTTCGAGGAGGAACCACCAGCGCAATGGCCCGCGAAGGCACTTGCCGCGGTGACGACCCACGACCTGCCGACCATCGCCGGAGTGTTCGACGGCGTCGACGGGGACCCGAGCTTCCGCTCGAGGCTGTCGGGGTCGGCTGCGTCGTCCGGGTACAGCGTGGACGAAGCCGTGGCCAACGCCTACGGGTCGCTGGCGGCATCGCCGTGCCTCCTGGTGGCGGCCACGTTGGAGGACGTGTTGGGCGTGGTGGAGCGGCCCAACCGCCCAGGAACGCTCGGCGAGTGGAACTGGTCCCGGCCCCTGCCCGAGCCGCTGGAGTCGATCGTCGAGGACCCCCGGCTTGCGGCCGTCGTCCGGACGCTGAACGCTCGGGGGTCGTGAAGCTCCCCGTCAACCCGCCCGTCTCGCCCATGCTGGCCAAGCTCGCCCGCGACCTGCCGCCCGACGGCGACGTGATCTACGAGCCCAAGTGGGACGGCTTCCGGTGCATCGTGTTCCGTGACGGCGACGAGGTGGAGCTGGGGTCGCGCAACGAGAAGCCGCTGACGCGCTACTTCCCTGAGGTGGTCGATGCCGTGCTGGCCCGGCTGCCCGAGCGGTGCGTGCTCGACGGCGAGATCGTCGTGGCCGGTGCCACAGGCCTCGACTTCGACGCGTTGCAGCTGCGCATCCACCCCGCTGAGTCGCGCATCAAGAAGCTGGCCGAGGAGATCCCCGCCGCCTTCGTGGCCTTTGACCTGCTGGCTCTCGGCGACGACGACCTCCGGGAGCGGCCGTTCGAGGAGCGGCGTGCGCTGCTGGAGGCGGCGCTGGCCGGTGTGCAGCCGCCTGTCTACCTGACACCGGCCACGCGTGACCGCGCCACCGCAGAGGACTGGTTCACGCGCTTCGAGGGCGCGGGTCTCGACGGCGTCATCGTCAAGAAGCTCAACCTGCCGTACGCCGAAGACAAGCGGACGATGATCAAGGTCAAACACGAACGCACGGCCGACTGCGTCGTCGCCGGCTTCCGATGGCACAAGAGCGGTGGGATCGTGGGGTCGCTGCTGCTGGGGCTGTACGACGCCGAGGGCTCACTGCACCACGTGGGTGTGACCGCGTCGTTCAAGATGGACTTCCGGCGCGAGCTCGTCGACCTGCTGCAGCCGTATCGTATCGACTCGCTCGCGGGACACCCGTGGGAGAAGTGGGGCGAGTACGTCGCGGAGGGAGGGGCGGGCCGCGCGCCCGGCGGCGGCAACCGCTGGAACGCCAAGAAGGACATGTCGTTCGAGCCGCTGAAGCCCTTCGTCGTCGAGGTCGCCTACGACCACCTCCAGGGCGACCGCTTCCGCCACGCCACCACCTTCCGCCGCTTCCGCCCCGACCGAGACCCCGAGTCCTGCACCTACGCCCAGCTCGACTCCTCCGTCCCCGAGGAGCTGGCCAAGGTCTTCGGCGCCTGACCCCACCCCGTTGCGTTCTTTGGCGCGCAGGCCCCATATATCGGTGCCTACGCGCCAAAGAACGGATGGGGTTGGCATGCTGGCGGCATGAGACTGGCGTGCTTTCAGCAGGGTGACGGGATCCATGTGGGTGTGGTGGAGGGGGACGAGGTCGTCGACCTGGGGCCCGGGGAGTCGGTGCTCGACGGGATCGGGCGGAAGGCAGACGGTCCGCGGCTGG
>JBEEFQ010000085.1:0-3592 GCA_041166245.1 Actinomycetota bacterium | reverse complement strand
GCGAACGCCTTCAACCGCGTCGCTTGGCCCGCGTTCGCCGTGCTCGTGCTGACAGGCGTCTGGAACGTGGTGGCCGAGGGCGACAAGGGGCCGTCCTACGAGCACACGCTGATGTTGAAGTACGTCCTGGTGCTCGTCTCCGGGGTCACGGCGTACGTCCACGCCAAGGCGGCGTCGCGCAGGACCATGGCGCTCTTCGGTGCGCTGACCGGCATCTCCGCCGTCGCCACCCTGTTCGTCGGGATCCTGCTCGCCGGCTGAGGATCGGCGAAGGCCCTGGGTGACGACGGCGAGGCCCGCCCACCCGGGAGCGACCCGGCGGGCCTGCGTCCATTCCGGATCTCCTACCCGACGGTCGGTCTCGCTCCTCGAGTCAGACCTGCTGGTCGACCTGCGGCCGCCACGGCTCGTGCTCATGAGCGAGCCACACCTCGGCAGGCTCGAGCGCGCGGACCAGCCGCTGGCCTTCGGTGCGCGGCTCGTCGAGGTCGGCGAAGAACACCGCCATGTCGCCCCCGATGACGACTGAACGCCCGGCCGTCTCGATGACGACCACCTGCGAGCCGCGCGTGTGGCCTGGCGCCGGGACGAGCCGGAGCCCCGGCAGCAGCTCGAGCGCGCCGTCGACCGGTACGTACTGCACGCCGGGCGCATCGACCCACTCCCGGATCGTGTAGTCGTCCTCGCTGCGCGCGTCGTCGAGCTCCTGGCGCTGGACGTAGACCGGCCTGCCGGCGAAGAGGTGATTGCCGCCGCCGTGGTCGAAGTGTAGGTGCGTGTTGATGACGATGTCGATGCTGGCCAGGTCGAAGTCGGCGTGCTCGCTCAGTGGAGTCAGGAGTGGATCCATGTCGGCCACCGCCGGGTGCAGCTGCGTCATGCCGGTGTCGACCAGCACGCGCGCGTCGGGATGGTCGATGACGTGCACGTACACCGGCATGCGCTCGCCCTCGGCGAGCAGCTCGGCCACGAGGACCGGGGTGACGGTCGGCGGCGAGACCTCCCTTCCCGCCCCCTCACCCTTCGGGGGTCGTGGATCACGCATCGCGGACCGCCCGTGCTGTTGCCTCGGACGCGGCGCGACCACCACGACCGGTGGTCATGAACGTAGCCATGCGTGCTCGTCTCCCTCGATGTCGGTGCGCCGCGGGGCGCGGCTGCGAGCCTATGACCTCCTGGCTGCGCAGAAGTCATCGGTCGGGAGGGCCGGCGTCGGGTCCGCCCGCGTAGCCGACCAGCCTGCACCGATCTCCCCGACTCGGTAGCGTGAAACGCATGCCCATCAAGCTCGAGAACGTCGGTATCGCCGTCCGCGACCTCGAATCCACGATCACCTTCTTCACCGACCTGGGTCTGATCGTCCTCGGCCGCGACACGGTCAGCGGCGAGTGGACCGACACCGCCGTCGGTCTGGACGGCAACCACGCCAACATCGCCATGCTCCAGACGCCAGACGGTAACGGTCGCCTCGAGCTCTTCCAGTACATCCACCCCGACGCGATCGAGACAGAGCCCACCCGGCCCAACGAGATCGGCATGCACCGCGTGGCCTTCTCGGTCGACGACATCGACGAGGCCCTCGAGATCGCCGCCAGGCACGGCTGCTACCCGCTACGCGGCGTGGCTACCTACCGAGACGTCTACAAGCTGACCTATGTCCGCGGCCCCAGCGACATCATCGTGATGCTCGCCGAAGAGCTGCAGCCGAGCTGACCGTGGTCGATCCGGCCGCGGTGCCGGTTGTCGTTCGCGGCGAGGCGTGGGAAACGCACCCACAATCCTGTCGCCCGGTACATCTCCGAGCAGGACAGCGGACAGCCCCGTCGTGTGACCCGAGGAAGCCGATGAGCATCTCCTCGGAGAGGACCGCCCCGCACGACGAGTCGACGTTCTGGCTGGGCAATCTGGCGGCGCCGTACGTCCTGATCCCGTTCCTGGCGGGCGGCTGGCGGTTCCGGCTGCCCGGCGCCGTTGCTGCGGGCGCGCTGGCCGGCGCCGGCCTGGTATGCGGCTTCTACAACGTCCTGGCTACCGCCACGGTCACGAGCTCGATGCTGGGCCTGCCCGAAGGCACGCCCGTCACCACCCGGCTGACCCAGGCCTACGCGGGCTGGGTCCGGCAGCAGCTCCTCGGCGCCGGCGGCTACCCCTGGCTGACGATCGGCCTGGTTGTCGGGGCTGGCTGCGGGGTGGCCGGCTTCCTGTGGGCGCAGGGGCGGGCCCGGCTGGTCGGGACGCTGTTTGCTCTCACGCTCGTCGTCGAGCCGCTGGTCTACCTCACCGGGCTCGACGCGCTCGTGTTCCCGGGCGGCGACTACGCGCGCAGCGTGTGGAACCTCGCGGGCTGGGCGCTCGAGGCGGCGGCGGGCGTGCTCCTGGCCCTGGCCTGGTGGCGGCGCGGCCGCACGGCGGCCTAATTCCCGGTCGGGCCGTCAGGGGCCGGCCACTCCGCCGCCTCACCAGCGACCCACCGACCGGCAGCCTCCCCCGTATCCGGTGCTTGCCGCCCCGAATCTGGGGAGGGTGCCCGTTCCAGGGGTCGCCCGCCCGGCCACGGGCCAGACGCCGGGGACCGGGTGCAGCAGCCCGACGACAACGGCGATCGCCGACTGACAGATAACCGGACGTGCAGTGGAGCGGGAAGGAACAGGCGTCAGGAGATCGTCGGCGGCCAGCGGCGCCTGCGCCAATCGTCCCAGGTCGCGAATCGGGCCGGTGGGTCGTCGATAGGTTCGCTGCCGTCGAGCTCGCCTGGCGTCGGGATGTCGATGTTGGCAGCCCACTCGTCGAGCTCCTCATCAGACATGGGCCACGTCGTGTGTGGCGCTTCGGCTTGGCGCCGATCAAGGCGTCTCCGCTGCTCGGCTGGGGCGAGTTCGAAGTAGCGCATCTCCACCGTCGCGCCGACGTCCGCGGCTGCCTGCCGCAGAGCAGAGCGTTCGTCCCGGCTCCAGAGGCCGTAGTCGATCACGACGTTGGTGCCGAGCTCGAGGACGCGCAGCCCGATCTGAACGAGTCGCCCTTCGATCACGTCCTGGGCCGATGGTGGGTTCTCGTGCCCGTACAGAGCCTTCACCCATTCGTCCTTCGTCAGACGGAGGGCGTCGTGCTCGGTCTCGATGCGCCGCGCCGCAGTGGTCTTCCCGGTGCACGGGAGCCCCACGGTCAGGAACAGTGTTGGCTGCCTCATCATCGCCTTGCATCGTGACGATCGCGGTCTCGTGTGTCGCGAGCTCCCCTGATCACACGGGGGCGGGCTCCTCGCCGGGATCACCGCCGGGATCCTCTGGAGTCGACTCGATCGGTGGGGCCGGCAGCTCCGGCTCGTCCAGCTCTGCGGGAGTGTCGGGGATCGGCTCGTCCGGGTCCATGCCCGGGGTCGAGGCGGAGTTGCTCATCGGTTCAGCCATGCCGTCAGTCTGACATCCAGCCGTCGTCACCAGCAGAGCCGAGCCTTGTCGCTGCTGCAAGGCTGAGTCCACGCCCGAAAGGACAGTGCCGCCGCCGACGCTTCCTGATCGGGACGACTGCGTGCTGCTGCCGAGTCAGGCGCCGGGTTTCGACCTGCCCGTCACGGAAGTGAGGCGTCAGT
>JBEEFQ010000084.1:0-10649 GCA_041166245.1 Actinomycetota bacterium | reverse complement strand
TGGCGGGTGACGGCCGACGACGTGCCCCAGCTCGCCCAGCTCCAGCGTGACCTGGTCGAGGGCGCCATCGGACTGGTGCGTCCCGGCGGCGTCCTCATCTACAGCGTGTGCACCCTCACGACTGCTGAGACGGTGGCCATCGACGAGTGGCTGGCCACGGGCCATCCCGAGCTGGAGGCGTTGCCCCCGCCCGACACACCGTGGGAGCCGGTCGGCCGGGGTGCCCGCCTCGTACCGCAGGCGGCGGACACCGACGGGATGTACCTCCTGCGGCTGCGGCGCCTTTAGCATCGGCACCATTCCCACAACCGCGCAGCCCCGCATCGCACCCTCCATCCTCTCGGCCGACTTCGCCTGCCTGGGTGACGCCGTCGACGCGGTGACGCCGGCCGCCGACATGCTCCACGTCGACGTCATGGACGGCCACTTCGTGCCCAACCTCACCATCGGCCCGCCGGTGGTCGCGTCGCTACGCAAGCACACCGACCTCTACCTCGACTGCCACCTGATGATGACCAACCCAGGTGACTACCTGGAGGCGTTCAAGAAGGCGGGCGCCAACGGGTGCACGGTGCATGTCGAGATCGACGACACCGCGGCGCTCATCGCCCAGATGCGGGATCTCGGCCTGGATGTGGGACTGGCCGTCAACCCCGAGACGCCGGTCGAGCAGGCCGAGCCCTGGCTGGAGTCGGTCGACCTCCTGCTGCTGATGACCGTGCACCCCGGCTTCGGTGGTCAGAAGTTCATCGCCGACGTCATGACCAAGGTCGAGCGGGTCCGGCAGTTGAAGGAAGCGAGTGGGCTGTCGATCGCCATCCAAGTCGACGGTGGCATCGACACCCAGACCGCGCCGGTCGCAGCCGCAGCCGGCGCCGAGGTGTTCGTCGCCGGCAGCGCTGTTTTCGGCGCCGACGACCCGGGCGCGGCAGTGGAGCGCATTCGCACCGCCGCCGCCAGCGGGTGACGCTGTGATCCTGTGACCCTCAGGGCCAAGGTCCTGACGGTCTCGGACGGCGTGGTGGCGGGGACCCGGGAGGACAAGTCCGGCGCGGCACTGGCCGCGGCCCTGGAGAACGCGGGCTACGTGGTCGACGAGCGACGAGTCGTTGCCGACGGCGCGGACAGCGTCGCCGAGGCCGTTGCCGACCTGGCGCGGGGCTACACGGGCCTGGTGATCACGACGGGGGGCACCGGCTTCGGACCCCGCGACGAGACACCGGAGGGCACCCTGCGGGTCGTCGAGCGGGAGGCGCCGGGTCTGGCCGAGGCCATGCGCCTCGTGAACCCGCTGGGCCGGCTGTCCCGGGCACGGGCGGGCTCGATCGGTGCCTGTCTCGTGCTCAACACGCCGGGATCGACCTCGGGCGCACTGGAGTGCTTCGGCGCGGTGGCCGACGTGCTGCCCCACGCGCTGGCCCTGCTGGCGGGCGAGCACCCGCATTAGTGAGATCGACTTTCCGGTCCCGGACCCGTAAACTGGTCGAACCGGAAACGATCGGGAGAAAAATGACCGACGAGTCGGCGATGCGGCGGGCACTGGACCTGGCTGCCGGCGTGCGCGGGCGTACGTCGCCCAATCCGTGGGTGGGTTGCGTCATCGAGGCGGCTGACGGGCGCAGGTTCGAGGGCGCCACGGAGCCCCCGGGCGGGCCCCACGCCGAGGCGGTGGCGCTGGCCGCCGCAGGCGACGCGGCCAGGGGCGCCACGCTGTTCTGCACCCTCGAGCCCTGCAGTCACCACGGGCGCACGCCGCCGTGCGCCGACGCGGTGATCCAGGCGGGGGTGGGCCGGGTCGTCGTCGCCATCGAGGACCCCGACCCCCAGGTGGCCGGGCAGGGCCTAGCCCTCCTGCGCGAGGCGGGCATCGAGGTGACCACCGGTGTCGGAGGCGCCGAGGCCGCTGCGTTGCTGGCGCCGTACCTGAAGCACCGCACCACCGGGCGTCCGTGGGTGGTGCTCAAGCTGGCCGCCACCCTCGACGGCCGCACGGCCGCGCCCGACGGGTCGAGCCAGTGGATCACCGGCGAGGCGGCGCGCGCCGACGCCCACCGCCTGCGGGCCGAGAGCGACGCGGTGCTGGTGGGGGCGGGCACGGTGCGCAGCGACGACCCGTCGCTCACGGTGCGTCTGGTGGAGGGACGCGATCCCCGGCGCGTCGTGCTCGGGCGGGCGGCCGAAGGCGCGCGTGTGCACCCTGCCACCGAGGTCGAAGGCGACCTCGGGGAGATCCTCGACGGCCTCGGCGGCGACGGCGTCGTGCAGGTGCTCGTCGAGGGTGGCGCGGCGGTGGCCCAGGCCTTCCACGCGGCGCGGCTCGTCGATCGCTATGTGCTCTATCTCGCGCCCGCCCTCCTCGGCGGCGACGACGGGCGCCCGGTGTTCGCCGGTCCCGGTGCGCCGTCGATCGACGACGTGTGGCGTGGCCGGCTCGTCTCCGTCGCCCAGCTGGGCGACGACCTCCGCGTCGAGCTGGAGGCCGCATAGCGATGTTCACGGGAATCGTCGAGGAGCTGGGCACCGTGCGGTCGCGTGATGACGGGCGGTTCGTGTTCGAGGCCACCATCGTCACCGCCGACGCCGAGCTGGGTGCGTCCATCGCGGTGAATGGGTGCTGCCTCACCGTCGTCGACATGGGCGACGGCTGGTGGGCGGCCGACGCGGTGGGCGAGACGCTGTCCCGCACGAACCTGGCCGACCTGCACGCCGGCGATCGAGTGAACCTCGAGCGTCCGGTGCGCGCCGGTGACCGCCTCGGTGGCCACATCGTGCAGGGGCACGTCGACGCGGTGGGAGAGATCGTGAGTCCCGCCCCCGAGCTCCAGGTGCGCATGCCACAGGAGCTGGCCCGCTACGTCATCGAAAAGGGCTCCATCACCGTCGACGGTTGCAGCCTGACTGTCGTCAAACCGCTCGACGACGGGTTCACCGTCGCCGTCATCCCCCATACTGCAGAGGTCACGACGCTCGGCCACAAGGGCCCAGGCGACCGCGTCAACCTCGAGGTCGACATGGTCGCCAAATACGTCGAGAAGCTGCTGCAGGAAAGGAACTGACCGTGCCGTTTGCGGACATCGACAAGGCCATCGCCGCCATCGGCCGGGGGGAGATCGTCGTCGTCGTCGACGACGAGACCCGCGAGAACGAGGGCGACCTCATCATGGCGGCCGAATACGCCACGCCAGAGGCCATCGCCTTCTTCCTTCGCCACACGTCGGGCGTGATCTGCGTCCCCATGACAGGTGCGCGCCTCGACGAGCTGCAGCTACCGCTCATGGTCGCGACCAACACCGAGTCGCAGCGCACCGCCTTCACCGTCACCGTGGACTACCGCCACGGCACGACGACTGGCATCTCGGCCAACGACCGCTCGACCACGGTCAAGGCCCTCATCGATCCCGCGTGCCGGCCCGAGGACCTGGCCCGGCCGGGCCACATCCTTCCCCTGCGCTACCGCGAGGGTGGCGTGCTCAAGCGGGCCGGTCACACCGAAGCCGCCGTCGACCTGGCCCGCCTTGCCGGCCTGTACCCCGCGGGCGTGCTGTGCGAGCTGGTCAACGCCGACAAGACCGACATGGCGCGGCTGCCCGAGCTCGAGGCGTTCGCCGAAGAGCACGGGCTCCTACTCATCTCCATCGCCGATCTCGTCAAGTACCGGCGCCAGCAGGAGAAGCTGGTCAAGCGCATCGCCGAGGCGCGCATCCCCACCCAGTGGGGCGACTTCATCTGTTACGCCTACGAGTCACTCATCGATGGCGAGACCCACCTCGCCCTCGTGAAGGGCGCGGTGCAGGGCGAGGACAACGTGCTGGTGCGCGTGCACAGCGAGTGCCTCACCGGAGACATCTTCGGTTCCCTGCGGTGTGACTGCGGACCGCAGCTCGACGCCGCCCTGCGCCGGATCGCGGACGAGGGCCTCGGCGTCGTCGTGTACCTGCGGGGCCACGAAGGCCGGGGCATCGGCATCGCCAACAAGCTGCGCGCCTACATGCTCCAGGAGCAGGGACGGGACACCGTCGACGCCAACACCGAGCTCGGCCTGCACGTGGACAGCCGCGAGTACGGAATCGGTTCGCAGATCCTCGTCGACCTCGGCATCACGACAATGCGCTACATGACCAACAACCCGGCCAAGTACGGTGGTCTGGCCGGGTTCGGTCTGGAGATCGTCGAGCGGGTGCCCCTGCAGACGGTCCCCAACCCCGAGAACATCGGCTACCTCCGCACCAAGCGGGAGCGGATGGGTCACCTCCTGGAGGGTCTCGATGACGTCCTATAGCGGCCAGCTTCGTGGCGACGGCCTGCGCGTGGCCATCGTGTGTGGTCGGTTCAACGACCTCATCACGGAGCGCCTTCTCGCGGGTGCGCGTGATGGTCTTCTCCGCCACGGCGTCGACGAGGCGTCGATCACCGAGGCCTGGGTCCCGGGCGCCTTCGAGCTGCCGCTGGTCGCCAAGCGCCTGGCGTCGTCGGGTGAGTACGACGCCGTCATCTGCCTCGGCGCGGTCATCCGCGGCGCCACCGGGCATTACGAACACGTCGCCGGGCAATGCGCCTCCGGCATCCAGCAGGCCCAGCTCGACACCGGCGTGCCCGTCGTGTTCGGCGTGCTGACGACCGAGACGATCGAGCAGGCCATCGAACGGGCTGGCACCAAGATGGGCAACAAGGGCTACGAGTCGGCCGAGACCGCGATCGAGATGGCCGACCTGCTGCGCCAGCTGCCCAAGGCCCCCTAGGAACCCCCATGCTCAAGCTGGTGTTGCCGAAAGGCTCACTCGAGCGTCAGACGCTCGAGCTGTTCGAGGCGGCCGACCTCCCGGTGACCCGGGGCTCGGACGTCACGTACCGCGCATCCATCGACGACCCGCGCATCGACGAGGTACGCATCCTGCGTCCCCAGGAGATCCCCCGTTACGTGGCCGACGGGCTCTTCGACATCGGCATCACGGGGCGGGATTGGATCGAGGAGACCAGCAGCGAGGTCGAGTCGCTGGGCGAGCTGCACTACTCCAAGGCCACCGCACGGCCCATCCGCATGGTGCTGGCCGTGTCCCAGGACTCGGTCTTTCGCGCCGTCACCGACCTGTCCTCGGGCGTCAAGGTGTCCACCGAGTACCCCGAGCTGACCCGCCGCTACTTCGAGAAGCATGGCATCGACGCGGACGTCCGCCTGTCCTACGGCGCGACCGAGGCCAAGGTGCCCGACATCGTCGACGTGGTCGTAGAGATCACCGAGACGGGTTCGGCCCTGCGTGCGGCCGGCCTCAAGATCATCGACACCATCCTCGTGTCCTTCACCGAGCTCATCGCCAACCGCGAGTCCTACGACGACCCCGACAAGCGCCACGCCATGGGCCAGATCCTCACCCTGCTGCAGGGCACGCTGGAGGCGCGGGGCAAGGTGCTGGTGAAGCTCAACGTCGGCACCGACGACCTCGACCGCGTCATCGAGGTGCTCCCGGCCATGAAGTCGCCCACCGTCTCCAAGCTGTTCGGTGAGGACGGCTATGCCGTCGAGGCCGTGGTGCCGAAGTCCGACATCAACATCCTCATCCCCGCCCTCAAGGACCGCGGCGCCACCGACATCATCGAGCTCCCGCTGGCCAAGATCGTCCACTGATGCCCCGGTTTCTCAGGGGTTGGTGCGCTACGGGACTTCTTCAGGCACGGCGGTGCACCAACCCGTGAGCATGCGGGGCACGGTGGTTGAGTTCGACGAGCACAAGGGCTACGGCACGGTGCGCGACGGCACCGACGGGCGCGAGCTGTTCTTCCACTGCACCCAGATCGCCGACGGTTCCCGCACCATCGCCCCGGGCACCGAGGTGACCTTCGATGTGGTGGCCGGCCACCTCGGCCGGTGGGAGGCGATTGCCATCACCCGCCAGGGCTGACTTCCAGAAGTCGTCGACAGCTAGGAAGGGGGTTGGCCCGGCACCGGGGCGTCGTTGTCGACGCCTGCCTCGATCCCGCCCTTGATCTGCACGAAGGCCATGCGGAGCTGTGCCAGGGCCTCGCGGATCTGTGGCTCCTGCTCTCCAAGGCGGCCGGCCAAGCCCTCGACGAGGAGCCCAAGGGCGTCGATGGCCAGGCTGGCCTGGTCGAGTTGGGGCGGCTGCAGGGACAGGTGCAGGGCGGCCAGCTCGAAGAGCCCGTAGCAGTGGTTGGTGACCACAAGCTCTGCGGGGGTGTGGGCCAGCTGCTCCCGTAGCTGCTCCATGCGGGCCTGGAGCTCCTCGTCACTCAGCTCCTCGCCGCCCAGGTCGGCGCCGTCCGGCGGGGGAGCGGGCTCGGGGCGCGCGACCGGTCGTTCGCCGCCAGGGGTCCAGATCGTGCTCATACGTGTAACCTAACCATCACAACTGCATATGGAAGCGGGGCTTGCGCCCCCACCCGGCCACACCGCCCTCGGGGCACAGTGCGCCCGGGTCGGATGACCGCCGAAGGGCGGGCGTTGCTTCCGACGCCCGCCCGTTTCGCGTCTGAGGACGCTTCCGCCAACTGACAAGGAGTGATGGCCATCGCCGCCTCGAATCCATCGAACGAAACCAGGATCAACGACCGGATCCGGGCCCGGGAGGTCCGTCTGGTCGATCCCGACGGAGCCCAGCTGGGGATCAAGCCCCTCCCCGAGGCCCTGCACATCGCCCGGGAGCTGGACTTGGACCTGGTGGAGGTGGCCCCGCAGGCCAACCCTCCGGTGTGCCGGATCATGGATTTCGGCAAGTACAAGTTCGATGAGGCACAGAAGGCGAAGGAATCGCGGCGCAAGAGCAGCAACTACAGCATCAAGGAGATGAAGTACCGGCCCAAGATCGGCCAGGGCGACTTCGACACCAAGACACGAAAGGTGGCGCACTTCCTCAGCGAAGGTCACAAGGTCAAGATCACGATCATGTTCCGGGGTCGGGAGATGAGTCATCCCGAGCTCGGCAAGCAGATCCTCGACAAGGTCGCCGAGAAGGTGGGCCCCACCGCCAAGGTGGAGGCGGCGCCCAAGCTCGACGGCCGCAACATGATCATGGTGCTGGCGCCCGACAAACGGGCGCCCCGGCCTGATGCCGACGAGGCGCCCACCGAACCATCGGAGAACTGAACATGCCGAAGATGAAGACCGATACGGGCGCCAAGAAGCGCTTCAAGATCACGGGCACCGGCAAGATCCGCCGGCGCCGCGCCTTCACCAACCACCTGCTGGAGAAGAAGTCGTCGACCCGCAAGCGTCGGCTCTCGGGCGAGATCGAGGTTCATCACGCTGACCGCAAGCAGGTCAAGCGGCTCCTCGGGCTCTAGCTCAGCGCTTCGCACTCGTCCCCCCACCGAAAGGAGCACCGATGGCCAGGGTCAAGCGGGCCGTCCACGGACGGAAGCACCACCGCGCCGTTCTCGAACAGGCGCGCGGCTATTACGGCAACAAGAGCCGCAGCTACCGTTCCGCCAACGAGCAGGTCATGCACTCGCTGCGTTACGCCTACCGCGACCGTCGCGCGCGCAAGGGTGACTTCCGGCAGCTCTGGATCCAGCGCATCAACGCCGCCACCCGTGAGCATGGTGTGAGCTACAGCGTCTTCATCAACGGGCTGCGCCAGGCCGGAGTGGAGGTCGACCGCAAGGTCCTCGCCGATCTGGCCGTCAACGACCCGGCCGCGTTCGCGTCGCTGGTCGAGGTGTCCCGCGGAGAGAAGGCCAGCTGAACCAGCGGGCCGAACAGGCCCTCGGGTTCCGTCATCAGAAGGTGCAGCGGCTCCGTCGTCTGCTGCGCAAGAAGAGCGTCCGTGATGTCGAGCGGGCGTTCGTGGTCGAGGGAGCGAAGGTCGTCAGCGAGGCCCTCGACGGCGGCGCGCCGGTGCAGAGCGCGTTCGTGGCACCGGGGGCGCCGACCGAGCTCGTCGACCGGCTGCTCGCCGCCGGCGCCCGGGTGCACACGCTCGAGCCCGGCGTGATGGAGCGGGTGGCGGACACGGTCACCCCGCAGCCGATCGCGGCCATCGTCGGGTATGTCGACGTGCCACTCGAGAGGGTGCGTGATGCATCCCTGGTCGTGGTGTGTGTCGACGTCCGGGATCCTGGCAACGCCGGCACCGTCCTGCGGTCGGCCGAAGCAGCGGGGGCAGACGGAGTAATCTGCTGCGAAGGTTCAGTGGACGTGTACAACCCCAAGACCGTGCGGGCATCGGCGGGATCCCTGTTCCACGTTCCGGTCATCGTGGGCGGTTCGCCGGCCGCGGCCGCCGACGCGGTGGGATCCTTCGGTCTGACGCGGGTGGCCACCGTCGCCCACGGCGGCCCTGACTACGCCACGGCCGATCTCACCGGCCGGGTGGCGTTCCTCCTCGGGAACGAGGCCCACGGCCTGCCCGACGACGTGGCGGCGGCTGCCGACGCCCAGGTGTCGATTCCGATGGCGGGTCGCACCGAGTCACTCAATGTCGGCATGGCCGCGGCGGTGCTGTGCTTCGAGGCCGCCAGGCAGCGGAGGGTCGACCGTGGCGGATGACGTGATCGATCTCCTCCCCGACGCCGTTCTGCGACTCGACGCCGATCGCCGCATCCTGGCTGCCAACCCCGCGGCGGCGGACCTCACGGGCCATGACCGCGACGGTCTCGTCGGAGAGTCCTGTGACGACCTGCTGGAGCCGCGCGGCCGCGACGGTCGGCGGGTGTGGGCAGACGGGTGGCACTCGTCGGCCCAGCTTCGATCGGTGCGCACCCTTCCTGAGCAGGAGGTGACGCTGCGGCGCGCCGACGGCGAGGACGTGAAGGCCTACGTCACCGGCGCCTACGAGCGGAACGGAGACGGGTCGCTGCTCGGTGCCGTCCTTGTGCTGCGTGAGTCGGCCAAGCGCCTGCACCATGCCGCCACCGGCATCGAGATCGTGTCCACGGTGAGCCACGAGCTGCGATCGCCACTGTCATCGGTGAAGGGCTGGACGAGCCTGCTCCTCTCCAAGTGGGATCGCATTGCCGAGGACAAGAAGAAGGAGATGCTCGAGCAGGTCAATCACGACGCGGACCGCGTCACCCGTCTCATCACCGAGCTGCTCGACATCAGCCGGCTCGAGACCGGTCGTCTCGTCCTGCGCCGTCAGATGGTCAACCTGCCGACGCTGGCCGAACGGGTCGTGCAGAAGCTCGACTTCGAGTATCCCGATCTCGAGGTGTCGGTCGACTTCCCGGTCGGGTTCCCCGAGGTCTACGCGGATCCCGACAAGGTCGAGCAGGTCTTCACCAACCTGGTCGAGAACGCGTGCAAGTACGCGTCACCAAAGGGTCTGTCGGTCGCGGGCGAGGCCAACGAAGGCGAAGTTGCCGTCTCCGTCACCGATCAGGGTGCGGGCATCCCCCAAGCGGACCTCCCCCGCGTCTTCTCGAAGTTCTTCCGACGTTCCGAGGGTCGACCCACCGGCTCCGGCCTCGGCCTGTGGATCAGCCGCGGGCTGGTGGAGGCTCACGGCGGGCGCCTGACCGCCACCTCAATTCCGAGGCAAGGCACCACCTTCCGCTTTACCCTGCCCCTCGTCAGTTTCGACGAGCTGCATCGCTAGACACATGGACACGTCGGAGATCGAACGCATCGAAAAGGAGGGGCGGGCCGCGCTCGAGGGGGCGTCGACGCTCGATGCCCTGCGCGAGGTCGAGTCCACCGTGGTGGGGAAGCGCTCGGCGCTGGCCGGCCTGAGCGCGAAGCTGGGTGGGCTCGATCCCGACGCGAGGCGCACGATGGGCCAGGCCGTCAACGCGGCGCGCACCCGCCTCCAGGAGCTGGCCGTCGAGCGTCGCACCATGCTCGAAGCCGACGAGCGCAGCGCCCGGCTCGCGGCCGAGCGCATCGACCTGACGGAGGTACTGACCGCGCCGGCGCGCGGCCACCTCCACCTCATCACCCAGACGCAGTACCGCCTGGAGGACGTGTTCATCGGCATGGGCTTCACCATCGCCGAGGGCCCCGAGGTCGAGACCGACTGGTACAACTTCACCGCCCTCAACCTGCCCCCCGCCCACCCGGCGCGCAGCACCCAGGACAGCGTCTACCTCAACCTCGGCGAGCCGGAGTCGACGCTGCTCCGCACGCAGACGTCGCCCGTGCAGATGCGGGTAATGGAGTCGCAGGAGCCGCCCATCTACATCGTGGCGCCGGGCCGTACGTACCGCCGGGACACGCCTGATGCCAGGCACATGCCGAGCTTCAGTCAGATCGAGGGCCTCGTGGTCGACCGGGGCATCACCTTCGGCGATCTCGCGGGCACGGTCGCGAGCTTCACGAACGCCTTCTTCGGCGAGGACATCCACTCCCGCCTGCGGCCCTACTTCTTCCCCTTCACCGAGCCGTCGGCCGAGTACGAGATCACGTGCGTGATCTGCCGCGGCGAGGGCTGCCGCACGTGCTCGAACACCGGGTGGATCGAGCTCGGGGGCTGCGGGATGGTGCATCCCCAGGTGCTGCGCAACGGGAACATCGATCCCGAGGAGTGGTCCGGGTTCGCCTTCGGGTTCGGCATCGATCGTCTGGCCCAGGTGCGCAACGCCCTCTCCGACATGCGCGTGCTCAACGACAACGACATCCGCTTCATCTCCCAGTACTGATGATTCGCTCGCCGCGTCCTGCGGCTCCCGAAAATGGCTGCGCCGACCGGCCAAGCCGGATC
>JBEEFQ010000083.1:0-6001 GCA_041166245.1 Actinomycetota bacterium | reverse complement strand
CGTCATGGGCTTCGAGAAGCCCAAGCGCCGCTAGCCCCGCGTTCTCGAGGCAATAACTATCGCATTCCGATAGTTATTGCCTCGAGAACGGGTCAGCGGGGGTAGAGCACCATCTGGGTGCAGCGGAACAGGGCGACGGTCCGGCCCGTGTCTTCGTTGGTGACGGTGGCGTCCCAGACCTGGGTGGTGCGGCCGCCGTGGACGAGGTGGGCCTCGCACGCGATTCCGCCGGCGAGGGCAGTGCCGAGGAAGTTGGCCTTGAGCTCGATGGTCGTGAAGCCGGTGCCGCCCTCGGGCAGGCTGGCGACGCAGCCGTAGCCGCACGCGGTGTCGGCGAGCGCTACCACCGTCGCCGCGTGCAGGAACCCATTGGGCGCCAGGTGCTTCTCGGCCAGCGGGATGCGCATCGTCGCTCGGCCGGCGACGACCTCACCAACCTCGATGCCGAGGTGGCCGGGCAGCTTGCCTTCGCCCGCAGCCTGAAAGTCGGTCACGTTCCGACACTAGATTCTGCGCGCCATGGCGACGTCCTCGGCCGACGCAACGCGTCGCGCATCCTTCCTCCTGCTGCTGCGGCGCATCGGGCTGTTCAGCATGTACGTCGTCCTGGCTTCGACCCCGCTGGTGCTCGCCCTGATCGGGCCTCACCCACCGGGGCGTGGCTTCTGGTTGGATGTCTCCTTCGCCCTCGGCCTTGTCGGCTTGGCCATGCTCGGGCTGCAGTTCCTCAGCGTGGCCCGCATCAACCGCGTCGACGCGCCGTACGGCATCGACGCGGTCATGCGCTACCACCGACAGATCGCGTTCGTGGCTACCGCCTTCATCGCCCTCCACCCGCTGGTGCTGGTGTTGGCCGAGTCGAGCTACTGGGACCTGGTGAACCCGTTGAAATCTCCAAAGCGGGTGCAGTGGGGGCAGGCCGCGCTGTTGATGCTCGTCTTCCTGGTCGTCGTGTCAGTCCTGCGGCTGCGGTGGAAGCTCAACTACGAGATCTGGCGGGTGACGCACGGCATCCTCGCCCTTCTCATCACCTCCTTCGCCCTCGTGCACGTCCGCTCGGTCGGCGTGTACGTGCAGCGGGGAACCTGGAAGCCGGCGGTGTTCACCGCGTTCTCGCTGGTGTTCCTCTCGCTCCTCGCCTGGGTGCGCGTGCTCAAGCCTCTGGCGCGGATGCGCCGGCCGTTCGTGGTCGATCAGGTGCGGCCGGAGCCGGGCGGGGTGGTGACGCTGCGCCTGCGAGCGACACGCGGGCGTGGCCTGCGATTCCGTGCCGGCCAGTTCAGCTGGATCACCCTCGATTCGGTGTTCGTGCCGAACGAGCACCCGTTCTCGATCGCGTCGAGCGCGGCCCGTCCCGAGGAGGTCGAGTTCACCATCAAGGAGCTCGGTGACTTCACCCGTCAGCTGGGCGGCGTCATCGAGGGCAGCCGCGCCTACCTCGACGGTCCGTTCGGCAACTTCGGTGTGGGCTGGGAGTCGGCCGGTCAGCTGCTGCTGGTTGCGGGCGGCATCGGGGTCACGCCGTGCATGAGCATCCTGCGGACAATGGCGGACACGTCGGACCCCCGGCCCGTCACCTTGATCTACGGCAGCAACGATTGGGAGACGATCGTCTTCCGTGACGAGCTGGAGGAGCTCAGGCGCCGCTTCGACCTCAAGGTCATCCACGTGCTGGCCCGGGGGCACGAGGGCTGGGACGGTGACGTCGGGTTCATCAACCTCGACATCCTGCGCCGCGGCCTGCCCGACGACCTCAGCGGGGTGCAGTGCTACGTGTGCGGGCCCCCGCCCATGATGGCGGCCGTGGAGCATGCACTCTTCGAGGCCGGCGTCCCGCCCCGCCAGGTGCACTCCGAGCTCTTCACCTTCGTATGAGAAGCCAGACCCTCACGTTCCGAGTCGTGGCCCTGACCACCATCGCGCTCGTGCTCGCGGTGCTGATCTTCGCCGCCATCCAGAACTGAAACCCAACTCGAGGCAATACGTCGCGGAAACCGCGACGTATTGCCTCGAGAACGCGGGGTCAGGCGGCGCCGTCGGGGATGGCGACCTCGGCCGCGGCGGCCAGGGCCTCGCAGTGGCGGCGCCACGCCCAGTTGGCGGCCTCGTGCGCCATGGCAGGGTGGTACTTCCACCGGTGCAGCTGGCGCTCGGTCTCCTCGAGGTCCTCGCCCAGCTCGACGAGGCTCAGGGCGAGCTGTCGCGACCGGCGGCGCTGCTGTTCGAGCGCAGGGGTGCGCAGCTGCGCCTCCTGCCACGCCTTGTGCTCGAGCTGCAGCGCGTCGGGCAGGCGCATCACCTGGCGGCGGGTGAGCGGCGCCACCTTGCGCCGCACCGCCAGCTCGTGGTCGCCCCGCAGCTGGGCGATGTCGAAGTGCACGAGGCGGCTGAGCGAACGCACGAACGGCGAGTGCCGGCCCAGCTTGTGGCCGATGCCGAGGCAGGTCGCCGTCTCCATGAGCGGGAGCTCGTAGCCGGCCGGTGAGGCCTCGAGCCGGGACACGAGCCTGCGCAGCAGCCAGGTGGTCGACGGCCCGAGGATGCCGAGCCAGAACGTCTCCACGTAGGCGGATCGCGGGTCCTGGCCCAGCTCATCGATGACCGGGTCGGGCCACGGCCGGACAGCGAGGGTGTCGGTGGGAACGGACAGCGTGGTCGGTGCGGTCATGGCAGCCCCCCAGAGCGAAAGTGTCGCTGATGTCTGTGAGTAGCTTTTCATGATATTTCATGTAGGTCAATAGCGAGTGGAGCATGGGTGCGCAGGGGTACGGTCCGTGCGATGCCCAGCGATGACCTCGATCAGGTGCGGCAGTGGGTCGACGAGGCGGAGCGCATCGTCGTGCTCACCGGCGCTGGCATCTCGACCGACTCCGGCATCCCCGACTTTCGCGGTCCCCAGGGGCTCTGGACCAAGGACCCCAAGGCCGAGAAGCTGGCCCACATCGACGTGTACATGTCCGACCCAGAGGTGCGGAAGCGCTCCTGGCAGACGCGCATCGGCTGGATGGAGCGCCAGACCGAGCCCAACGCCGGCCACCGGGCCCTCGTCGAGCTCGAGCGGCGCGGCAAGCTCGACATGCTCGTCACCCAGAACATCGACGAGTTGCACCAGCGGGCCGGCACCGACCCGGAGCGGGTCATCGAGATCCACGGGACCATGCGCCAGGTGATGTGCATGAGCTGCGACGAACGAGCCCCGATGGAGCGGGCCATCGCGCGCGTGCAGGCGGGGGAGGAGGACCCGCCGTGCCGCACGTGCGGCGGCATCCTCAAGTCGGCGACGATCAGCTTCGGCCAGAACCTGGTGCGGGCCGACCTCGAGCGGGCCGAGCGGGCGGCGTTGGGCGCCGACCTCGTCCTCGCCGTCGGCTCGACGCTCGCCGTCTATCCCGCCGCCGCCCTCGTCCCCATCGCCAAGCGCGCCGGCGCGCGCATCGTCATCGTGAACGCGGAGCCGACCGAGATGGACTCCATCGCCGACGCTGTTCTGCGCGGCTCGATCAGCGAGATCCTGCCAGCGGTCGTCGCGACCTGAGGCTCGTTACGCTTCGAGGGTGAGCGCGTCGTCGCAAGGGTTCATGCCCACCCATGTCGTCCCCAGTGGCGGGCTCCCGGCCTGGGCAACACCAGATCCGTCCCAGGCCGTGATCGCCACCATCGAGGCGCGCGTCGAGGTCGTCGTGCGCGAGGAACGCGGTGCGTGGGCCGAGGTCCTCTGCAGCAACGGGTGGTCGGCGTGGGTCGACGGCCGACGTCTGATCGCCGTCGGCGCGCCAGGGGTGCCACAGCCGGAGCCGGCACCGGGCCCGTCGCTGGGCGGCCGGTCGACGCCAAAGCTCGATGTGGCGACGCTGGCGCGGCTGGCCACGCCGCCGATGGTCGGCGCCGTCGTGCTGGCGCTCGGCACCCTCGTGTCCTGGACCCGCGGCGGCTTCGGCTCGGACAACGCCTTCGACGTGCCCGTGAGCTTCCTCTGGAGCAAGGCGGCCTCCGGCGGGATCAAGCTCGGCGTCATCCTCTTCCTGCTCGGCGTCGCCGGCGGCGTCGTGACCAGTCGGCCGGAGATCCAGCGCTTCCGCATCGCGGTGGGAGGCTTGGCCGCGCTGTGCGTCGTCGTGTTCATGATCCAGATGCAGCGGTTCCTCAGCGGCTCGCCGTTCAACATCACCGACGTGCTCGGGCTCGGGGTCCTGGTGACGCTGGCGGGCGCGGTCGCGCTGGCCGTGGCACCGCCGCGGTGGCCGGGGCGCGGCTAGGTCCACCGTCGGTGGA
Organism: Actinomycetota bacterium; assembly: GCA_041166245.1. Taxonomy (GTDB): domain Bacteria; phylum Actinomycetota; class Acidimicrobiia; order Acidimicrobiales; family JAFATL01; genus JBEEFP01. The sequence goes on along the minus strand of JBEEFQ010000083.1, from coordinate 1,729 downwards.
GGCGGCTAACTCCTCCAGCGTCCCCGGTGGACGACCTCGGTCGCGGGCCGACGACCCGTTCGCAGTGACGGGCGGGAGCGCTCGCCCGGCAGCGGGTGGCCGATGGCGAGGGCCCCGATGGGCCGGTAGCCGTCGGGGACACCGAGAGCGGCGAGCAGGGCGTCCTCGCCGGTGAAGATGCCGAAGAACAGCGCACCGAGACCGAGGTCGACGGCGGTGAGCAGCATCGACTGGGTTGCAAAGGCGACGTCCACCGTCCAATAGGGCACCGGCCAGCCCGCCTCCTCTCCCATGCCGAACCGCTCCTTGTCGGGCATCGAGTAGCGGTCGAGGTAGGCCTGCTTGTGGGCGAGGGGCAGGATGACGGCGCCCGCCGCGTGCAGCGATCCTGGGGAGGGATCGAACGCCACGTCGGGCCGCACCGTCTCCCAGAAGATGCGCCGGTCGTCGCCTTCGAGCACGACGAACGCCCACCCCTGACTGAAGCCGGCCGACGGTGCGCGGGTGGCGTTGTCGAGGATGGGGTCGAGATCCTCGGGGGCGACGGGCCGATCCACGTACCGACGAACCATGCGACGCCGCCGGACGACCGTCTGGAACTCCATGCCGCAGGATACGGTTCGCGCTCATGAAGACATTCCGGTTGCTCATCCTGACCGTGCTGGCCGTCGTCTCGCTTGCCGCCTGCGGCGACGACGAGCCCTCCACCTCCTCGGACACGACTGCCGCGAACGGCGCCGCCGGGGGAACGGAGCAGACCGAGCTCAAGGCCGAGCTCACGGGCGGGGTGACGGAGGTGCCCGCACCCGGCGATCCCGACGGCAAGGGTTCGGCCACCGTCACCCTGGACGCGGCCAAGGGCGAGGTCTGTTACGACATCACCGTGTCTGACATCGCCGCCCCGACCGCGGCCCACATCCACGAGGGGGCGGCCGGCGCGCAGGGCGACATCGTCATCACCTTCGACCCGGCCAAGATCGGTGGGGGCGAGACCTGTCTCACTGGCCAGAAGGTCGCGGACATCGAGCGCATCGGCGCCAACCCGGCCGGGTTCTACGTGAACGTGCACACCGCCGACTTCGGGGGCGGCGCGGTGCGGGGCCAGCTGGAGGGCTAGACAGCCAGCGCCTTTCGGGAATGTCGACCTGCCAGGTAAGGTTTTACCTGCCATGGCGACCGGACGCGACCTTCTCAAGCAGGCCAAGGAACAGATCACCGAGATCGGCGGGGCCGATGCCGAGGCGCGCCTGGACGGTTCCCTCGTGCTCGACGTGCGCGAGCCCGACGAGTACGAGCAAGGGGCCATCCCCGGCTCCCTCCACATCCCCCGAGGTCACCTCGAGGGCCAGGTCGAGGGCAAGATCCCCGACCGCTCCACGCCGCTCATCGTCGTCTGCGCCAGCGGGTTCCGCTCCGCGTTCGCGGCCAAGACCCTGCAGGACCTCGGCTTCGAGAACGTGGTCAACCTGGCGGGCGGCTTCAACAAGTGGAAGGACGAGGGCCGCCCCTGGCGGACCCCCAAGACCCTCACGCCCGAGCAGCGCAACCGCTACCAGCGCCACCTGCTTCTCCCCGAGGTCGACGTTGCCGGCCAGCAGAAGCTGCTCGACAGCAAGGTGCTCCTGCTCGGCGCCGGTGGGCTCGGCTCACCCGCCGCCCTCTACCTTGCGGCGGCCGGCGTCGGCACCATCGGCATCATCGACATGGACGTGGTCGACGAGTCCAACCT
>JBEEFQ010000082.1:0-25948 GCA_041166245.1 Actinomycetota bacterium | reverse complement strand
TAGGCGATGACCCGCCGCTCGTCGAGGGCGGAGTTGAGCATCCGGAGCGCGCTCGACCGCTCTCGGACCTGACGGCCAAGGGCGGCCTCGAACACCTCGGCCCGCCCGCCGCCGAGCGACTTGGCCTTGTACATGGCGGTATCCGCTTCGTTGAGCAGCGCCTCTGCCGTCCCCCTTCCGCCCACCGACACCGAGGTCCCGATGCTGGCGCGGACAAGGTCACCGTCTCCCGCCCGGTCGGCCCGACGGCACAACTCCGTGACGAGCCGGTTCCCTAGGTCGACGGCGTGCAGCTCGTTGTCGATCTCAGGAGCGAGGACCGCGAACTCGTCGCCGCCGATGCGGGCGACCGTGTCCATGGGTCGGATGACTGCCGCCAGCTGGTTGGCAACCCGGCGCAACACCTGGTCGCCTGCCGCGTGCCCCAGGGTGTCGTTGACCTGCTTGAAGCGGTCGAGGTCGATGAAGAAGACGGCCGTGCATCCACCGGCGCGCTTCGAGTGCGACAGGGCCTGATCGATGCGCTCGACGAGGAGGGCACGGTTCGGCAGCCCGGTCAGCCCGTCATGGGACGCCAGTCGGGCCATCTCGCGATCCTGAGCCTTCTGGGCGCGAAGGTCCGTGAAGGTCAGGCAGGTGAGCAGGCTGCCGTCCACCCTGAGGGGTGACGTTCCGACCAGCACGGGAAGAACGGCGCCGTTGCCGTCGAGAAGATCGAGCTCGACAGTGCCGCCGAGCCCGTCAGGACCTCGGATTCCATCCATCCCGATCGGGGACGCGCCGGCCAGGAACCTCGTCAGCGCTGACCCGACGATCGTTTCTCGTGAGCACGACAGGAGCTCGGCAAGACGCTGGTTGGCATAGAGGATGATGCCGCTCGACGAGAGCGTCGCCGCACCGTCACGCATGTTCTCGACGAACATCCGGTAGGGCCGATCCGCGGTCGACAATGAGAACACGCGCCGAGCCCGTCCAGCGTCGGAGACGACGAAGGCATCGACCTCGCCTGCGCCGATGGCGCGGACCGTGTCCTCGGCATCCGTCATCCGGGCCAACGCCTCGGAGAGCGTTGTCGGCTGGTCTGCTCCGTTCGGATCGGTGACGACGTCGACGACGCTCGTGTCCGCGCCTCCAGTGAGGTGGTCCGGGGGCTCCGGCGGCTGCTGGGGCATGGGTGACTAACCGACCCTTCTTGCAATGGTCGCGGTGACAGGAAGACCCAGCGCCTGTAGCACCTTGTCCATTTGGGAGAGGTCGCCGACGATCTTGCGCTCGGGTAGCGGTCGGCTCTTGACGAGCGTTGGTGCCGCGATCAGGCGGTGGGCGAGGACGGCGGCCGGGTCGTCGTTCACGTCGATGACGTGCAGGTCGTAGCGGCCGGCCAGACTGGTCTCGCACAGCTGTCTGGCATTGGCGATGGCGCGGGCCGACAGATCCGATGCTCCATTGACGAACAGCGTCAGCTCGTACCGGGCCTCGTCCGGGGTGGCGACAAGCTCCACGTCGACCAGCCCGAACACCGCTTCATCCCATGCGGCCGTCATGACGCCGGCTGATGCTGCAGACCGCCGAGGACGCGCTCGGTGTTGGAGAGGTCGCCGATGATCTTGCGCAGGGGCGGAGGAAGGCGGCGGACAAGCGTCGGGATGGCCAGGATGTCATCGCCCCGGGCGAGCGCCGGATCCTCGACCAGGTCGATGACCTCGATCTCGTAGTGCCCGGCCAGATGCTCCTCGCACAACTTCTTCAGGTTGGCGAAGGCGTGCAGGGACTTGGGTGACTGCCCAGCGACGTACAGGCGCAGGTAGTACCAGGGCTCGATCTCCGGTGCGTTGATGTCCATTCCGTCGGTTGTGCTCATGACGCCACCTCTGTCGTTTCGTCGGCTTGCACTGCAGGCTCATTGGCGTCGGCCCGTCGGAGCCGGCCCTGCTCGGCGCGCTGTCCGGCCCGGTCTTCTGTACCGGTCGAGCCGTGGCTCAGGAGTCGTCCAACGACATCGGCTTCATCGTCGAACTCACGCCACAGCGCAGCCGCCTGGGCCTCGACCGTGTCGCGGCGACGGGCCAGGTTGACCCGACGTTGTTCCAGGTCCTCGAGCCGAGCCGTCCCGTCGGAGCGCTCCTTGGCCTCCTGGGCGCTGCGGGCCGAACCGGTGAGCACGCCCTGGGGCCCGACGTAGACGTCGGCCAGCTCGATGCCCTGGCTGGTGAGGAGGAACTCGCGGATCTGGTTGGAGTGCGCCATCCCACGGGACTTGCGGACGTAGAGGACGCGGTTGTGCTCGCCGTTGCCCTCCATGGTCTTGACGAGGAGCCACGTGTCCACGAGCGAGGCGATCTGCTGGTCGGCTTGGACCGGGTCCGTCTCGGAGGTCAGGCTGGTGAACATCACGGTCACGCCCCTGGCCTTCAGGAAGTCGACCTGACGGGTGAGCATGGCGGAGACGTCGGCCCCGGTTCCCACCCGCAGGAGATCGGACACCGGGTCCTTCACGACCACGGCCGGGTCGAACTCGGTGACGTACTTCTGCATGGCGAAGAGGTGGGCCTCGAGGCCGAGGAGGCTGGGCCGGAAGCAGTGGAACTGCAGCAGGCCGGCGTCCACCCATCGCTGCAGATGGATGCCCACCGAGGACATGTTCCTGATGATCTCTGCCTGGGACTCCTCGAAGGCGAAGTACATGGCCCGGTCGCCCCGGCTGCATGTCGCGTCGCAGAACTGGGCGGCCAGGGTCGTCTTGCCGGTGCCGGCGGTGCCGCTCACCAGCACGGTGCTGCCCTTGTAGAAGCCGCCGTCACCGAGCATGGCGTCGAGACGGGGTACGCCTGTCGACACCCGCTCCGGGGACACCTTGTGTTGGAGGCCCGGGGACGTGATCGGGAGGACGGATACCCCAGACTCGCCGATGAGGAACGGGTACTCGTTCGTCCCGTGGAGCGAGCCGCGGTACTTGAGGATGCGCAGGCGCCGGGTCGAGGCCTGCTCCGTCACCCGATGGTCGAGGACGATCACGCAGTCCGAGACGTACTCCTCGATGCCATGGCGAGTGAGGGTCCCGTCCCCGCGCTCCCCCGTGATCACGGCAGTGACCCCCCGGTCCTTGAGCCACTCGAACAGGCGCCGCAGCTCGGCGCGGAGGATGGCCATGTTCGAGAACGCTCCGAAGAGCGTCTCGATCGTGTCGATGACGACCCGCTTGGCGCCGACCGAATCGATGGCCGCACCGAGCCGGAGGAAGAGGCCCTCCAGGTCCCAGTCCCCGGTCTCCTCCATCTCCGCGCCCATCACGTTGACGTGGTCGACCACGAGCTGGCGGTCGGCTTGGAGCTTGGTCAGGTCGAATCCCAGCGATGCGACGTTCGCGGTGAGATCCACGGCCGACTCCTCGAAGGCCAGGAACACCCCCGGCTCGTCGAACTGGGTGATCCCTCGCACGAGGAACTCCATGGCGAGGAGCGTCTTGCCGCACCCCGCGGGACCGCAGATGAGCGTGGGTCGACCGCGAGGCAGACCGCCGCCGGTCACCTCATCGAGCCCGCTGATGCCTGTTGGCGTCTTCGGGAGCTCGGGCATGCGGTTCGGGGACCCGGCGCTCTTCGTCACGTGTCCGGGGTCGATCGGGTGTGTGGGTGTCATGTCGTGTCCTTACGGGGTGGTGGGGAGTGCGTGCGTGGCCAAGTCGGTCACGGCAGCGATCGTGCGGGCTGCGCTGTGCAGCCCGATGACACGCAAGGGCAGCGGCGAGGCAAGGAGCGTCTCAACGGCTTCGGGCGAGAGCGGACGGGACAGCAGGAAGCCCTGGCCGACGTGGCACCCCATGGCCTTGAGCCGGGAGAGTTGGTCGAGCTCCTCGATGCCCTCCGGGATGACGTCGAGCCCGAGGCGCTGGCCCATGGCCACGATGGCCTCGAGCAGGGCGTCGTTGCCTGCGTCCCCGGCGTCGGAGCCCGAGACGAACGAGCGGTCGATCTTGAGCACATCGAGGGGGAGCAGTCGGAGGTAGCCGATCGACGAGTAGCCGACGCCGAAGTCGTCGAGGGCCACCCGTACCCCGGGCAGGCGGAGATCGGCGAGGGTCGCGGCCGCCCCACCCTTCGGGTCGGCGAGGACCGACTCGGTGACCTCGAGGACCAGGCGGGACGGGTCGAGCCCAGTGGTGGTGAGGATGTGCTTGACGTCGTCGGCGAAATTCGGCCGGTTGAGCTGGCACACCGAGACGTTCACGGACATCCAGAGGTCGGGCAGCCCGTACCGGCGCTGCCAGTTCTGCAGCTGGTGCGCAGCCGTCTCGACCACCCAGGCGCCGATGGGGATGATGGCGCCCGTCTCCTCGGCCAGGCCGATGAACGCCAGAGGAGGCAGGAGCCCGAGCGTGGGGTGCTGCCAGCGCACCAGCGCCTCCAGCCCGACGAGCATGCCTGTCTCGAGGTCCACGACGGGCTGGTAGTCGAGGACGAGCTCGCCCCGCTCGGTTGCGCCGTTCAGGTCGCTCTTGAGCGACTGACGCTCCGCGGTCGTGTCGTCCAGCGTGGCCTCGTAACGCTCGACGCGGTTCTTGCCCTTGGCCTTGGCCGCGTACATGGCCACGTCGGCCTCGCGCATCAGCCCGTCGATGGTGGAGTCGATCTGGCGCATGGCCAGCCCGATGCTGGCGCCCACGTGGGCCGACAAGCCCCCGATCGCGACCGGTTCGGCCAGGGCGGCCAGGACCCGCTCGGCCACCGTGAAGGCGTCGCCCGGCTCGAGGAGGTCGTCGAGCAGCAGGGCGAACTCGTCGCCGCCCAGCCTCGCCACCAGGTCACCCGGTCGTACCGCCTCGCTCAGGCGCACGGCCACAACGCGGAGCAGCTCGTCGCCGCCGGCGTGGCCCATGGTGTCGTTGACGTCCTTGAAGTCGTCGAGGTCGACGAACAGGACGGCTTGGCTGCCGCTGCGCCGCTCGGGCCGGGCCAGCGTGGCTTCGAGCCGCGTGTTGAACGCAGCGCGGTTGGCCAGCTCGGTGAGCGAGTCGTAGTTCGCCTCCCGGCTCAGGGTGCGCTGATTCCCGGCGATGGCGTCGGCCATGGTGTTGAAGCTGACCGCCAGTTGGCCGAGCTCGTCGGCCCGGTCGATGACGACTCGGTGGTCGAGGTCGCCCGCGGCCAGATGGTTGGCCGAGTCACGCAGCATGCGGACGGGTCGGAGCACCTGGGTCGTCAGGCGCCGCGCCAGGACCACGACCAACGCGAGCGCCATCAGACCGAAGAAGCCCACGACCAACATGGCCTGGCGCTCGAGGCGGGCGGCATCGGCCAGGTCGGCTCGGACTGCGGTCCGGCTGAGCGAGCCTGCCTGGTCGAGCAGGCTCAGCAACGTCGGCGCGCGGCTGGTCACCGCCACGGCGCGAACGGACATGCCCGCCTCGCCGGGCGCGTTCGCGCCCGCGTCGACGATGGCCTGAAACTCCCCGGCCGCCGCCTCGAGAAGCCCCTTGGCCTGCTCCGACTCCTCGTCGCCAAGGGCGGCGGCGAAGTCGGCCCGGATGGCGGCGTCGAGCACGGGCACCCGGGGACTGTCGGGTTGGCTGGCATAGGCGATGGAGTGGGAGATGACGTCCGCCCGCAGCTTGGCGGTGGCGGTGGCCTCCCGCTCCACCCGGGTGGCGGCTTTGCTGAAGGTGTCGACCACCAGGCGCGTGCCCAGGAAGCTGGCCATCCCACTCATCACGACGATCAAGGTGAGCAGGGCGAAGGCCCGGTGCCAGCGGGTGCGCAAACTGGTCGTGGCTGCGCCGCGGCCACGGTTCACGAGAGAGGTCATGCTTCCATGGTCGGCGCCGAGCGGGGCGGTGCCGATAGACACAATCTCCCGTCCGCACGACAGAACGGCTCAATTGTCGGTCAGTTGTCCTGATTGACGGTTACTTCCGATCGCAACAGGGAAAGAAGGTCGGCCTGCGTTCCCACGCCGAACGTCTTGAATACCCTGGACAGGTGGTTGCGGACCGTGCTCCGGCTCAGATACAGGGAAGCGGCGATGGTGGGGATCCGCTCGCCTTGCAGCAGCCGGTCAACGATCTCTCGCTGACGCGGCGGCAGGGCATCGAGCGCCGGGTACCGCGTCGCCTCTGCGGACAACGTGCCGCGTCGGGTCATCGTGGCAGCGTGGAGCTCCGCCGCGATGCGCAGCACCTGGCGTTCCAGGTCGAGGAGATCCGGCTCCGGCCGCAGCGGAGGTTCGTACGCCGACCCGGCCAGGGCCAATGCCAGCCGGACAGGCTGGTCCGGCGGGCTCGAGAGGGTGAGGCAGCGGACGTCGGTCCAACCCCGATCCGGGTGGCGCAGGCGGACTTCGACGGCTGCGTCCTGCGACGTTGCTGCAGCTTGACGCAGCGCTTGCATGAGCCGATCGACGTCCTCCGGGTGCACGATGCTTGCGAGCTCGGAGCCCGCGATCTGTTCCCGCGTGAGCCCGATGACCTCTTCGCTGTTCGGGGTGATCTCGCTGAAGCGCCCGTCGCCGTCGATCGTCCCGACGGCGAGGTTGGCGGCGTCGGGGCCGAAGTAGCTGTCGATCAGATTGCCCGCGATCCCGGCGTCCGCGTCCGGCAGGACGACGGTGACCGCGACGGATCCCGCCTCGGTCTCGAGCGTTCGCGCCCACACTGAAACCTCCATGGGGCCCTCGGCCGTGGTGATCTGGCGGTGCGCCCGGTAGCTGTCGATCGCCCCCGTGTTGAGTGCCGAGATCGCGCTCGTGCTGCCGGGGGTGCTCGATCCTTCCCAGAGCTCGCTGGCGGGACTCCCGATGATCGCTGACTGGGTGGCGCCGAACAGGTCGGCCGCGGCGCTGTTGGCGAGCAGGATCCGTTCGTTCGCCACGTCGCACACGAACAACGGGATCGGCGACGCGGCGATCGCCTGCGCCAGGTGCCTGAGCGACTCCAGCGGCGAGCCTTCTCGATCCATTTCCCCCCCAAGATGCAAAACGACCTAGCCAAAATATAGCGCTAATGCATTACCACAACATGTGCGTGCCGGTATTTGTCGGAGCGCGAGCGAACAGCTGGCAAGGCATCCCTGTTGAGTACGGACTCGGTCAGCATGCGGATCACCGGCGTTTGCGGCGGTGGCTGCCACATGACGCAAAGGACTCTCGGTTACGTGCGGTCGACCGTCTCCTCCGACGAGCGCTCCTCGCGGGCTGCGGGGTGGTCGGTGCGGTCGTCCGACTCGTCGAGGATGGCCGCGGCCTGGGCCTCGGGATCGTCGCTGCCGACCCGTTCCTCCTCGGGCAGGAGCTCAGCCCGCCGCTCGATGCGATCGTCGCTCATGCAGAAGACCTACCCAAGGGGCAGGATTGCAACATGACGACCTTCGGCCTGCAGATCCCCAACTTCACGTTCTCGACCCCGGACGACCAGCTGTTCGACAACGTCGTGGAGCTGGCGAGGACGGCGGAGGACGTCGGCTTCGAATCGGTGTGGGTGATGGACCACCTCTACCAGCTGCCTCCGCTGGGCGGACCCGACCAGCCCATGCTCGAGGCGTACACGACGCTCGGCGCGCTGGCCGCCAGCACGAGCCGGGTCAAGCTGGGCACGCTCGTCACCGGCGTCACCTATCGCAATCCCGCGTTCCTGGCCAAGGTCATCACGACCCTCGACGTCATCAGCAAGGGGCGGGCGATCCTCGGCATCGGGGCGGCGTGGTACGACGTCGAGCACGAGGGGCTGGGCTTCGAGTTCCCGCCTGTGAAGGAACGCATGGACCGACTCGAGGAGGCGGTGCAGATCTGCCGAGCCATGTTCCGGGACGATCACGCGTCGTTCGAGGGCAAGCACTACTCGATCAAGGACGCTCGCAACCTGCCCCGGCCCATCCAGGAGGGCGGGCCGGAGATCATGATCGGCGGCGGCGGCGAGAAGCGCACGCTCAAGCTGGTCGCCCAGTACGCGGACATGTGCAACGTGGTCGGCGACCCTGCCGGCATCCGTCACAAGATCGACGTGATCCAGCGCCACTGCAAGGACGTGGGACGCGACCCCACCGACGTGAAGATCACGCGCATGGCCACGCTCATGCTCACCGACTCACCCGAGCAGACCAAGCAGACGGGGGAGTTTCTCGCCGCCGCGGCCGGCGCCGAGGCGGCCAGTGCCTTCAACTACGGCCAGGAGGACGAGGTCGTCACCCAGATCGAAGAGCTCATCGACGCGGGCGTGGAGACCTTCATCTTCAACATGCCGATGTCGGACGCGGCCGGCGTGCGCCGGGCCGGCGAGCTGCTCGTCAACCGCTTCGGCTGAGCGCAAACCCCACACGTCTCGAGGAAATAGGGTACGGAATCCGTACCCTATTTCCTCGAGACAGCTGCAGTTGACGTTGACGTTGGGGTGAAGCGGACGGGCATCTCCTCGTAGCCGGAGATGAAGTTGGCGGCGCGGGATCGGGGCTCGGTGACGTCGGCCAGCTCCATGTCGGGGAGGCGGGCCAGCAGCTGCTCGAACATCACACGCAGCTCGACGCGGGCCAGGCTGTTGCCCAGGCAGTAGTGGGTGCCGAAGCCGAAGGCCACGTGCTCGTTGGGCTGGCGGGCCGCGTCGAAGGTGAACGGATCGGCGAACACCCGCTCGTCGCGGTTGGCTGACGGGTAGAGCAGCACCAGCTTCTGGCCTGCCTCGAGCTTCTTGCCCCGGAGCGTCACGTCCTCGGTCACGGTGCGGGCCATGTTCTTGATCGGCGACACCCACCGCAGCATCTCCTCGACCGCGACAGGGATGGCCGTCGGGTCGTCGACGAGGCGCTGCTTCTGCTCGGGATGGAGCAGGAGCTGGTACATGCCGCCGGTGATGACGTGGCGGGTGGTCTCGTCGCCGCCGATGAGGATGAGCAGCGACTCGTGGATGATCTCGTCGTCGGTCAGCTTGTCGCCGTCGACATCGGCGTGGACGAGCACGCTCATCAGGTCGTCTCTCGGCTCGGCCCGCCGGTCGGCGATCGCCTGGCGGCACCAGGCGTCGTACTCGATGAACACGGTCATCGCCTTTTCGGCCGCGTCGGGTGCGCCGCTCAGCGCGCTGAGCATGTCGTCCGACCACCGCAGCAGGGTCGCCCGCTCGTCAGGAGCCACGCCGAGGGCGTCGCCGATCATGATCATGGGCAGCCATGCGGCGATGTCCATGACGAAGTCGCACTCGCCCTTCTCCGCGATGGCGTCGATGATCTCGTCGCACGCGGCGCGCACGGCCGGCTCGCTCTCCGACACCCGGCGGGGCGTGAACCCCTTGTTCACCAGCTTGCGCCGCTTGAAGTGCTCGGGGTCGTCCATGTCGATCATCATCGGCACTGGCCCCGAGTCGGGACGGATGCCGCCCGCGTTGGAGTACAGCTCGGGGTGCTTGGAGATCTCCTTCAGGTCGTCATAGCGGGTGATGCCCCACACCTCCCCGTCCCAGTGAACGGGGGAGTGCTCGCGCATCCAGGTCAGCGCCCGATGGTGGTCACCTGCCCAGAACTCGCCGTCGCTGAAGCGGATCTCGGGGGTCATGGTTTGGCGGCCTCCAGGAACGCGGGGCGCTCGCCGCCGCCGTGCACGACCAGGTTCGACCCGCTGACGTAACGGGCGAGGGGCGAGGACAGGTAGAGACAGGCGTCGGCGACGTCGGTGGCGTCGCCCATGCGCCCGAGCGGGACGGTGGCCGAGACGCGCGCGATGCCCGCCTCGTCGCCGTAGAACAGTGCGGCCTGCTCGGTGCGGATGAGACCGGCGGTGACCGCGTTGACCCGCACCTTGGGTGCCCACTCGACCGCCAGCGACTGGGTGAGGTTGATGAGCCCGGCCTTGGCCGCGCCGTAGGCCGCGGTGCCGGGCGACGGCCGCGTGCCGCTGACGCTGGCGATGTTGACGATGGCGCCACCCTCGTCCTGTTCCTGCATGACGGCGTTGGCCCGCTGGGCGCAGAAGAGGGGCGCCAGCAGGTTGAGGGTCACGATGGCGGTGGAGAATCGAGGTGAGGCGGTGGCGGCGTCGGCCGGCGGCGAGCCTCCAGCGTTGTTGATCAGCACGTCGAGGCGCCCGAATCGCTCGACGGTGGCCGTCACGAGAGCGTCGACCTGTTCGGCATCGCGAACATCGGCGGGCGTGAAGGCGGCGCCGGCGGGCAGATCCTCGGGCTCGGTGCGCCCGCACGTCATCACCGACGCTCGGGCGGCGAGGAAGCGCTCGACGATGCCGCGGCCGATGCCCCGACTGCCGCCGGTCACCAGGGCCACCCGACCTTCGAGCTCTATCACCGCGACACTCTGCCATCGCCCGCCGCCGGCGCGCGATTCGCGAGAAGTTCACAGAGCGGTCACCACGGGGACGTCGTCCATCCATACCGTCCGTTCCATGCTGCGTCAGCTGATCCACAACACGACGATGCCCGAGGGCCTGGCCGACGAGTTGCTGTCGACGGCACCGTCGCTGTGGCTGGCCAGCGACGGTGACGGCGATCTCGCGTCCGACCTCGCTCTGTGTCATCCGCCCCTGGCTCCTCGTGAGGTCAGGGCCCGGGTCGCGACGGCGGGGCCGACCCGGTGGCGGCTGACGGTGGCAGCCCACAACCGGCGGGGCCTGCTGGCGGACACCGCGGGGCTGCTGGCCCACGAGGGCCTCTCCATCTCCTCGGCGTCGGCGGTGACGTGGCCTCATCTCGACCTGGCCCTGCACGCGCTGTGCCTGCCCGGCGCGCCGCCGGGCCCCGTCACCCTCGAGCGCCTCGGCAAGCGGCTGCGGGCCGCGGCCGAGGGCGACCGTCCAGCAGTGCGCTTCGAGCCCGAGGGCCAGGCCGAGGCCCGGGTGGTGGGCGAGGCGGGCGGCGACGGGATCGTGGCGGTCACCGCGCCCGATCAGTTCGGCCTGCTGTGGGCGATCTGCCGGTGGTTCGCCGACAACGGCGGGGACATCCAGGCGGCGGGCATCTCGGGCGGCGCCATGGTGCACGACGTGTTCATCGTCCGTGACTGCCCGGATGTGGCCGGCCTGGAGCGGTTGCTCAACGGCTGACACTCAGGTTTGGCAAAGAACCTGACGCATGGTCAGATATGGCCGTGCCCATCACCCACTCGGTGACCGACGGCGTCGCCGAGGTCGTCATGGACAACCCTCCGGTGAACGCGCTCACCGTGGCCGGCTGGTTCGAGCTGGCCGACGTGATCACCGCCCTCGGCCGTGATCCCGAGGTGCGCGTCGTCGTGCTGCGGGCCGAAGGTCGCGGCTACAACGCGGGCGTCGACATCAAAGAGATGCAGACGACCGAGGGGTTCGACGCCCTCATCGGCGCCAACCGCGGCTGCTACGCGGCCTTCGCCGCGGTGTACGAGTGCGCGGTGCCTGTCATCGCCGCCGTGCACGGGTACTGCCTCGGCGGCGGCATCGGCCTGGTCGGCAACGCCGACATCATCATCGCCAGTGACGACGCCACCTTCGGCCTGCCCGAGGTGAAGCGCGGCGCCCTCGGCGCGGCCACCCACCTGGCCCGACTCGTGCCCCAGCACAAGATGCGGGCGATGGTCTACACGTCGGCCACCGCGACGGCGGCCGAGCTGCACCACTACGGCAGCGTGCTGGAGGTCGTCCCGTCCGAGCGGCTGCGCGACGCGGCGCTCGAGGTAGCGCGTCAGATAGCGGCCGAGTCGTCGACGGTGATCCGCGCCGCCAAGGAATCGCTCAACGGCATCGACCCTGTCGACGTCAAGCGCAGCTACCGCTTCGAGCAGGGCTTCACCTTCGAGCTCAACCTCGCAGGCGAGGGCGACCGGGCCCGTGACGAGTTCGTGGAGAAGGTCGAGAAGCAGGATGGCTGACAAGCGCACGACCGAAGCCGACGCGGTCGCCGAGCTGCGCGACGGCATGACCATCGGCTTCGGCGGATGGGGCAGCAGGCGCAAGCCCATGTCGGTCGTGAAGGAGATCCTGCGCTCCGACCTGAAGGACCTCACCATCGCGGCGTATGGCGGGCCCGAGGTCGGCATGCTCTGTGCCGCGGGCAAGGTGCGCAAGGTCATCTACGGCTTCGTGTCCCTCGACACCATCGCCCTCGAGCCCAACTTCCGGGCCGCGCGGCAGAACGCCACCATCGAGGCCATGGAGCTCGACGAGGGCATGTTCCAGTGGGGCCTCCGGGCCGCTGCGTACCGGCTGCCGTTCCTCCCGGTGCGGGCCGGTCTCGGCAGCTCGGTGATGGAGAACACGCCCGACCTGCGCACCGTCACGTCGCCCTATGACGACGGCGAGGAGCTGGTGGCCATGCCCGCCATCCGTCTCGACGTGGCCTTCGTGCACGCCAACCGGGCCGATGCGCGCGGCAACGCCCAGTACCTCGGCAACGACTGGTACTTCGACGACTGGTTCTGCATGGCGGCCGACAAAGCGTTCGTCTCGGCCGAGAAGGTCGTGGCGACCGACGACTTCTGGAAGGAGGGCGACCCCCAGACGGTCAAGATCCCTCGCCTGCACACGACGGGTGTCATCGAGGCGCCCGGCGGCGCCCGCTTCACGTCCAACCCGCCCGACTACCAGCGCGACGAGGAGCTGCAGAAGAAGTACGCCACCACGCCGTGGGACGAGTTCGCGCCGGAGTTCCTCGCGTCATGAGTGATGTTTCTCGAGCCGAGATCTGCGTCGTCGGCTGCGCGGAGGCGTGGCGCGGGGACGGCGAGATCGTGGCCAGCCCCATCGGCACCATCCCCATGATCGCGGTGCGGCTCGCGGCATCGACGTTCGAGCCCGACCTGCTCTACACCGACGGCGACGCCCTGCTCCTCGCCGAGCCCATGGCGGTCGGCGCCGCGCCTGACGCGCCGCGCAGGCCGGAGGCGTGGCTGCCGTTCGGGAAGTTCTTCGACGTGGTGTGGTCGGGCAAGCGCCACGTGATGATGGGCGCCACCCAGATCGACCGCTTCGGCAACCAGAACATCGCCTGCATCGGGCCGTGGGCCAAGCCCAAGGCCATGCTCCTCGGCGTGCGGGGCGGGCCCGGGAACACCCTCAACCACCCGACGAGCTACTGGGTGCCCAACCACTCCACTCGCTCGTTCGTGCCCGAGGTCGACTGCGTGTCTGGCGTCGGGTGGGACCGCGTGCCCAAGGGTTCCGAGCGCTTCCACGAGATCCGACGGGTCGTCACCAACCTCGCCGTCCTCGACTTCGAGACACCCGACCACTCGATGCGGCTGCGCAGTGTGCACCCGGGCGTCACCGTCGACGAGGTGATCGCCGCCACCGGCTTCGAGCTCAACGTTCCGGATGACGTGTCCGAGACCCGCCTGCCGACCGACGAGGAGCTGCGCGTCATCCGCGACGTGCTCGACCCGAGCGGACTCCGCGACGCCGAGGTGAAGCCCTGAATCCCCATCTCCGCACCGCGCTGTGCGAGCTGGCGGGCATCGAGGTGCCGATCGTGCAGACGGGAATGGGGTGGGTGAGCGGGCCCGAGCTCACGTCTGCCACCTCGGAGGCGGGCGGCCTGGGCATCCTCGCCGGCGCGGTCATGGACCGTGACGAGCTCGCCTCCGCCATCCGGGCCGTCAAGGAACGGACGGGCAAGCCCTTCGGCGTGAACATGCGGGCCGACCACCCCCAGATCGACGACCTGCTCGGCCTGCTCATCGCCGAGGGCGTGAAGGTGGCGTCGTTCGCGATGGCGCCCAAGCAGGCACTCATCGGCCGGCTCAAGGACGCGGGCGTCGTCGTGATCCCGTCCATCGGCGCCAAGCGCCACGCCGAGAAGGTCGCGGCGTGGGGCGTCGACGCGGTGCTCGTGCAGGGCGGCGAGGGCGGGGGCCACACCGGCTCGGTGCCGACGACGTTGCTGCTGCCCCAGGTGGTCGATGCGGTCGACATCCCCGTCATCGCCGCCGGCGGCTTCTTCGACGGCCGCGGCCTGGTCGCGGCCTTGGCGTATGGCGCGGCGGGCATCGCCATGGGCACCCGATTCCTGCTCACCAAGGACTGCATCGTGCCCGACGCGGTCAAGAAGGAATACCTCGAGCGCTCCGTCACCGACACGCTCGTCACGACCCAGGTCGACGGCTGGCCCCACCGGGTGCTGCGCACCGAGCTGGTCGAGCAGCTCGAGAAGGGGAGCGCGGTCACGTCGCTCCCGCGGGCGGTGCGCAACGCCTTCGGCTTCAAGCGGTTGTCGGGCACGCCGTGGCGGGAGATCGTGCGCGAGGGCCTCGCCATGCGCAAGGCCCAGGAGCTCACCTGGAGCCAGGTGGTCATGGCCGCCAACACGCCCATGCTGCTGCGCAAGGCCATGGTGGACGGCCGGCCCGACCTGGGCGTCATGGCGAGCGGCCAGGTGGTGGGCCTCATCGACGACCTCCCCACCGTCGCCGAGCTGCTGGCCCGTATCGTGACCGAGGCGGACAAGACCCTGTCGAGATTGGGATCCACATGACGAAGCCCACCCAACCGGCCATCGAGGGGTGGTTCACCACCGACCCCGAGCCGGCCCTGTTGGGGAGCAGGTGCACGACGTGCGGGACGTACGTTTTCCCACGAGCGTCGCTGGCCTGCCCCAACCCCGAGTGTGACGGCAGCGAGTTCGACGAGGTGCCCCTCAGCAGGCGGGGCCGCCTGTGGTCGTGGACCACCAACCACTACGCCCCGCCCGCGCCCTACGTGTCGCCCGACCCGTTCGTGCCCTACACCGTCGCCGCGGTGGAGCTGCCCGACGAGAAGCTGGTGGTGCTCGGTCAGGTGGACGGCTCGGTCGACGGGTTGGCCGTCGGCACCGAGATGGAGGTCGTCGTGGACACCCTGTTCGAGGACGACGAAGCCGTCCACCAGGTGTGGAAGTGGAAGGCGGTAACGGCATGACTACTCGGGATAGAGACATCGCCGTCCTCGGGGTCGGGATGCACCCGTGGGGCAAGTGGGGCAAGAACTTCGTCGAGTACGGCATCGTCGCGGCGCGCGAGGCGCTGGCCGACGCGGACGTCGCCTGGCGCGATGTGCAGATGGTCGCAGGCGGCGAGACGATCAGGAACGGCTACCCCGGCT
Source organism: Actinomycetota bacterium (assembly GCA_041166245.1). Classification (GTDB taxonomy): domain Bacteria; phylum Actinomycetota; class Acidimicrobiia; order Acidimicrobiales; family JAFATL01; genus JBEEFP01. The sequence goes on along the minus strand of JBEEFQ010000082.1, from coordinate 10,915 downwards.
ACGTGTCGGGCGCGACGTTCGCCCAGGCCCTCGGGTGGCAGGGCGCACGCGTGGCCAGCTCGTACGCGGCGTGCGCGTCAGGTGCCACCGCACTGGCTACCGCCCGGGCCAACATCCTCGCCGGCCTGTGCGACGTGGCCCTCGTCATCGGCGCAGATACGACGCCGAAAGGCTTCCTCGCCCCGACGGCGGGTGAGCGCACCGCCGACCCCGACTGGCTGCGTTTCCGCCTGCTGGGCGCGACCAACCCCACGTACTTCGGCCTCTACGCCCGCCGGCGCATGGAGCAGTTCGGCGCCACCGAGTCGGACTTCGCCAAGGTCAAGGTCAAGAACAGCCGGCACGGGCTCGAGAACCCCTACGCGCGCTACCGCAAGGAGGTGACGGAGGAAGAGGTGCTGGCCTCGCCCATCGTCTCCGACCCGCTGCGCCTGCTGCACATCTGCGCGACGTCCGACGGCGCCGCCGCGCTCATTGTCTCGAGCATGGACTACGCCCGATCCAAGGGCGTCACCGATCCTGTGCGCGTCGCGGCCGTCTCGACGGTCACGCCCAGCTATCCCAACACCGTCATCGAGATGCCCAACTTCGCCACCGACTCCGGTGCGGTGGCGGCCGAGCCCGCCCTCACCTACCGGGACTCGATCGCGGCTGCCGCCTACGAGGAGTCGTGGATCGCCCCCGAGGATCTCTCGCTGGCCGAGGTCTACGACCTGTCGTCGGCTCTCGAGCTCGACTGGTACGAGAACATCGGGCTCTGCAAGGCGGGCGAGGCCGAGCGCCTGCTCAACGACGGCGACACCACGATCGGCGGGCGCATCCCCGTCAATCCGAGTGGCGGGCTGTCGTGCTTCGGCGAGGCCGTGCCCGCCCAGGCCATCGCCCAGGTATGCGAGGTCACGTGGCAGCTGCGGGGCCAGGCCGGCGCCCGCCAGGTCGACAACGCCACCATCGGCCTCACCATCAACCAGGGCCTGTTCGGCCACGGCTCCTGCGTGATCCTGCAGAAGTAGTTGGACCTCACTTTCACCGCCGAGGAGGAGTCGTTCCGCGCCGAAGCGCGGGAATGGCTGACGGCCAACGTCCCGATCGACCCGCCGTCCGGTGACACACGCGAGGGCTTCGCCGTCCTCCGCGAATGGGAGCGCCTCCTCTTCGACAACCGGTGGGCGGTCGTGTCGTGGCCCGAGGCCTACGGCGGCCGCGAGGCCACGCTCATGGAGTGGCTCATCTTCGAGGAGGAGTACTACCGGGCCGGGTGTCCCCAGCGCATCACTCAGAACGGCATCTTCCTGCTGGCGCCGACGGTGTTCGAGTTCGGCACCAAGGATCAGCAGGACCGCATCCTCCCGGCGATGGCGTCAGCGACCGAGACGTGGTGCCAAGGGTGGTCGGAGCCGAACGCAGGCAGCGACCTGGCCGGCATCAAATCGGTCGCGGTGCGCGACGACGCGGCGGGCGGCTGGCGGCTCACCGGCCAGAAGACGTGGACGACGAGGGGCGCGTTCTGCGACCGCATGTTCGGCCTGTTCCGTACCGACCCCGAAGCGGAGCGCCATCGGGGAATGACCTACTTCCTCGTCGATTTGGCGGCCGAGGGCTGCACGGTGCGGGGGATGGGCCGCCTCGACGGCGACGAAGGCTTCGCCGAGGTGTTCCTGGAGGACGTTTTCGTGCCCGACGGCGACGTGCTCGGTGGCGTGAACGAGGGCTGGTCGGTGGCCATGGCCACCACCGGCTCTGAGCGGGGTCTGACCCTGCGCAGCCCCGGCCGGTTCATGGCCACGGCCGACCGGCTGGCCGAGCTCTACGGCGAGCGCCCCGACCCTCGGCTGCGCGACGACGTCGTGCAGGGATGGATGGACGCCCAGGCCTATCGGTGGCAGACGTTCTGGACCGTCACCAAGCTCATGCAGGGTGGCAAGACCGGCGCCGAGTCCTCGCTCACGAAGCTCTTCTGGTCCGAGCTCGACGTGCGCCTCCATCAGACGGCGCTGTCGTTGCTCGGCCCTGACGGCGAGCTCGACGGCGCGTGGATGAAGGGCTACCAGTTCGCCCTCGCCGGCCCGATCTACGCCGGCACCAACGAGATCCAGCGCAACGTGGTGGGCGAGCGGGTGCTCGGCCTGCCGAGGAAATAGTGAGGTTCGCGTTCTCCGACGAGCAGCTGGCGTTCCGCGACGCGGCGCGCGACCTGCTCGAAAAGGAGTGCCCGGGCCACGCCGTGCGCGCCGCGTGGACCAACGAGACAGGTCGCGCTCCCGGCCTGTGGCCCAAGCTCGGCCAGCTCGGTCTGTTCGACGATGACGTCGAGCCCACCGACGTGATCCTCGTCATCGAGGAGACGGGCCGAGCCTGCGCGCCTGAGCCGGTGGTCGAGGCGTTCGCCACCGGGCGCAGCGAGGCCACGCTGGCCCTGGCCCACACGCCGTACGCGCTGTACGCCGATCAGGTCGCCGAGATCCTGGTGGAGTCCGACGGTCGGTTGTGCGCAGGCACGGTGGGCGAGCCGGTCGCGTCGGTCGACGAGAGCAGGCGGTTGTTCAGCGTCGACGCCAGTCCCGACCCGTCGGAGCTGTCGGTGGCCGACGTCGGCGATCGCGCCGCCCTGGCCGCGGCGGCCCAGCTCCTCGGTCTGGCCGACGCCATGCTCGAGCTGACCGTCCCGTACGCGTCGGAGCGCAAGCAGTTCGGCGCGCCCATCGGGTCCTTCCAGGCCGTCAAGCACCACCTGGCCGACGCGGCGCTCGCGCTCGAGTTCGCCCGCCCGCTCGTCTACCGCGCCGCATGGGAGTTGGAGCACGACACCGCTGACGCACCGGTCGCGGTCTCGCTGGCCAAGGCGGCCGCGTCGAAGGCGGGTGTGATCACGAGCCGCAAGGCGCTGCAGGTCCATGGGGCCATCGGCTACGCGCATGAGTACGACCTGCACCTCTGGATGAAACGGGCCTGGGCCCTGGCCGGCGCCTGGGGCGACCCGGCTTGGCACAGGAACCGCATCGCCACGATCATTGGAGTCTCATGACTGACGCTTTCATCGTCGACGCTGTCCGCACGCCCGTTGGCCGCCGGGGCGGCGCGCTCTCGCAGATCCACCCCGCCGACCTGGGTGCCCACTCGCTCAACGCGCTGATGGACCGCACGGGCATCGACCCGGGCGCGGTCGAGGACGTCATCTTCGGATGCGTTGACACCATCGGCCCGCTCGCCGGTGACATCGCCCGCACGTGCTGGCTGGCCGCCGGCCTGCCCGAGCACGTGCCCGGCACCACGATCGACCGCCAGTGCGGCTCGGCCCAGCAGGCGATCTCGTTCGCGGCCCAGGCCGTGATGAGCGGCACCACCGACGTGGTCGTCGCCGGCGGCGTACAGACCATGTCGATGATCCCGATCGGCTCGTCGATGCTGGCCGCCCAGCCCCTCGGCTTCGACGACCCGTTCTCGGGCTCCGAGGGCTGGGTCAAGCGCTACGGCACCCAGGAGGTCAGCCAGTTCCGGGCCGCGGAGCTCATTGCCGAGAAGTGGAACATCAGCCGCGAGGACATGGAGCGCTTCGCCTACGAGTCACACCGGCGCGCCATCCAGGCCCAGGACGAGGGCCGGTTCGACAACGAGATCGTCGCCGTCGGCGACGCCAAGCTCGACGAGGGCCCCCGCCGCGACACGTCGCTCGAGAAGATGGCGACCCTCAAGACACTGACCGAAGGCGGGCGGGTCACCGCGGCGGTGTCGTCGCAGATCTCCGACGCATCGGCCGCCATGCTCATCGTGAACGAGACCGGGCTCAAGGCCCACGGCCTCAAGCCGCGGGCGCGCATACACCACCTGAGCGTGCGGGCCGACGATCCGATCTACATGCTCACCGCGCCCATCCCCGCCACCGCGTACGCGCTGGAGAAGACGGGCATGTCCCTCGACGACATCGACCTGGTCGAGATCAACGAGGCCTTCGCCCCCGTCGTGCTGGCATGGGAGAAGGAGACGGGCGCGGACCTGGCCAAGGTCAACGTCAACGGTGGCGCCATCTCCCTCGGTCACCCCCTCGGTGCCACCGGCGCCCGCCTCATGACCACCCTGCTCAACGAGCTCGAGCGCACCGGCGGCCGCTACGGCCTCCAGACCATGTGCGAGGGCGGCGGCCAGGCCAACGTCACCATCATCGAGCGCCTGAGCTGAATCGTTTTTGCGTATCTGGTGCGGCATAGCCGCACCAGATACGCAAAAACGTCAGACGGCGTCCCAGACGAGGGGGGTCGTGCCGTCGCCGAGGACGGCGTCGGCGGGGGTGCGCTTGTCGATGTGGCCGATGAGGCCGTTGTAGATGCCGTAGCCCACGAGCTCCTGCAGGCGCTTGGGAAAGGTGCGCACCAGCGAAGGGGCGAGGCCGAGCTGCTGGTTCTCCTGCTGGCGGATGTAGCCGGCGCAATAGTTCATCGCCACGCCGATGCGGCGCTCGTCGGTGCGATTGGCGCCGCCGCCGTGCCACAGGCTGCCGTGCCAGATGAGGACGCTGCCCTTCGGCATCTCGGCCGGGATGCTGTCGTAGGGCGAGCCGTAGTCGGGCGAGTGGTCGCGCAGGTGCGAGCCGGGGATGATCCGCGTCGCGCCGTTCGCGTCGGTGAAGTCGGTGAGAGCCCACATCGAGTTGCACACCGTCGGCGGGTGGGGCTTGGGGATGGGGATGAGCATGTCGTCGGCGTGGATGGGCTGGGCCGTCTCGCCCGGGCCGATGTTGATCGACGACAGCGATGAGATGAGACAGCCCGGGTCGAGCACGCCCTCGACGACGGGCAGCACGCGGTCGTGCAGGGGCACCCGCTGCCACACCTCGCCGTGGGCCAGCAGGTTGTAGATGCGCAGCGTCGAGGATCCCTCGAAGCTGTTGGTGGCGGGCTCGACCCCCAGGTCGGTCTCCAGCTTGGCCAGGGACTCGATCAGCTCGTCGATCAGGTCGGGTTCGATGGCCCCCTCGACGATCGTGTAGCCGTCCTCGGCGATTCGACCGATGTGCCCGGCCGTCTCTGTCCCTCCAACCATCATGCCCGAGACGCTAAGTGATCCAGCCACTCGGGGTCGGACGAATGGTGGGTGACACAGCCATGACCGAGGGGGCAGGAAATGGGAGCGACCGAGAACGCAGCCAGGATCCGGGACGGCTACAAGGCCTTCAACGCGGGCGACATCGACGCCCTCACAGCGCTGTTCGCCGAGGACGTCGTCTGGCACTTCCCGGGCACCAGCAAGCTGGCCGGCGACCACATCGGGCGGGACGCGACGCTCGCCGTGCTGGGGCAGTACGGGGCAGCATCCGGAGGCACGCTCCAGGCCACCCCGGTCGACGTCATGGCCAGCGACGAGCGCGTCACCGGCTGGGCCCGGGACACGGCCACCAACGCCACCGGCACGCTCGACGTCAACTCGATCGTCATCTTCACCATGCGCGACGGCAAGATCACCGAGGCCCTCCACATCGTCGACGACCAGGCCGCCCTCGACGCTTTCCTCGCCTGATGGCCGACCACGACCGCATGCGGTTGCAGGAGCTGGCGTCGATCAGCGAGTGCCTGCACCAGCTCGACGACGAGCAGTGGGACGTGGCCAGCCTGTGCGAGGGGTGGCGGGTGCGCGACGTCGTCAGCCACATGTGTGTCGGCTACACCACGCCGATGCCGACCATGCTGGCCAAGGTCGCCCGCCGTCGCTTCAACGTGCCCAAGGCGTCCTACGAGGAGTCCATCGCCTTCGGCTCGACCCACACGCCGGCCGAGATCCTCGGTGTGCTCGACGAGATCCACACCACGAACCTCAGGCGGGGGATCGCCAAGTTGATCAAGCCGGCCGAGGGCCTGGTGGACCACCTCATCCACCACCAGGACATCCGCCGCCCACTGGGCATGCCCAGGGAGATGCCCGCCGACCGTCTGGTCGCCGCCCTCGACGTGGTGCCGGGCCTCAGCGGGTTCGTCGGGTCGAAGAAGCGCACGGCCGGGCTGCGCCTGGTCGCGACCGACGTGGGCTGGACGCACGGGGACGGGCCCGAGGTGCAGGGCACGGGTGAGGCCATCCTCCTCGTCGCCAGCGGCCGGCCCGTCGCCCTCGACGAGCTGCAAGGTGAGGGGGTCGGGACCCTTCGTGACCGCCTTGCGGCCTGAGCGCCTCGCCTCCCGCGCGCCGGCCCGCTGGAGCCCGACGACGCTGTTGGCGCGGACGCCGAAGCGCCGTAACCTCGGCATCGTGCCCACGCGGGACGGGCCTGACGACCGGGCGGTGGAGGACCGCGAGCTGGTGGCCCGGCTCGCTGCCGGCGACGCGGCCGCGCTGCGTGTCGTTTACGACACCTATGTCGGCCTCGTGTTCGGCCTGGCCCGCCGGGTGCTGGGCGACGACACCATGGCCGAGGACGTCACCCAGGAGGTCTTCGTCTACGTGTGGCAGCAGCCCGAGCGCTACGACCCCACCCGCGGCACCCTGCGGTCGTGGCTCGGCCTGCTCTCCCATCGTCGGGCCGTCGATCGGGTGCGGGCCGAGGTCCGCCGGGCGCGGGGGGAGACCAAGCTCGACACCGAGCCCGTCGTCACCGCCAGCGACGAGGTGGACGAGGAGCTGTCACGCGCGTGGCTCGCGGGCCGCATCCAGGCTGCCCTCGCCCAGCTGCCGGCGGAGCAGCGCGAGGCGGTGGTCCTCGCCTACTACGGCGGACGCACGTACCGGCAGGTGGCGGTCGAGCTCGCCATCCCGGAGGGGACGGCCAAATCGCGGCTGCGCCTCGCCCTCGCCAAGCTGGACGAGCTGCTCCAGCCTCTCATCGGTCAGGACGCACCAGCATGGATCTGAGCCAGCACGAACTCCTCGAAGTCGGCCTCGATGCCGTCGATGTCGCCGACAGCGACCTCCCCGACGGCATGAGCGACCGCATCCTCGACGCCATGTCGACGCGCACTGCAGGAACTCAGTGGCCGTCGCGGTCCGCCTTCATCCGCACTGCGGCCGAGCTGGGCCAGCTGCTCGACACGTTGACGCCGGACGAGTGGGAGCGGCAGACGGCGGTGGCGGGATCCACCGTGCGCGACCTCGTCTCCCACCTCGTCGGCGTGGAGCGCTACGTCCACGGCCAGCTGGGCGCCGGGCCGCGATTCGACGCGCCAACGCGAGACCATCACTACCCCGTGTCCGGCGAAGCGGCATCCGACCTGGCCACCGCGGCCACCACCGAGCTGGCGTCGGCGTGGTGGCGGGAGTTGATGCGCTCCATCGCGGCGTGCACCGACGCGGGTCCCGACCAGCCCATCGTGTTCCATCACCTGTCGGGAACGGTGGGAGGCCTGCTCGTGATCCGCACCTTCGAGCTGTGGACCCACGACGAGGACATCCGCCGGGCGACGGGTCGACCCGCCAACGCGCTGGACGACACCCGCCTCACGCTCATGTCCGGCGTGCTCATGCAGTTGCTGGCCCAGGGCATGGCCCTGGCCGGCACCACCAGATCGGGACGGACGGCGAGGTTCGAGCTGACGGGTCGAGGAGCAGGCACCTTCGACGTCGCCCTCGCTCCCGACGAAGTGGCTGGTGCACCCGACATCGTGGTCCGCACCGACGCGGTCGAGCTGTGCCGGCTGGCCGCCAACCGAGTGGCCCCGACCGATCTCGCCGTCGAGGTGACGGGCGACCGCTCGCTGCTCGAGCCGATCCTCATCGGGGCTGGCGCGTTCGCCCTCGACTGACGTCGTATATTTCGCGGCGACGGCGACAGGGGAGGGCACATGGCAACGACACCGGCCCACGGCGGCTCGCATCCACTCCGGCAGGAGATCCGTCTCCTGCTCCAGGTGGCGATGGTCGTCTTCGTCTGGACGGTCGGGATCGGAATCCTCAACGGCACCGACCTCGTCGACTTCAACAGGAAGGTCGTGCTCTCCCACGTGCACGTGGGGACGTTGGGCTGGATCACCATGTGCGTGTTCGCCGCGTCGCTCTGGCTCTTCGGTGCCGACGCTGGCGACGACGACGTCACCATGGCTCGAGTGCTGGCGAGGGTCGCGGTCGTCAGCCTGCCGCTGTTCGCCTTTACCTTCGCGGTGACCTACGAGGAAGCGCGGCCCATCCTCGGCTCGGTGGCGCTCCTCACCATCGTGGGGTTCTTCGTGTGGGTCGTGCGGCGCGTCAGGGCCGTCGAGATGACGGTGGTGCACCTCGGGTTCCTCGCCGCGGTGACGACATCGGTGCTGGGCGGCACCATCGGCGTGCTGCTGGCGACCCGCATCGCCACCGGTCGCGACGTCGTCCCCGTCGGCGCGGAGGATGCCCACCCCGCCACCATGGTGGTCGGCTTCCTCATCCCCGTCGGCATGGCGCTGGCCGAGTGGGCCCTGGGCTGGCCGACGCTGCGGGCCGCGGGACGGGCTGGCCGCTGGCAGATCGCCCTGCCGTTCGCGGGCGGCGTCGTCCTCATGATCGGCCTGCTCTTTGACATCGAGCCGCTGCCGCCCATGGCCGCCCTCATCGAGCTCGTCGGCGTCGTGCTGTTCGCGCGCCGCATGTGGCCGCTCGTCCGGGCCGTCGACTGGATGGCGAGCGCGCCAGCGAGATTCGGTGCCGTGTCGGCCATCGCCGTCGTCGTCAACATCCTCTTCCTCAACTACCTCATCGGTGCCAACGGCGGCGACGTGGACAAGATCGCCACCCGCCAGATCCTCGCCGTCGACCACCTCATGTTCGTCGGCGTCCTGACCAACGGTATCTTCGGGCTGCTGCGGGGGATCACGTCGGGCGACGACCGTTGGGAGACGGCCGATCACGTCGTCTTCTACGGCATGAACCTCGGGCTGCTCGGCTTCGTCGTCGCCCTCCTCGCCGACAACATCGGTATCGAGCAGGTGGCGACGCCTGTGCTCGGGGCCAGCATCCTGCTCGGGCTCGGCCTCACCGTCGCTCGGTTCGCCCGCGGCGTCGCCATCGCCGCCCCGTCGCTCAGCGGGCCGGCTGCGTCTCCGGCGGGTAGGCCAGCGCGCTGAGGAGCAGGCCGCCGACCGCGGCCAGGAAGACGGTGCCCGTCCACATGTGCACGTTCCACGGCAGGTCGTAGGTGGCCTTGAACACGACGAAGTAGGGGAGCCAGAGCGCGACCGGCACCACGCCCGCGACCACGCGCGCCGGCCTGACGGCATCGGGTCCGGGCCGGAGCCGCATCACCAGCACGTCGGCGACGACGCCGCCGGCGAGCCCGCACAGCGCGAGGGGCAGGCGCTCGAAGGTGTCGAGCCCCGACATGCCCACCGCCACCGCGCCGAACATCACGGTGAACGTGCCGAATGGCGGCTGCCAGCGGCGGAGGACGAGCAGGAGCCCACCGACCAACAACGCAGTCGTGACGAGCACCGAGGCGATGAGGTGGATCTGGGCCTGCTCGAGCAGGAAGTCGAACTCGGGGCCCACCGGTCTGGGCTGGCGCGTGTTGTCGGCCCGGAACGGCGACAGGTACATGAGGAAGAAGCACACCACCGCGATGGCGAGCGTGACCGAGAGCAACACGGGCCAGAACTGCGCCAGCGGCTGCACCCGCGGCTCCCTGCTCGCCCACGCCGCCCGCACGGGGCCCGTCACCATCAGCACGCCGCCCGTCATCAACAGCTGGTGGGTCGGGCTGAGCAGGGCGGCGATGTCGGCCTCCACGCCGAAGGCCGCGTGCCACCCGAAGTCGCCGAGCGCGGCGGCGATGAACACCCCCATCCCGAATCCAGTGAGCCACCCGCCCACCGGCGGCGCGGGCTCGCCGCCCGCCCGTCGCGTGCGCTGACCGTCCCAGGCAAACCACAGCACGGCGGCGCCGAACCCGGAGTAGAGCACCCCGTGCCACGGCGTGAAGAACGTCTCCGGCTTGTTCTGGTTGTGTGACCAACCGTCGAGGAAGAGCCCGGTCACCATCCACAGACCGAACACGGCGACTGCCGCCGACTGACGCCGGTCGATACCTGACGTCGCGGCGACGGTCACGTCATCAGGCTAACGAGGCGCCCCGCCGGCCGACGGGTCGTCCGTCGGCGTCGTACTGACGCACCAGCGAGAAGGCCTCGGGGGTCGGCCCGTGCCTGCGCAGGTGCTCGAGCCTGGCCAGAGCCTGGTCGACGGTCGGCCGCTCGCCCGCCGGTACCCACCACAGCGCGGTCACCGGACCGGAGCGGGGCTCGAACCACTCGAGCCGCCGACGCAGGAAGCCGTTGTGCACGGTGCGGTACATGAACTCGTGCAGCTCGGCGTAGGACTCCCATACCGACAGGTTGATGATGAACAGCTCGTCGTCGGTGCCGCCGGGCGACGTGTGGCCTTCACCTGCGTCCGACTGGTGGCGCCACACGAAGCCGGGCGCGCGGTCGGCCAGCGCGTTGACGGGCTCGAGGGCGGCGATGAACTCGGCCACGACGTCCGACCCCTCCGGCGCCAGGAGCCTTCCGACGTTGATCTGAGCCAGGTGGGCCACGGGCACAGTTCAGCAGTTGGCGCGAGGATCCTCCCGGTGGAGCTGTTCGAGGAGGTGGCCGAGGTCGTCCGGGGACTCGTCCCGCGCGAGCTCGGCACGGTGCGACAGCGCTCGCACAAGTACGGCGTCAAGGTGTGGTTCGACACCGAGAAGCCGACCAAGGAGCACTACGAGGGGCTGGTGATCGGCAAGCGCTATGTGCCAGTGGCCAACATCCTCGCCATCGAGCTCGGCTTCCACGCCGAGCACCCCAAGGTGGCCGACAACGACGCCACGATCGCCGGCCTGATGAAGCGGGAGCGCACGTGGCGCAAGACCCTCGGCAAGGAGGCGGTGGTCGGGGAGTTCCTCGGTCGCGACAGCTGGCGCCGCATCTCCGAGACGTGGGCTGACCCGAACCTGAGCGATCCCGAGCTCGTGCTGGAGCTCGGGACCCGGCTC
>JBEEFQ010000081.1:0-13224 GCA_041166245.1 Actinomycetota bacterium | reverse complement strand
GACCGGATGAGTGGAGCAGCGGCATGACGGTCCACGACGACACGCGAGCGACGCTTGCGAGCGAGCCCATGAACAGTGCCCTCGAGCTCGACGCCGACTGGGACGCGCTCACACCCGCGTCGCTGTTCCTTGGCTGGGATCACCTCGAGTGGTGGGTCGGCAACGCCCGCCAGGCCGCAGGATTCCTCGCCGGCACGTTCGGGTTCCGCATCACCGCGTATGCCGGCCCGGAGACGGGCCGCACCGACGGCACGTGCTCCTACGTCGTCGAGCAGGGCGACGTGCGCTTCGTGCTCACCGGCGCGCTCGGTCCTCACTCGCCCGTGGCCAGCTCCGTGCGGGCCCACGGCGACGGCGTGCGCGACATCGCCATCACCGTCAGCGATGCACGCGCTGCCTACGAGGCGGCCATCGAGCGCGGCGGGGCCGGGCTGGAGGCGCCGTGGGTCACCGAGGACGACGACGGCCAGCTCGTGCGGGCGACGGTCGCCGCGTATGGCGACACCCAGCACACCTTCGTCGAGCGGGCCGGGTACCACGGCGCGTTCGCGCCCGGGTTCTCGGCGGAAGGGTTGCCGCCCGCGATCGTCGGTGCACCGGTCGGCATCACGCGCATCGACCACGTCGTCGCCAACGTCGAGAAGGGCGCGCTGTCTTCCTGGGTCGGCTTCTACCGGCGGGTGCTCGGTCTGGAGCAGCTGGTGCACTTCGACGACGAACAGATCTCGACCGAGCACTCGGCGCTCATGTCCACCGTCGTCTGGGACGGCAGCAAGATCGTCCTGCCCATCAACGAGCCGGCCGACGGGCTGCGCAAGAGCCAGATCGAGGAGTACCTCGACTCCTACGGCGCGCCGGGCGTGCAGCACATCGCCATGCACACCGACGACATCGTGGCCACGGTCTCCGCGCTCCGCGACCGGGGCGTGCGGTTCCTGCGCGTGCCCGACGAGTACTACGACGACGTCCGCGTGCGTCTCGGCGACCTGTCGCTGCCGTGGGACGAGCTCCAGCGCCTCGGCGTCCTCGTCGACCGCGACGAGGAGGGCTACCTGCTCCAGCTCTTCACCGAGACGGTCACCGACCGTCCGACCGTCTTCTTCGAGGTCATCCAGCGCGAAGGCGCCAAGGGCTTCGGCGCCGGCAACTTCAAGGCCCTCTTCGAGGCCATCGAGCGCGAACAGGACCGCCGCGGCAACCTCTAGTTAGATTCGCCTCATGACGAGGCCTTTCAGGTTCGCAGTGCAGACCCACGCAGCGGGGAGTGGGAAGGAGTGGCGGGAGATGGCCCGCCGCGTCGAGGGCGGCGGCTACTCGACCATGTACGTGCCCGATCACTTCGGCGACCAGTGGGCGCCGGAGATCGCCATGACGATCGCGGCCGAGGCCACCGAGACCCTCAACGTCGGCGCCCTCGTGTTCGACAACGACTACCGCCACCCGGTCGTGCTGGCCAAGCAGATGGCCACCCTCGACCTGGCCAGCGACGGTCGCCTGGAGGTGGGCATCGGGGCGGGGTGGATGACCAGCGACTACGTGGAGTCCGGCATCCCGCACGACACGCCCGGCGTGCGCATCAGCCGCATGGAGGAGGCGGTCCAGATCCTCAAGGCGTTGTGGCGCGACGGCACCTGCACCTTCGAGGGCGAGCACTACACGTTGAAGGCGGCGCAGGGCTTGCCCCGACCCGTCAGCCAGCCGCATCCCAAGCTGCTCATCGGCGGGGGTGGGAAGCGCATGTTGTCGATCGCGGCGCGGGAGGCCGACATCGTCGGCGTCAACCCCAATCTGAAGGCGGGCTACGTCGGCCCCGAGGTGGCGGCCGAGGCCCGGCCCGAGAAGTGGGACGAGCGCATCGCTTGGGTCCGCGCCGCGGCAGGCGACCGCATCGACGACATCGAGCTGCAGGTGCTGACGTTCCTCACCCAGGTCGTCCCCAATGGCAACGAGGTCTACGAGCAGATGGCGCCCCTGTTCGGCATGACGCCCGACGAGCTGCGCGACGTCCCCATCGGGATGGCCGGCAGCGTCGACGAGATCGCCGAGATGCTCCAGGCCCGCCGCGAGAAGTGGGGCTTCTCCTACATCGTCGTCCAGGCCGACGCCCTCGACGCCTTCGCGCCCGTGGTCGCCAAGCTCACCGGGACGTAACCCGTTCCGTTCTTTGGCGCGTTACCCCCGATATATGGGGGTGACGCGCCAAAGAACGCGTCGGGGTCAGGTTGCAGCGGCGGCGATGGCGGCTTTGATGACGCCGGTGACGCGGTCGCCGCCCAGGAGGTCGATCTCGAGGCGGTCGAGGGTGATGGCGACGCTGATCTCCGCCGCGGGGTCGACCATGCCGAGGGAGCCGCCGAAGCCGGCGTGGCCGTAGGCGTCGGGGTTGGGGCCGGCCGGCGAGAAGTCGCCGCCGCCGCTCATGAACCCCAGCCGCCACCGGATGGGGAAGAAGATGACGAGGTCGGCCCGGTCGTTCTGCACCTCGAGCGCCTGCTTCAACGTTGACTCCGACAGCAGGCGAACACCATCGAGCTCACCGCCCCGCTCCATGAGCGCGTAGATCTTGGCCAGCGACCGGGCCGTGAACACGCCAGAGAACGCAGGGCCGACGGTCTGCAGCCCGGACGGGCTGTTGACGAAGTCGTTCATGTTCCCGGCGGGCGACAACGCCCGCCACGCGATCGAGTCGGGCGGGAGGAACTGCTGGATGACCGATTCGTTCATCTCACCCATGCCGGAGATGAGCGGCGCGCACCGGTGGTGCTCGGACGGTGGTGTGCCGATGTAACAGCCGTCCAACGCGAGCGGGCCGGTGACCTCCTCGGCGAGGAAACGGTCGATGGGCCTCCCGTCGATGCGCCGCACCAACTCGCCGACGAGCCAGCCGTAGTTGATGGCGTGGTACCCGTTCTGCTCGCCCGGGGTCCACAGCGGGGTGAGCCGCTCCATCATCGCCACCATCTCGTCCCAGTCCGCCATGGTCTCGACCGAGGGGATCTCGTCCCGGATCTGGGGCACCCCCGCCTCGTGGCAGAGGCAGTGGCGGATGGTGATGGCCTCCTTGCCCTTCGTACCGAACTCGGGCCACACCTCGGCCACCGGCGTGTCGTAGGAGAGACCGGCCCGTTCCATCACCATGTGCAGGCAGAGGGCGGCCGGTCCCTTGGTCGTGGAGAAGGACAGGGCCATGGTGTCCTCGGCGAAGGAGCCGCCCCAGATGTCGACGACCGGCTCGCCCCGGTGGCGGACCGCGATGGACGCACCGTGGTGCTTGCCAGTCGCCAGCTGCTCGGCGAACAAGGTGGGGATGGCGGAGAAGCGCGGGTCGCACTCGCCGTGGATGCCCTCAGGCAGCGTCGTCATGGGTGAAACTTAGGTCTTGGCTCCCAAGCGCATCGGCGTGCTCGGCGGGACGTTCGATCCGGTCCACACCGGCCATGTGGTCGCGGCGGTGGACGCGCGCCAGCAGGCGCGGCTCGACACCGTCCTGCTCGTCGTCGCCAACGTGCCCTGGCAGAAGTCCGGGGCGCGCGACGTGACGCCGGCCGAGGACCGCTACGCCCTCCTCGAAGCAGCCATGTCCGGGGTGGAAGGCATGGTGCCCAGTCGCATCGAGATCGATCGCGGCGGTGAGTCCTACACCGCCGACACCATCGACCAGCTCGCCGCGGCCGAACCTGGAGCCGAGCTGTTCGTCATCGTGGGAACCGACGTGGCCGCCCAGCTGCACACGTGGGTGCGCATCGACGAGCTCCGACGGCGGGCCGGCCTGGTGGTCGTCACCCGGGAGGGCTCCAACGGGGGGATCGGCCTTTCCGGGTGGACCCACGGCATCCAGGTCGTCGAGATCCCCGACCTCGCCATATCGGGCACCGACATCCGGTCCCGGGTGGCCGAGGGGCGACCGATCGACGGGCTCGTGCCCCCCGCCGCCGTCCAACTGATCCGGAAGCGGGGTCTGTACGCTGGCCCCGGATGATGATCACGGGAACCCGCCCCACCGTGGCTGACCCGCCCCCCATCCCGCTCCCGCCCACGCCGGACGGCACGCGCGCCCAGAAGCGCCGGGAGATGTTGCGCAGGCGCCGCCGCAGGGGCGCCTCCGCCGCCGCCTTGGTGCTGGTCGTCGCCCTCGTCGCCGCCGCGGCGGTCGTGCTGCGCGACACCGGGTCGGGCGGCGGTGGGGACGGGCAGTCGACGGACACGCCGACCGCCACGGGTGTCGCGGTCCCGCCCGTCCTCGTGGCCGAGCAGGCGCCCGACGGCAGCGCCAGCTGGCTCACCGAGGTGGTCCCCGCGCCCGACGGCACCGGCGGCTCGCTGCTCCTCATCCCCAGCGGCACCATGGCCGAGGTGCCGTCCCTCGGTCTCGAACCGGTCGGCGCCGCGCTCGCGGCCGGCGGGCCCGAACGCCTCCTCACCACCACCGAGAACCTCATCGGAGCGTCCCTCGGAACCGTCGATGTGCTCAACGCCGACGGGTTGGCCCAGCTCCTCGCCGCAACCGGACCGCTGGTGGTCAACATCCCCGAGCGGGTGGAAGACGTGTTCCCGTCCGGCAGGGTCGCGGTCCTGTTCGAGGCGGGCCGCAGCCGTGTCGAGCCCGCCGAGGTGTCGCGCCTGCTGTCCGCCGCCGGGCGCAGCTCGGCGCTGTCCCGCTTGGGCCGGCACCAGGCGTTCTGGGAGGCGTGGCTGGAACGCATCAAGCAGACGCCGAACCTGGCGCCGGACGGCGCCCTCGGCAAGGCGCTGCGCGCCATCGCATCCGGCAGCTGGAACATCCGGGTCGTCCCCGTGAAGTCGGCGGGCACGCTCGGCGGCGGACAGCAGATCTACCAGCTCGACCGTGACGCTCTTCCGAACGTGCTGCGCACCGTCTTCCCCGGCGCGGCGAAGGCGGCGGCGACGCGCCCGCGCGTGCGGGTGCTCAACGGCACGGGTGAGCTCGAGCTGGCTCAGCGGGTCAGCGAGAAGCTCGTCCCCGCCGGCATCGAGGTCACCCTCACCGGGAACGCAAACCCGCTGGGGCAACTGCAGACCCAGGTGATCTACTACGACGCTGACAAGCGGGCGATGGCCGAGAAGGTACGAGCCGCGCTCGGGGTCGGCATCCTCGTGCGCAATCGCAACGCCACCGACGTCGTCGACGTCACCGTGATCGTCGGAAAGGACTTCCCAACGAAGTGATGCAGAGCGACATGGCCGCGTTGGCGGCCCGAGCAGCGGCGGACAAGCACGGTCAGGACACGGTGGTGCTCGAGGTGGGGCAGGTGCTCGCCATCACCGACCACTTCGTCATCACCAGCGGCGCCAACGTCCGACAGGTGCGAGCCGTCGTGGAGGAGATCGAGGAGCAGGTCAAGGCGGCCGGGGGTCCCGGGCCCATCCGGGTCGAGGGGCTCGACGACGCCCGCTGGGTGCTCATGGACTACGGCGACTTCGTCGTGCACGTGTTCCTCGACGAGATCAGGCGTTACTACGACCTCGAGCGCCTGTGGGCCGACGCGCCCCGCCTCCAATGGGAGGCGGCCGCGTCGTAGGGCCTCGCCCAGGTTCCTGGACGAGGCCCTAACTACTCGGTCCTGAGCACGTCGACGGCGCGCAGGCGCGCCGCTCGCCTCGCCGGCAGCGCGGCCAGCCCGTTGGCGATCGCGAGGGTGCCGGGAACGGCGAGGGCGACCGCGAGGCCCGCCAGTGGTGCGACGTAGAGAAGCGGCGTCGAATCCGCGACCCAGCGCCAGCTGACCCGGCCCGCGGCGATGCCGAGGGGCAGGCCGACCACCAGGCCGATCACCGCGACGGTGGTGGCCTGCCAGACGATGGTCATCGCGTTCTGGGCGGGCCGGAAGCCGAGGGCCCGCAGCACCGCGAGCTCGTTGCGGCGCCTGCGCACCGCGGTCACGAGGGCGTGCCCGAGCGCGGCGACGCCGAGCAGGCCGAGGAACCCGGCCAGCACGCGCGGCAGGGTGCGCACGTTGCGCAGCAGGAGCACGTCCTGCGGCGGCCCGGGGATGTCCAGCTCCTCCGCATCGGGGAGGCGCTTGGCGAGCGCCTCGGAGAGTCGTTCCGGCGACACGCCGGGCCGGGCCTGCACCGCGACCTCCGTGCCGAAGTCGTCGTCGCGCTCCTTCAGTCGGTCCATCCCCTTGGACGTGATCCACGCGCCCTGGTCGAAGGAGGAGTGGGCCGTCTGCGGCAGCAGCGTCTTCCCGACCACCCGGAAGCGCTGGTCCTCGATCTCGATGGTGTCGCCCACGTGCCTGCCGATGGCCTTCAGCGACGACGGTGCCACGGCAACCTCGTCCGGCGATCGGGGACCCGAGCCTTCGATGACGACGAAGTCGGCGTTCCCCTTGGTCGTATCGAGGGCGTACACGGGAAGGCCCTCGCCGGCCACGACGAAGGGGCGCCTGATCATGAGGGCCACCGCGCCCACCAGCGGCTCCGCGTTCGCCGCACGCTGTATCTCGGTGATGGAGTGCTCCTCGTCGGGGAAGAGGAAGCCGTCGAAGGTCTGCCCGGAGACGCGGGGACTGTCCAGGGCGTGGTCGATGCCACGGACCAGGCCGAGGGCGCCGACGATGCCGAGCACGCCGGCCACCGCGCCCGCCAGCGCCGGGCGCACGGGCGTCGACCGCTGGCCCCGGCCCGACTCGAGTGCCATCGTGGCGCCGAGAGCCAGGGGCAGCGGTGCGGCGGAGCGGATGCCGCGCAGGACACCCAGCCCCCGACCCGGGAGGCCCTCGGCCCGCCTGCTCGTCGCTCGCACCCCGGCGAGCGCCGCGCCGCCCACGACGAGCAGCAGCAGCAGCGCCGCGCCGGGTAGCAGCACGTACCAGTCGGCGTGCCGGCCCAGGTTCGGTTCGATCTCGCGGCTGAGCCCGAGCGTGAACCGGTCGGAGAGGGCGAAGGCCAGGCCGGCGGCCGACACGGCGGCGACGGCGGCGGTGAGCAGTGTCGGGAGCACCAGCCCGCCGATCACCTCGTTTCGCGTGAGGCCGAGGGCCGAGAGGGTGGGTCCGGCCGCGTGCATGGCGAAGACGGTGCGGGCCAGGGCCTGGCCGGCGAGCACCAGGCCGGCGAGGCCGACCGCCGCCGCGAACAGCAGCAGGGCAGTGCGCTCGAGCCTGGTCGCGTGTTCGAAGCGCTTGCGGTCCTCGGCCAGGTCGCGCACCGGGGCGTCGGGGAACCCGAGCGCGGCCTGGGCCCGCGCCGTGAACTTCGTGACGTCGGTGCCCGGCCGGAGGCGCACCACCAAGTTGCCGAACCGGGGGACCTCCTCATGTTTTGCGAGGACTGCTCCGCTCGGATAGGAGGAGGCCTCGCCGCTCGTGAAGATGTAGTCGAGCGGCGTGTTGCCGATGCCCACCACCGTCGCGGGAATGCGCACTCCGTCGAACTCGCCGGTCCCGAAGAACGCTTCCAGGTTCTCGGCCGTGACCACGGTGACCTTGTCGCCCACCTCGACGCCGTCTCGCGCCGCGAGCTCGTTGACCAGCACTTCGTCGTCGCGCTCGGGGTTGGGCAGCCGTCCCGCCCGCAGGAGTGGCTTGGCCAGCGTCCGGTAGAGATGTGCGTCGGACGTCGGAAGCCCGCCGAGCGGCTCGTCGTGACCCTTCACCTCGATCGCGACCGGGGCCAGGTTGAACTGGCCGCTGTCGACCACCTCGGGCAGGGCGACCACCCCGGTGTAGTCGATCTGCCCGCCGGTCATGAACAGCTCCTGGCCCGCCTGGCTCTGCGTGCCGAAGACGATGGCGTCGGGTGACGCGGTCGCTTCGCGGTAGCGCGCGTAGACGTCTCCGCTGCGCTGGGCCTGCACGACGGCGCCGAGGGCCAGGCCGCCGGCCGCGCCGGCGATGAGCCCGAGGACCACGAGGGCCCGCCATCGCCGGCCCAGCTCGTTCCGCGCCCAGAGGCGCGCCGCGGTCACGCCGCCATTGTGTACCTCCTCTGGAAGACTGCGCCGGTGCGCATCGAAAGCATGGACGTGATCGACGTCCGGTTCCCGACCTCGCTCGGTCTGCACGGGTCGGACGCCATGAACCCCGACCCGGACTACTCGGCCGCGTACGTGGTGCTGCGCACCGACTCGAGCGACGGGCTCGAGGGCCACGGCCTCACGTTCACCATCGGCCGGGGCACCGAGGTCTGCGTCGCGGCGGCCGAGGCCCTGCGGCCCATGGTGGTCGGCCGCGACACCGACGACCTGTTCGGCGACCCTGGCGCGTACTGGCGCGAGCTCACCGGCGACAGCCAACTGCGATGGATCGGCCCCGAGAAGGGCGCGATCGGTATGGCGACGGGCGCAGTCGTCAACGCGGTGTGGGACCTCCACGCCAAGGCGCAGCGGGTGCCGCTGTGGCGGTTGTTGAGCGACATGACTCCGGCCCAGCTCGTCGACCTGGTGGACTTCCGGTACCTCACCGACGTCATCGACCCGGGCTGGGCGCGCGAGCGCCTCGACGAGCAGGCGGGTGGACGCGCCGCCCGGCGGGACGCGCTCCTCCAGGACGGGCTGCCCGCCTACACCACGTCCATTGGCTGGCTGGGCTACGACGACGACTCGGTCGCCAGCCGCTGCCGTGCCGCGGTGGCCGACGGGTGGGACCACCTCAAGATGAAGGTGGGCGCCGATCTCGACGAGGACTGCCGGCGGGCCGCCCTCATCCGAGGCGAGGTGGGCGACGGCGTGCGTCTCATGATGGACGCCAACCAGCGGTGGGACGTGGCCACCGCCATCGACAGCATTCGCCGGCTGGCCCCGTTCGACCCGCACTGGATCGAGGAGCCCACGAGCCCCGACGACGTCCTCGGCCACGCCGCCATCGCCAAGGCGGTCGCGCCCATCCCGATCGCGACGGGGGAGATGGCGCATAACCGAGTGATGTTCAAGCAGCTGCTGCAGGCCGGGGCCATCGGCTTCTGCCAGATCGACGCGTGCCGGGTGGGCGGGGTGAACGAGGTGGTGGCCATCCTGCTGCTGGCCGATCGCTTCGACGTCCCCGTCTGTCCCCATGCGGGCGGCGTCGGACTGTGCGAGTACGTCCAGCACCTGGCTGCGTTCGATGCCATCGCGGTCGGGGGCGCGCGGGAAGACCGCATCGTCGAGTTCGCCGATCACCTGCACGAGCACTTCGTCGACCCGGTCAGGGTGAAGAACGGTCGCTACCTGCTGCCCGACGCGCCCGGGTACAGCATCGAGATGCACCCCGAGTCCCTGGCCGAGTTCGCCTTCCCGGACGGTGGGTACTGGCGGTCCCAGTCGTGACCCTGCGGGTGGCGCTGGTCGGCGGGCCGATGTACGACGACCTCTACCGCGTGCTACCCGACGACGTCGACGTGGTCGTGCACGAAGACCACCCGACGCTCAACCGTCGGGTCGCCGAGCTGCTGGCCGCGGGCGAGCGCGTCGACCTGCTGTCCACCCATTCCAAGTACGCGCCCTCCCAGGCCCAGTGGCTGCGGCCCCTGCACGACTTGATCGACGCCCGCACGCTGGCGAGCCTCGCTCCCGCGGCCCTGGGCCTGTGCCGCTTCGACGGCGTCCTGCTCTCGGTGCCCCGCAACATCGACGTGCGCGTGCTCTGGTACCGCACCGACGTGATGGATGACCCGCCGTCGACCTGGGACGCCATGGTCGCGTCGCCCCACCCGTTCGGGTTCCCGGGTCGCGAGTCCGGGCTGTTCGGCACGTTCTTCGAGCTGGTCGTGAGCCACGGCGGTCGGCTGTTCGATGACCGCGCCCGCCCGACGATGCTCAGCGCGGAGGCAGTCGCTGCGGTGGAGACCCTCTGCGCGCTGGCGGAGCGAGGTCCGGACGACCTGCCGGAGTGGCACTACGACCAGGTCGACGCTGCCCTGCTCGACGGACGGGTGGCGATGGCCGGGGCGTGGCCGGGCGCCACCGCGGCCATCCGCGGCGCGTCCGTGCCGCTGGCACCCGCTCCGTATCCCGCCGGTCCTGTCCGTCAGGTGTCGTACGCGGGATGTCACGCGTGGGCCGTCCCGACGACGTGTGGCGACGTGGACGGCGCGATCGCGTTGCTCGAGCGTCTGTGCTCGCGGGAGGTCGCCGACCTCGATGCCGCGGGTGGGTCGGTTCCGGCCCACGTCGAGGCCTTCGCCTCGGTAGCTCCTGCCGACGACGTCGACGGCCGACGGCTCGCCGTCACCCGCGACACCATCGCCGGCGGCATGATCACCTACCCGCCGCTGGCCCGGTTCCCAGAGGTCGAGGACGCGGGATGGAGCGCGATCAACGCCGCTCTACGCGGCGTCCTGGACCCGAAGGAAGCAGTGGCCGCCATCCAGCAGGCGGCCGAGGAGGCGCTCCAAAAATGAGCTACGAGGGGATGATCGCGGCGGTCACCGGCGGGGGCTCGGGCATCGGCCTCGCCACCGCGCGAGCCATGGTGGCCGAGGGGGCGAGGGTCGCCGCCCTCGACCTGCGACCGCCCGAGGGCGAGGCGGGTGTACTCGGCGTGGTCGCCGACGTCACCGACCAGGGCTCGCTCGACAAGGCGGCCGTCGCGGTGCAGGAGGCGCTCGGGCCCGTCGACGTGCTGGTGTGCAACGCCGGCATCGGCGCCATCGGCACCGTGGAGGACAACGACGAAGACGAATGGCATCGCGTGTACGACGTGAACGTCGTCGGCATCGTGCGCACGGTGCGCGCCTTCCTCCCGCAACTTCGGCAATCGGAGCGGGCGGCCATCGTGACGACCGCGTCGGTCGTGTCCACGGTTGGCCTCGTCCAGCGGGCCGTGTACGGCGCCAGCAAGGGTGCGGTGCTGTCGCTCACCCTCGCCATGGCCGCCGACCTCGTCAGTGAAGGGATCCGGGTGAACACGGTCTGTCCGGGCACCGTCGACACGCCGTGGGTGGGCCGCCTCCTGGACCAGGCCGACGACCCCGCCGCGGCCCGCGCCGGGCTCGTCGCCCGCCAGCCCGTCGGTCGCCTCGGCACCGCCGAGGAGGTTGCCGTCGCCATCACCTACCTGGCGTCACCGGCGGCGGGGTACGTGACCGGCACCGCCCTGGCCATCGACGGCGGCATCGCCGGCATCCGCGTCCCCGGGCGGTGACGGACCTCCCGCGGCTCGGGCTCGGGTGCGCGCCGATCGGCAACCTCTTCACCGAGGTGTCCGAGGACGACGCCCGGGCCACGGTCGACGCGGCGTGGGACGCAGGGGTGCGCTTGTTCGACACCGCACCCCTCTACGGCCACGGCCTCTCGGAGCGCCGGGTCGGCGACGCGCTGGCCCGCCGGCCCCGCGACGAGTTCGTGCTCTCCACCAAGGTCGGCCGTCTGCTGGTACCGGACGGGCCGGACGGCCCGACGGAGCCGACGATCTTCCGCGACGTCCCGGCCGTGCATCCGATGTTCGACTACTCCGAGGCCGGCGTGCTGCGGTCGATCGAGGAGAGCCTGCGTCGCCTGGGACTCGACCGCGTCGACGTCGTCCACGTGCACGATCCCGACGACCACGCCGACGACGCCCTGACCGGCGCCTTCCCCGTCCTGCGCCGGCTCAGGGACGAGGGCGTGATCGGTGCCGTCGGGGCGGGCATGAACCAGGCCCCGATGCTGGCCCGGTTCGTGCGCGAGGCGGGCGTCGACTGCGTGCTCCTGGCCGGCCGCTACTCGCTGCTCGACCAGACCGGTCTCGACGAGCTGCTGCCGCTGTGCGAGCGGGACGGGGTCGCGGTCATCGCCGCCGGCGTGTTCAACAGCGGTCTGCTGGCCGACCCCCGACCCGGCGCGACCTACGACTACGCCGCCGCTCCGCCCGAGCTCGTCGCCCGAGCACGACAGCTGGACGAGGCCTGCGCGCGCCACGGGGTGCCGCTGCGGGCCGCCGCCCTGCAGTTCCCGCTCGGCCACCCGGCCGTGCGCACCGTGCTCGCCGGCGCCCGTACCGCGGCGGAGATGGCCGAGAACGCCGCGTTCATCGACCTCCCGCTGCCCACCGCCCTCTGGGACGACCTCGTGTCGGCCGGCCTCCTGCCCGGCGACGTGCCCCTGCCGGCCTGACCCCGCTAGTTCGCTGCTGCTCGCAGATGACCGGCGTCGAGCCAGGTCGCCGTCGCCCGGTAGGCCTTCTCGATGAGCTCGCGAGAGCGGCCGAAGTCGTTGTACTTGACGGTGCCGGGGTCGATGCCCGGGAGCACGATGAGCTCGGTGCCGGACGGTGGCTGCTCGGTCTCCTGCTGGAAGCGGAAGTTCCTTGCGATGGAGAAGCTCTGCAGCAGGGCGTCGAGGGGCCGCTTCGGCGCTCGGCGGGGCCGCTCGAAGTTGCCGACGTGGAGCACGTAGATCCGGGTGGCGCCCACCTCGACCGCCTTGGAGATGGGCACGTTGTTGACGACGGCGCCGTCGATGAGCAGCTCGCCGTTGATCTCGACGGGTGGGAACACCGCGGGCAGGGCGGCCGAGGCGAGGATGGGCTCGACCACCGGACCCTGGGAGAACCAGCGCTCGCCCCCGGTCCGCATCGACGTGGCGACGACGTGCAGCGGGACGCGGGCCTCTTCGAAGCTGCGGAAGGGGAGTGACGTCTCGAGGAGCTTCCGTAGGCCGTCGTTGGCCTGCAGGGCCCGGTACTTGCGGGTCATGAGCCAGAGGGCCGACAGGCGGCCGGGCGCGACGATGGCCTCGCCGTCGAGCTCCCGCCAGATCTGTTCCAGGCGGTCCACGCCGGCCATGGTCGGGTCGGCGGCCAGCCCCGCGGCGTTGAGGGCGCCCACCGAGCACCCGATGAGGACGGTCGGCTCGACCCCCCGCTCGAGGAGGGCCCGCAGCATCCCGACCTGGGTCGCCCCGAGGTTGCCGCCCCCTCCCAGAACGATGGCGGTCCCGCCCTCGCCGGCCGTGCCGGGCAGACGGTAAACGGTCATCCCCCCACTTTGCGGTGACCTGACGGTGTCTGCAATGACCAACTTGACCAGCGTGCGGAACTAGTCACGAGGGCCCAGCGGTGCCGAACCCGGTACGAAGGCCCGGCAGTCCTGTCAAACGAACAACGAGAGCCCGTGAGCGCCAGCAATGGCGACGCAAGCGCGAAGCGCAAGGAGCCAAAGGTAATTGCACCCGAACTTGGCGACGAAAACGGCCGTGCGCTCTGCGCACGGCCGTTGAAGACGCCAATTTCGGGTGGAGGCGATGGGAATCGAACCCACGAACCTCTTGACTGCCAGTCAAGCGCTCTACCAACTGAGCTA
>JBEEFQ010000080.1:0-13425 GCA_041166245.1 Actinomycetota bacterium | reverse complement strand
ATCCGGCGCAGCTCTTTGTCGTTGAGGCACGCGAACAGCGGCACCTCGCGCAGGGCTTCGGCCGCCGACTTGTTTCCCCTAGCCACGGGCCTCGGCCGACGGCCTCGTCCCCTCCCACGTGAGCTCTTCGCCGTCGTCGAATCGCAGCACCGTGCGGTTGCCGGGGTGCGGACGCACGTGGATGTCGAGGAACTGGTCGAGGGAGTCCCACATGCTGATCGACCCTCGGGGTGGGGGCGTGAGCCAGTGCACGACGAGCACGCCCGTCGAGAAAAGGACGCCTTCGAGCACCATGCCGGTGCCGGACACACCTGACACGTCGAACTGGCGGTGCATGCTGAAGCTGCGCATGCCCCTGGGCGCCCGCTCCTCCATCGCGTGCAAGCTTACGCAGGAGGACAACGGCCGGTGGGTGGGTACAGCACAGGTGTGCTCGTCTCCCCGGGAACGCTCGTCATCTACTCCGACATCGGCTGCCCGTGGGCCCACGTGGCCGTGCACCGGCTGCACACTGCCCGCCAGCGGCTCGGACTCGAGGCGGCGGTGCGCTTCGATCACCGCGCCTTCGTCCTCGAGCTGGCCAACCAGCGCCCGACGCCCAAGCTCACCCTCGAGTCGGAGGTCCCGGTGACGAGCGGCCTGGAGTCGGACGCGGGCTGGCAGCTCTGGCAGGGAGCGGTGCACGAGTACCCGGTCAGCACCCTGCTCGCCCTCGAGTCGGTACAGGCGGCCAAGGAGCAGGGGCTGGAGGCCAGCGAACGGCTCGATCGCGCCCTGCGCAAGGCGTTCTTCGGGGAGAGCCGCTGCGTCACGATGCTGCACGTGGTCCTCGACGTGGCAGCAGAGTCGGGACTCGACGTGGGCGCACTCCGAGGGGCGCTCGAGGCGGGAGCAGCCCGGTCGGCCGTGCACGACCAGCACCGGGCGGCCGAGGCGGACGATGTCGTGAAGGGCAGTCCGCACGTGTTCGCCCCGGGCGGCATGCACGCCCACAACCCAGGGGTGGTCATGCACTGGGACGGCGGCCACGACGGCACGGGATTCCCGGTCGTCGACCACGATGACCCGACCGCCGTCGAGCCCCTCCTCCGAGCAGCCGCGTCCGCCGCTGCCTGAAGACCCGAAGCCAGAGGAGACCCTCAGCGGCGCAGGAAGCGGCGGCGGCCGTTTTCGGCGGGCTCGGCGTCGTCGTGGATCTCGCCGTCGTCGCTGTCGCGGGCGCGGTCGCGCAGGTCGACGCCACCGCCGACGTGCGTACGCTCGGCGCGTGCCTCGGCGTCGTCGTGGATCTCGGCGGCCTCACGCCGGAGCTGCCCCTCCCTGCCGACCTCAGGATCGAGGGCCCGCGCCATGAGGCGGCTGTGCCAGCGCTCACCCCACATGCCGCCCAGCACCGAGCCGGCCAGCATGGCGACGAGCGAGGCGACCCCCGCCACCGTGGCCACGTCGCGCCATTCCGAGCCCGTGGTCGGTACGCCGACGCTGCGCAGGTTGCGAAGGACGGTGTCCGCGTCGGCGTCGGTGAGCAGCCTGGCGATGACGGTCGCGGCGGCCACCGCCACCAGGCTGGTTACGAAGACCATCACGCCGTGGAGCACGCCCCGACGGCGGGCCATGCGGCCAGCGGCGTAGCCACCGAAGAGGAACGAGAAGAAGAGCACCCCGGCGAGGATGGCCCCGCCCGCCACACCCGCGTCCCGCCAGTTGTCCACCCGCAGGTCGGCCTCGAGCGTGGTGCCGGTGACGACGGCCGCGGCCAGCGCGAGCACCAGCACCGTCAGGGCCACGGCGACGAGGGTCCCGACCAGGGCACTGGCGGCGGATACCGCCCCCACGCCTGCGTCCTGGGAGAGCGTGATCCGATCGTGGGGGCTCTCCACCCCGTCGCTGACTCCGCCGTGCCTGCGCATCTGGTGCTCCTTCCGTCGTACCGAAGGTGTGCCCAGCCACGCCCGATCGCACACAGATAACGTCGGCTCGTGCCTGATCGCATCGCTCCCGGCGTCCTCCAGATCGACACTCTGCTCGGCGGGTGGGAGCGGGTGACGGCCGGTTATCTGGTGGAGGGACCAGACCCCGTCCTGGTCGAGACGGGCAGTCAGAGCTCGGTGCCCGCCCTGCTCGCGGCGCTGGATGAGCTCGGCGTCGACGCCGACCAGCTCGCCGGTGTGGCCGTCACCCACATCCACCTGGATCACGCCGGAGGCGTGGGTGACGTGGCGCGCGCCTTTCCCAACGCGACGGTGTACGTGCACGAGAAGGGCGCGCGACATCTGGCCGACCCGTCCAAGCTCGTGAGCTCGGCCGCGCGCGTGTACGGATCGCTGCTCGACGAGCTGTACGGGCGCCTCGACCCCACGCCGGCCGAACGCATCCACGTCCTGGCCGACGGCGAGGACATCAAGGTCGGCCCCACGCGCGTGCTCACCACCGTCGACTCGCCCGGTCACGCCAAGCACCACCTCTCCCTCCACGACTCCGACAGCGGCATCCTCTTCGTCGGCGATGCCGTCGGCGTGCGGTTGCCCGACGCCGGCGTGCTGCGCCCCTCCACGCCACCGCCCGACTTCGACCTCGAGCAGGCCCGCCACTCGCTCCGCAAGTTCCGCGACCGCACGCCGGCGGGCGTGGCCCTCGCCCACTACGGGCTGGTGCCGGACCCCGGGGCGATTCTCGAGGAGGCCGACGAGATCCTCGTCCGCTGGGCCGAGGTGGCGGAGGCGGCGTGGCGCGAGGGCCGCGACATCGCGGCAGCCCTAGACGAGGCGTTTGCCGGTGACCTGGCCGCCGTCGACGAGAGCCAGCGGGAGAAGCTCGACACTCTCAACGGGGTGCATTCGAACGCGGCCGGATTCCAGCGCTGGCTGGAGACCCGGGCGCGCCCCCCAGAGGTGTGACCGACGCCCGCCCGGTCGAGTTGGGAAACGGCAGGCACCGCTGGCAGGATGCGCAGCCATGGCCAAGCTGCGCATCGCCCCTCTCGCCCTCGCCCTCGGTCTGCTGCTCGCCGCGTGCGGCGGAGGAGACGGTGGCACTGCCTCGAACACCACCACTGGGGCATCGGGCGCCGCCGACGCGACGGTCGAGCTGAAGGACCTCAAGTTCAACCCCGAGAGGGTGTCGATCAAGACCGGTGGGACGGTCTCGTGGGTGTGGAAGGAGAACGTCCTCCACAACGTGCAGGGCGACGGCTTCAAGAGCGACAACATCTCCGACGGCACCTTCGAGCACACGTTCACGAAGGCCGGCAGCTTCGAGTACGAGTGCAGCCTGCACTCGGGGATGACGGGGTCTGTCGAGGTCTCTTAAGACACTTCGGGCAAGTCGTCCGAAACCGTCTGGGATACCGGCGCCGGTGTTGACGGGGCGTGCTCGGCATCCGACACTCGGCGGCGAATGGAGAACGTCCTCGAGGTCGTCAACGCAGCGGGCTTCGGTGCGCTTGCGTTCGTCGCGTTCCGGCTCTGGCGGCGACAGTCCGACGCCGCGTCGGCCTGGCTGACCGCGACCTTCGCCGCCCTCGGCTCGGTCCTCGTCGTCGCCCTGTTCCTGCCGGATGAGCCGACGGGCACTGCCGCCGAGGTGTTGCTGCGCGTGCTCGTGGTGCTCATCGTGGCCTACCCGTACTTCCTCTACCGGTTCATGGCCGCCTTCGGGCCGACGCCGCGGACGATGGATCGCGCCGCGTTGTCCGTCACCGTCACCGTCGCCCTCGCGACGCTGGCCCTGCCCCGGTTCCCGGGCTCAGACGACCTGCGGCCTGTGTGGTTCGAGCTGTACGCCCTCGCCATCGTCATCCAGTGGGCCTTCCTCGGCGGCGTGGTGGGCGCGCGCCTTTGGTGGGCGGGCAACGGCCAGCCCACCGTCACCCGCCGGCGCATGCGGTTGCTGGCGGTCGGCTCCTTCGCCTTGGTGCTCGCCATCCTTCCGGCCGTTCTCCCCAGCAACGATCAGCCGGGCGCGGTCAGGGCGGTGACGCAGCTCCTGCCCGGGCTGGCCGCCGTCCTATTCCTCACCGGGTTCGTGCCCCCCGCCTGGCTGCGCACGGTATGGCGCCGTAACGAGACCGCCGCCCTCCGCGAGGCCGAGGTCGAGCTCATGGGCGTGGTGACAGTGGCCGAGGTGGCCGACGCCCTCCTGCCCCATGTGGCCAAGGTGTTCGGCGCCCGCGGCGCCCTGCTGGTCGGTGGCGATGGTCGCCCCAAGGCGAGCTACGGCGTCACCGACATGGAGGCCCTCGAGCTGGCCGCGCCCGTCCGCGGGCTGACAGGCCACGACCCGATCATCGTCGAGGGCAATCCCGTTCTTCTGGCCCTGCCCCTTCGTGACGGCTGGTTGGTCGTGCCGGCCAGCCCCTTCACGCCATTCTTCGGCGCCGAGGAGACCAATCTGTTGAAGGGCCTGGGACTGTTCACCGACATCGCCCTGGAACGCTCCGAGCTGTTCGAGCGCGAGCGGGAAGCCCGTCGCGCCGTCGAGGAGACCAACGCCGAGTTGGAGACGCTCGTCTACGGCGTGAGCCACGACCTCAAGAGCCCGATCATCACCCTGCTGGGGTACCTCGAGTACCTGCGGGCCGACCACGCCGACAAGCTCGACGACGAGGGCCGGTACTTCCTCGAC
The DNA here is from genome assembly GCA_041166245.1 of Actinomycetota bacterium. Lineage (GTDB taxonomy): Bacteria > Actinomycetota > Acidimicrobiia > Acidimicrobiales > JAFATL01 > JBEEFP01. Next base: position 8,802 of record JBEEFQ010000080.1, on the reverse strand, counting down.
CGTATGGGCGCCAGCGCTTCGTACATGCAGGCGCTGATCCAGGACCTGCTCGAGCTGTCCCGCATCGGACGGGTGCAGACCGACGCGTCGGACATCGACCTCGACTCGCTGATCGCCGAGGTCAGCGAGGCGGCCCGGGAGGGCCACCCAGGGCTGGTCGTCGTCGCCGAGCCCCTGCCGATCGTGCGGATGAACGCGTTGCGGGCCCGCCAGCTCTTCACGAACCTGGTGGAGAACGGGGCGCGCCACGGCGGCCGCCCTGACGTACGCGTGCGGGTGTCGGCCCGGGTGGCGGCGGCGGGGCGCACGGAGATCTCCGTTGCCGACGACGGCGTAGGAATCGCCGAGCCGTATCGTGAGAAGGTGTTCGGGATCTTCGAGCGGCTGGAGTCGCGCGACGCGGCGACGTCGGGCACCGGTATGGGCCTGGCGATCTGCCGGAAGATCGTCGAGCAAGTGGGCGGGGAGATCGGCGTCGTTCCGTCGGACGTGGGCACCGACATCCGATTGACTCTTCCTCTCGCATCGCTCACAGCGGCCGATGTCCATTCCGTGGAGGCGAGACGGTGACGACCTTGCGAGTGTTGGTGGCGGACGACAACGAGGACCACCTGTTCCTCATGGTGCGGGCGCTACAGGAGGTGCCCGACGTCCAGCTCGACATCCAGACCGCTGCTGACGGCGAAGAGGCCCTCGACGCCGTCTATGGCCGAGGTCGCTATGGCGGGGAACGGCCGCCCAACCTGATCCTGCTCGACATCAAGATGCCCAAGCTGAACGGGCTCGAGGTCCTGGAGCGGGTGAAGTCGGACGAGCGCCTGCGCACGATCCCCGTCGTCGTGCTCACCTCGTCGGAGCGGCCCGAGGACGTCGATGCCACCTACCGCCTGGGCGGCAACTCCTACGTCACCAAGCCCTCCACCGGCGCCGGCCTCCGCGAGGGGCTCCGGCGGGTGTCGTCGTACTGGACCTCGCTGGTCTCGTTGCCCGAGCCCGCGTGATCCAAGCAGCGCGCTGACCGTGACCGGACCCGCGATCCGGGTCCTGGTCGTCGACGACGATCCGGACCACCGGGCCCTGGCCCGCCGCCGCTTGACGGATGCTGGCATCGACGTGACGGTGGCCAGCGATGCCACCGAAGCGCTCGGCCAGCTCGCCGGGGTGGACATCGTTCTCCTCGACTACCGGCTGCCCGGGATGTCGGGGCTCGACGCCCTCGCTGCCATCCGGGACCGTGACGGTCCGTCAGTGGTGATGCTCACGGGCATGGGCTCGGAGAGCGTGGCCGTGGAAGCCATGCGCGCCGGGGCGGTCGATTACGTCGTGAAGGACGGGTCCTACCTGCGCACGCTGCCCCAGATCGTGGAGCGGGCGTGGCGCACCCACGACCTGACGCGTCGTGCCGGCGAGCTCCAGCGCGTTGCGCTGTTGGTGACATCGGCCGCCGAGCGGGAGGACATCTTCGCCGGCATCACCGAGGGCGCCCGCCGCCTCCTCGGCGCCGAGACGTGTGCCCTGTTCGTCGCGGGCGCCGAGGGGCTGGCGCTCGAGGCGGTGGCCGGCGAGCCCCCGCGCGACGAGGCGGCGCTGCGAGGCGCGGCCGCCGTCGCCCTCGCCAAACGGGGAGCTCCCGCCGAGGCAGGCGACACCCGGCAGCTGCTGGTGCCGCTGCCATCGCGCGAGGGCGAGGCCCTGGGCGTCCTCGCCGTGCTCACCGAGGAGCAGCGTGCCTACCTCGCGGGTGAGCTCGAGCTGGCCCTCACGTTCGCGTCGTTCGCGGGGCTGGCGCTGGCCAACCTGCAGCAGCACGAGCTCGAGCAGTCGTTGGTGGCCGAGTTGCAGGAGATGCTGGACCTGCGCCGGGAGCTGGTGGCGTCGGTCTCCCACGAGCTGCGCACCCCGCTCACGTGCATCAGCGGCTTCGCCGGCACCCTCGACCGCCTCTGGGATTCGCTGTCGGAGGCGGACCGCCGCCGGTTCGTCGACCGCATCCGTCACCACGGCGCCGAGCTGTCCGAGCTGGTGGAAGGACTGCTGGACTTCTCCGCGGCCGAGGCGGGGCGGTTGAGCGCCCACGTCATTGACGTCGCCTTGAAGCGCGAGGTCGAGGCCGCGGTGGAGGAGGTGGCGCCGCTCCTCGCCGGTCGCCCCCTCACCGTCGAATGCGGCGAGCACCGGGTGACGGCCGATCCCACCCTGCTGCGGCGCGCGGTGTGGAACCTGCTCTCCAACGCGGTCAAGTACTCCGAGGGCGGCTCTCCCATCGCGGTGCGCACACTCCTGGACAGCACGCACGTGCGGGTCGAGGTGACCGATCGCGGCGTGGGCCTCGGTCCTACCGAGGTCGACCACGCCTTCGAGCCGTTCTGGCGGGCCAAGCCCGGCACGTCCCGCACGCGCGGCACAGGCATCGGGTTGGCACTCGTGCGCGACTACGTGGTGCTGATGGGTGGCGACGTCGGCGTGGAGTCGCAGTCGGGCGTTGGCTCGACCTTCTGGTTCACCCTGCCTCTGGCTGCACGCTGACGCCGCCCCCGGCCGGCCCGGGCCGCAAGTACTGCGTCTCGTAGAGCTCCTCGTACAGCCCGCCGGCCCGGAGGAGCCGGTCGTGGGTGCCGCGCTCGATGATGCGGCCCTCGTCGACGACGAGGATCTGGTCGGCAGCCTGCACGGTGGAGAGGCGGTGGGCGATCACGACCGACGTGCGCCCCGACAGCGCCTCGGCCAGCGCCTGCTGGATGAGCAGCTCGGTCTCGGAGTCGAGGTGGGCGGTGGCCTCGTCGAGGATGACGATGGCCGGGTCCTTGAGGAGGACGCGCGCGATGGCGAGACGCTGCTTCTCGCCACCCGACATGCGGTAGCCCCGCTCGCCGACGACGGTGTCATAGCCGTCGGGCAGGGCGGCGATCACGTCGTGGATGCGTGCCGCCCGGCACGCGGCGACGAGCTCGGTGTCGCTCGCGTCGGGCTTGGCGTAGCGCAGATTGGAGCCGATGGTGTCGTGGAACAAGTGGGCGTCCTGGGTCACCACGCCGATGGCCGAGTTGAGGCTGGCGAGGGTGAGGTCGCGCACGTCGGCGCCGTCGACGTGAACCGCGCCCGATGTGACGTCGTAGAGGCGGGGGATGAGCGTCGACAGCGTGGTCTTGCCCGCCCCGGACGGACCGACGAGGGCGATCATGTCGCCCGGCTCGGCGGTGAAGGAGACGCCCTTCAGGATCCAGTCCGAGGCCTGGTCGCTCAGCGGCGCGTTCCCGTCCCCTTCGAGTGAGGCGATGGACACGCTGGTGCCCGCCGGGTAGCGGAACCACACGTCTTCGACCTGCACCCGTCCCTTGGGATCGACGAGGTCGTGGGCGCCCGGGCGGTCGGCGATCGACGGCGGCGTGTCGAGCACCTCGAACACGCGGTCGAAGGAGACGAACGCGGTCATGAGGTCGATGCGCGCGTTGGTGAGGCTGGTCAGCGGCATGTAGATGCGCGTGACGTAGAGGGCGAAGGCGACGATCGTCCCGGTGGTGAACGTGCCCGCGATCACCATGCGGGCGCCGAGCCAGTACACGAGGGCGGTGCCGATGGCTGCGACCAGGCCCATGGCCACGAAGAACACCCGGCCGTACATGGCGCTCTTGATACCGATGTCACGCACGCGTCCGGCCCGGTCGGAGAAGCTGCCGGTCTCGCGGTCGTAGCTGCCGAACAACTTGACGAGCAGGGCCCCTGCCACGTTGAAGCGTTCGGTCATGGTGGCGTTCATGGATGCGTTGACCTGCATGCCCTCCCGGGTGATGACCTGCAGGCGCCGCCCGACCCGCTTGGCCGGGACGATGAAGGCGGGGAGCACGACGAGGGACAGCAGCGTCAGCCGCCACTCCAGGGCGAACATCACGATCAGCGTGGTGACCAGGCTGATCACGTTGGAGACGACGGTGCCGAGCGTCCCCGTGAGGGCCTGCTGAGCGCCGATGACGTCGTTGTTGAGGCGGCTGATGAGGGAGCCGGTCTGGGTGCGGGTGAAGAAGGCGATCGGCATGCGCTCGACGTGGTCGAACAGGGCAACCCGCAGGTCGAAGATCACGCCCTCACCGATGCGCGCCGACCACCACCGCTGGGCCACACCCAGGACCGCGTCGGCCAGGGCGAGGCCGAGGGCGGCCAAGGCCAGCACATCGATCGTGCGCAGGCTGTCGCCGGGGAAGGCCTTGGCGTCGATGGCGTCCTTGTTGGTCACGAGGAGGTCGATGAGGCGGCGGAACAGCAGCGGGGGGGCGACCTCGACGAGGGCGGTGATCACGATCGTGCCGAGGAACAGCAGCAGCATCCACCGGTACGGCCGGGCGAAACGCCAGACGCGTTTGACGACGTCGCGGTCGACCGTCTTGCCGGCGACGAACTCCGGATCGCGCCCCAACATCGAGTGGGGCCCTCCCATGCGCACGGCCCCGAGGGTACGGCCTGCCTGGGCGCTACCCACCTGTCGTCTCGAGGAAATGGCACTTCAAAATGAAGTGCCATTTCCTCGAGAGTGCTGCTGTGAGTGCGGAGGGGGTGGGATTTGAACCCACGGTGAGGTTGCCCCCACAACGGTTTTCGAGACCGTCCGATTCGGCCGCTCTCGCACCCCTCCGGAGCGCCCGAGGTTACCTGCGGGTGCTGAAGAAGTCGCCCAGCAGCGCGGCCGACTCGTTGGCGAGCACGCCAGCGGTGATGGGCAGCTCGTGGTTGAGACGGGGATCGCTGCAGAGGTTGTAGAGCGAGCCGCACGCGCCCGCCTTGGGGTCGGCGGCGCCGAAGACGAGCCGGCCAACGCGTGCCGACACGAGCGCGCCCGCGCACATGGCGCACGGCTCGAGGGTGACCACCAGCGTCACATCCGAGAGCCGCCACGAGCCGACGGCCGTGGCTGCGTCCCGCAACGCCAGCACCTCGGCGTGGGCTGTCGGGTCCTGCTGGGCCTCGCGCTCGTTGTGACGACGGGCGACGAGCTGACCGCCGAGGAGGGCGACTGCGCCCACGGGCACGTCGTTATGACCCATTGCTGCCTTTGCTTCGGCCAGCGCGAGGGTCATCGCCTCGGTGTCGTCCACGCATCGCACCGTACAAGCAGGAATCCCGCGACCGACCGGCGAAACCATCGTCCAGAACCGTTCGGGCGGCGCTGGGGCCGTCCGGCCGGTAGTGGGAGCACACCCTGCAGCAAACCTCTTTGCTCACGCGCGGCTGGATCGCCGCCACCGCCCTTCTGGTGGTGGCGCTGGCGTCGTCGCTGCCGACGCCGACGTTCGCCCATGACGGGCGGCAGGCCAGCGTCTCGGCCGGACCGGCGCTCGTGGGCATGGCCGACGCCGACTTCGACAGCCTGATCGTGCCCCCGGCTCCTTCCGGAGCCGTCGTCCTCGACGCCGCGCCGCCCGCGCAGCCGGCAGCGTCGATCTCCGCGGTGCGAACCACGGCGAACGCCCGCACCCGTGGTCCGGCTGCCAGGACGGAAGCGTCCGGCGTCCGGTCGTCCGCCGTCGGCACCGGCACGTGGGCCCTCATCGTCGGGGTCAACGACTACCCCGGTTCGGCCAACGACCTGGACGCGGCCGTGAACGACGCGGCCGAGGTGGAGCGAGCCATGCTCATGCTCGGCGCGAGTCGGAACCAGGTTCTGACGCTGACCGACGGCGCCGCGACCGGTGCGGCCATCCGCGGCGGGCTGGACTGGCTCACCGCCAACGCGGGACCCGACGCCGTCGCCGTCGTGTTCTTCGCCGGTCACGCGGTCAAGCAGGATCCCGGTGTCGAGGCGCTCGTGGGTACCGACGGCGCGCGCATCTTCGACACCGAGATCGCGGACCGGCTCGCCCCCCTCACCGCCCGTAAGGCGTGGATCGCCATCGCAGGGTGCTACGGCGGCGGCTTCACCGAGGTGCTGGCACCCGGCCGCATCCTCACCGGCGCGGCACCCGCCAACGGGCTCGCCTACGAGAACAGCGCCTTCAGTCGGTCCTACATGGTCGAGTACATGGTGCACCGCGCCATCGTCGAAGGCCGTGCCGCCCAGAGCGTCCAGGCCGCGTTCGGGTACGCCGCCGACGCGGTGGCCAAGGACTATCCCGGCCGCCAGCCCGTGCAGTTCGACGAGAGCGGCGGACCCCTCGACCTACGTCCGCCTTCGGCCCCGCCGTCCCAGCCTGCGCCGTCGCCCGACAGCGGCGCCAGCCCCCCGCCCACCACGGCCCCACCGCCCCCGAAGAGCAGCAGCTGCTGGCTCGGGGTCTGCAGCTGACAGCTGCCGCACTCTCGAGGAAATAGGCCACGGATTCCGTGGCCTATTTCCTCGAGAGGAGCAGACGCTGGCGGAGGGAGTGGGATTTGAACCCACGGTCCCTTGCGGGACACACGCACTCCAGGCGTGCCGATTCGGCCGCTCTCGCATCCCTCCAGGGAGGAGCGCAGAGCAGGGTATCGTGAGCACTCGCCCCGCCGGTCGGTGCGGCGGCCGGGTCCTGCGCAACAGCACCCCGTGAACCGAGTCAGGGTCGGAAGGCAGCAGCTCTCAGCGGAGCGTGCCGTGTGCCGCAGATCGCCTGGCCGTCGCACCGACCGGCGGGGTTTCTCGTTGGCCTACGGGACCGCCCGTGACCATCGGCGACGAACGAGCACCGAGCCCGCGGCGGCCCCGAGCCACATGGCCAGACCCAATGCCAGCAGCCCCCCGCCCGCGTCGCGTCCACTCGAGGCGGCGGAGGCGGCGACCACGGCCTCGGGCATCGTCGTGGAGGTCGTCGACGTCGTCGCGACCGTCGTGGTGATCTCCGGAGTCGGCGGAACCGCGGTCGTGGCCGGCGCAGGAGCCGGCGCAACGACGGGCGGGACGCCGACGATGGCGATGGGCCTCACACCGCGAATGGTCCGCAGGGTCTTCGCAGGCCCGGTGAGCACGGGGGCGGACTGCAGCTCGAGGCCGCCGTAGTAGCTGTAGCCGTAGACCGTCGAGCCCACGACCACCCCGTTCTCGCTCTTCCAACCCACCCACGTGGCGCGCTGGCGCAGCCCTGTGTCGAACACCCGCACCGCGTCTGTATCCACGCCCCCGGGCAGGTACACGATGCGGTCGCCCATCCACAGCACGTAGCCGTTGCTGGAGGTACCGAGGTCGACGGTGCGGAGCGTCGGTTGGTGGGCTGTGAGGTCGATGAGCAACACCTGGGCCGGCGTGTCACCGCCGGGGGGCGCGACGACGGCAGCCAGCTTCGTCGCCGTCGAGTTGGGCACGAGCCGACCCGTTCTCGCTGGCACGTCGGCCAGCGAACGAGCCTTGCCAGTGGACAGATCGACGGCGACGGCGTTGACGTCCGCCTCACCTGGTGTCACGAGGAACGCGGTGCGGCCGTCGTGGGAGAACGTCCCCTCCTGTGCGGGCCCTGACCACACCTCGCGCACGCCGCCTGCCGTCACGCGGCGGACACGCCCGATGCCAGCCGTCGACCCCCAGTCGTGGGACCAGACGACGGCGTCCGATGCGTCTTGACCAACGCATGCCGTCGCGCCGAGGACCTCCAGCTCGGTCGTGGGCACCCGTTGTTCGGCGACCACGCCGAGGTCGGGCAAACGCCGAACGGCGACGAGGTCGGGTTCACCTTGCTCGCCGTTGACCGCTTCGACAAGGCGAGTCGACCCCGGGCAGACCGCCATTGCTGCCGTTTCCCGACGACCTGGGCCGTACGACAGCGGCCGACCCCGGTCGTCCAGCGCGATCACCCGATTCTCGCCAAAGCTGCCACCGACGACGAGCATCGGGGGGCCGCGACCGTCTGGCGCGGGCAGTGGCTTGACGACGTCGCGCATGGTGGCCGGGTCCGTCGTCTCGCAGAGGCTGCCCTGCCACCGGCCGTCGCCGCCGCGGCGCAGGAACAGGCCGGCCTGTTCCCCTCGGGGCACCTCGAGGCCGCATGTGGCGCCGTTGTTGGCTGACATCACCTCGACCACCGACTCGAACTGCCCCTTCACCGCCTCGTCGAGCCGGAAGCGGTACTCGACCAGGGTGGCCGAGCTCGTGGTGCCGTTCTCATCGGGCTTCGCCTCGTCCCGGTCGAGGAACGTCCCGATGAATGCCCCGTCCGCCTGCTCGAGCACCCGACGGAAGTCGCCGTTCATGCACGAGCACGCTCGGGCCGGACCGGCCGCCCCCACCAGGGACCAGGCGAGGACGAGCGCTACGAGGCTCAGCCGTCGCCCCGTCCTGGCCGTGATCCCTCCCACCATCTAGAGAACGTTCGGGAGGGGGTATTCGTGACGCAGGGACCCGCATAGAGTCCGGCGGGATGGCCGATCAGCCCTACCAGGCGCTCTACCGCCGGTTCCGGCCCCAGCGCTTCGGCGAGCTGCGGGGCCAGGAGCACGTCACCCGGGCCCTCACCAACTCGGTGCGCGAGGGCCGGGTCGGTCACGCCTACCTGTTCAGCGGTCCCCGAGGCACGGGCAAGACCTCGACGGCTCGCATTCTGGCCAAGGCCCTCAACTGCGAGAACCAGAAGGACGGTGAGCCGTGCGGCGTCTGTGACTCGTGCGTGCAGGTCCAGCAGGGCACATCGCTCGACGTGCACGAGCTCGACGCCGCCTCGAACAACGGCGTCGACGCCATGCGCGACCTCGTGTCACGCGCCGCCCTCGGCACCCCGGGCCGCTGGAAGGTGTACATCGTCGACGAGGTCCACATGCTCTCGACGCCCGCGTCCAACGCGCTGCTGAAGACGCTCGAGGAGCCGCCCGCCCACGTCGTGTTCGTGCTCGCCACCACCGACCCGCAGAAGG
>JBEEFQ010000079.1:0-18407 GCA_041166245.1 Actinomycetota bacterium | reverse complement strand
CGGCTGCAGCGCCAGCACCTGGTGGACCGGGCGCCGGCCGGGTCGTTGGTCGACGTCACGTCCGAGCTGTGCGGGCTGCACGCCCAGCTCATGTCGTCGGCCGAGCTGACGGCGTGGGCGCGCGTCGACGACCTGGGCCCCGACGACGTGTCCCGTGCGCTGTGGGAGGACCGCTCGCTCCTGAAGCTGTGGGCCATGCGGGGCACGCTGCACCTGCTGACCGCGGCGGACTATCCGACGTTCCAACTCGCGCTGGCGACCATCTCGGAGTCGCGCACCAAGAACTGGCTCAAGCTCCTGGAGATGACCCAGCGCGAGGTCGACAGGGTGCTGGAGGCGATCAGGGTGGCGCTGGTCGACACCGCGCTCACACGTGAGGAGCTGGCGGCCGAGGTGGCGAAGCGGACCAGGTCCAAGTCGCTCGGTGAACGGGTGCTGTCGGGGTGGGGCTCGATGCTCAAGCCCGGGTCGTTCCTCGGTGACCTGTGCTTTGCACCGAGCGACGGCCGCAACGTGCGCTTCACCAACCCCTACGCGTGGCTCGGTCTCGACCGGCCCGAGACGGACCCGGCCGACGCAGCGCGTGAGGTCGGCCGGCGCTTCCTCGCCACCTACGGGCCGGTGACCCGTGAGGAGTACCAGCGCTGGTGGGGGGCGGTGCGCACGCCCCTGCAGACCGAGCGCTTCCTGCAGTCCGTCGACGGCGTGGTCGAGGTCGACCTCGACGGCACGCGCGCCTTCATGCTCGAGGACGACGTGGAGACGGTCGCGTCGATGGGCAAGCCGACGGGCGTGCGTCTGCTCCCCGCCTTCGACGTCTACGTGGTCACGGCGCCGCGGAACGACTCCCTGGTGCTCGACCCCGCCCTGCGGGACCGCGTCTACCGCAAGTCGGCGTGGTTCTCGCCCGTCCTGCTGGTCAACGGCCGCATGGAGGGCGTCTGGAAACACGAGAAGAAGGGCAAGCGCGTCATCGTCACCGTCGAGTCGTTCGCATCGGTAACGCCCAAGGTGAAGAAGGCCGCCGCCGAAGAAGCCGAGCGCCTCGCCACCTTCCTCGGCGGCACGCTCGACCTCTCGTTCTCGGCCGTAAATCCGGCCTGATTCCGGCCGGATTTACGGCCCGGTTCGAAGAAAGGGGGGCTCAGAAGTCGAGGGAGCTGAGCTCGGGGACCGTCTGCTTGGCCCGGTCGACGGCCATGCGCCAGCGCTCGCGGTCGGGCTTGCGCGCCGGCTCGACGACGTGGGAGGGGTTCCACAGCTCGGCGATGTCGACCATGGATGACCACGTGCCGACCGCCATGCCCGCCAGGTAGGCCGCGCCGAGCGTCGTCGCCTCCAGAACGGGGCTGACCTCGACCGGGCGCTGGGCCGCGTCGGCGAGAGCCTGTACGAAGGTGGCGTTGGCGGTCATGCCGCCGTCGACCCGCAGCGTCTCGATGCTGTGGCCGCCGTCGGCCTCGGCCGCCTCGACCAGGTCGGCGCCGCGGTGGGCCACGCCCTCCAGCACGGCCCGCACGACCTCGGCCCGGCCCGTGCCGCGCGTGAGGCCGAGCAGGGTGCCGCGCGCTCCGAAGTCCCACTCGGGCGTGCCGAGGCCGAGCAACGCGGGCACGAACCACACGTCGCCGGTGTCGGGCACCGACGCGGCCAACGCGTCTGACTCGGCCGAGGTCGCGATGAGGCCGAGGTCGTCGCGCAGCCACTCCACCGCGGTGCCGGCCGAGAGCATCACCGCCTCCACGCCCCACGTGAGGCGGCCGCCCTCGCGCCACGCCACGATGGGGAAGCACCCGCCCTCGCCCCGCATGGCGAACGCGGGCCGCTCGGGCCCGCCGCACATGTCGAGCATGCCGCCGGTGCCGAAGGTGATCTTGGCCAGGCCGGGGCGAGTGCAACCCTGGCCGACGAGTGACGCCTGCTGGTCGCCCGCGATCCCGGCGATGGGCGGCCCGCCCGGCAGGGCAGACGCGGCACCGACGATGCCCGTCGAGTCGACGATCCTCGGCAGCACCGAGTTGGGGATGCGCAGCGCGTCGAGGATCTCCTGGTGCCATCCCGACGCGTCGGCCTGCAGCAGTCCGGTGACCGCGGCGTTGCTGGCGTCGGTGACGTGCAGCTCGCCGCCCGACAGGGTCCACGCCACCCACGTGTCGACGGTGCCGAAGCACAGGTCGCGCGCACGGTCGGGGTCGGCCATGTCGAGGAGGACGGCGAGCTTGGTGGCCGACGCGTTGGGCGCCAGGCGGATGCCCTGGGGCTGCAGCATCAGGCACATGCCGACGGTGCGCAGGTCCTGCCAGCCGATACCCGGGCCGACGGGCTCGCCGGTGGCGCGGTCCCACACCAGCGTCGAAGCCCGCTGGTTGGCGATGCCGACCGCGTCGACGGTGCCGCCGGCCGCGGCCAGCGTCTCGCGTGCCACACCCAGCACCGCATCGGCCATGGCCGCGCCGTCGAACTCCACGAAGTTGGGTGCGGGCGACGAGGGCAGCACCTCGCGGTGATGCACGTCGCGCACCTGGCCGTCGCCGTCGACCAGAGCGGCGCGCACGCCGCTGGTGCCGACGTCGACGACGAGCAGCGCGCCGCTCATTGCGCCGCTCGCTCAACCCCGCTCGCCGGCGCGGGGCGCCGAGTGGCTACATACGCGCCGAGGACGCCGAGGCTGATGGCGATCTGGCCCACGAGGACGGTGTTGGCCCACGCCAGCGAGGCGTCGTCGCCCATGGCCACCTTCACCAGCGTGCGCACGACGAGGTGGGCGGCGAAGGCCAGGGCCGCGGCGACCGCTCCGTGCAGGAAGGGCGTGGCCGGCCGGCGCCGGGCCGCGACCCAACCGCCCACTGCGAAGGACAGGAGCACCGCGACCGCACCCACGACCCACCAGTAGGACTCGGCACCGGTGGAGTCGTCGACCTTGAGGGCGCTGATGATCTGCACAGGCGGCTCGAGGATGACAAGCGCGACCGCCGCGCCGGTGCCCGCCGCTCGCCAGTCGATGCTCTTGATCACCAGTCTGGGGTGCCGAACGGCGACGGCAGGCCGAGCTTGCCTGGGTTGAGGATGCCGTTGGGGTCGAGGGCGGTCTTGGTCACGGCCAGCACGTCGAAGGCGGGGCCGAGGGCCTCGCGCATGAACCGCGACCGGTTGAGCCCGACGCCGTGGTGGTGGCTGAGGGCGCCGCCGTGGGCCAGCACGGCGCGGGTGACGGCGTCCCACGCGGCGCGGTAGAGCTCGTCGGGCGACTGATCGTCGACGGGCTGGCCTGCCCAGGTGAAGTAGAGGCACGCGCCGTCGCTGTAGCTGTGGGACTGGTGGGCGGACGCCACCCAGATGCCGGGCACCGCCTTGAGCGCGGCCCGGCCCGCCTCGTAGATGGCGGGCAGCTGCGACCACCGGGCCGCGATCTCCGTCGTGTCGACGACGACGTCCTGGCGGATGGCGGCCTCGAGGGCCGAGACCTCGTTGCGGTGTTCGAGCCACTGGCCGACGAAGCCCTCGTCGAGGCGGTGGGCGCCCCGGCACTCCTCGGCGACGATCTCGAACACGGCGTCGATCAGGCCGCGGTCGCCCTCGTCGAGCACGAGCAGCACGCTGTGGCCTTCGTCATTGTCACCGAGGTACCGCTTCGACTCGCGGTCGTCGTAGAGGCGCAGCACCGCGGGCGTGGCGCCCCGCCGCAGGACACGCCGGCACACCTCGAGGCCGTCGGTGAAGGAGGGGAACCGGTACGCGGCCCGGCGCTCGGCCCGGGGGACGGGGTGCACGCGCAACGTCGCTTCGGTGATCACGCCCAGGGTGCCCTCGCTGCCCACGAAGAGCTGGTTGAGGTCGGGCCCGGCCGCCTGCCGAGGGGCGCCGCCGGTGCGCACGACGGTGCCGTCGGCCAGCACCGCCTCGAGGCCGACGACCATGTCCTCGATCTTGCCGTAGCGGGTCGAGTACTGGCCCGCGCCGCGGCACGCCAGCCACCCGCCCACCGTCGACAGGTTCACTGATTGGGGCCAGTGGCCGACGGTGACGCCGTACGCGGGCCGCAGCTCGTCCTCGAGCACGTCGCCGAAGGTGCCGGCCCGCACGTCGAGCAGCATCGAGACGTCGTCCACGTCGACGATGCCGGTGAGGCCGGTGAGATCCAGGATGACGCCTCCGTGCACGGGCACGCTGCCACCGCACACGCCGCTGCGCCCGGCCGCGACCGTGACCGGCACGCGGGATTCGTTGCAGAGCCGGAGCACCGCGGCCACCTCGTCGACCGATGCGGGCTTGGCCACCGCGGCTGCCAGAGCCGGCACCTCGCCGTCGAGGGCCCAGCGCATGGCGACGGGCCACCAGTCCCGACCGCTCTCGGCGAGGGTGGGCTCGTCGGTGCGCACGTCGGCGCAGACCTCACTGAGCCGGGCCACCACCGCGGGGTCGACGTCGACGGATGCGAAGCGGGCCCTGATGCCGTCGCCCTCGATGGCGATGGGCGGCGTGGGCGCGCCACGGTTGGGCGCGGGCTCGCTCACGTCAGCACCGTCTCGGGCAGGTGGGCGTCGGCGCGCTCCTTGGTGGCCCGGGCGACGAAGGCCGCGACCTGACGGTCGACCTCGGCGTCGTCCCAGCCCAGCTCGGGGGCGACGAGGCGGGCCACGTCGGGCGCGGCCGCCGCCGACGCGTCGCGCGCCAGGAGCAGGGCGCGGGTGCGGCGGCTGAGGATGTCCTCCAGGGTGTGGGCCATCTCGTAGCGCACCGCGTAGATCGCCTCGGCCCGCAGGTAGGGGAGGGTCGGCACGAGGGGCTCGCCGAGTGTCGGGTCGGCCTGGATCATGGCGATGAGCGTGCGGGCCTCGCCCCCGAAGCGGTCGGCCAGGTGTGCGAGCACGGCGGGGTTGAGCCCGATGCGGGCCGCGGCGCCGTCTGCCGTCATGGCGTCGTAACCCGCGGTGCCCCGCAGGGCCATCTTCTTGGTCGGGCTGCGCCGGGCGCCGCGCCCGATGCGCTTGACGACGACGTCGACCGCGTCGGCCGCCATCTTCCGGTAGGTCGTGAGCTTGCCGCCGGTGACGGTGACGAGACCGCTGTCGGACGGCACCACCGAGTGGCGGCGGGAGAGATCCGCGGTGCGCTCGCTGCCCGCGTGCTTCTGCAGGGGGCGCAGCCCGGCCCACGTGCCGAGCACGTCGGCCTCGGTGAGGGGCTCGGTGACGATGAGGTTGATGGCGTCAAGGATGTAGCGGATGTCCTCGGGCGTGCACGCCGGGTCGTCGAGGGGGCCCTCGTAGTCGGTGTCGGTGGTGCCCAGGTAGACGCGATCACCCCAGGGCACCACGAAGATCGAGCGCCGGTCCTTGGGGACGGGGATGACCGCGGCGATGTCGCACCGCACCTTGTCCCATGGCACGGTGATATGGATGCCCTTGGCCGGGCGCAGCGACCTCGGGTGCTCGCCGGTGTCGAGCTCGCGCACGTCGTCCACCCACACGCCGGCCGCGTTGACCACCGATGCGGCCCGGACCTCGGTGCCGTCGGCCAACCGGGCGCCCCGTACCTGACCGGCGTCGTCCTTCAAGAGCGCAGTGACAGGGGCGTAGTTGGCGGCCACCGCGCCGTGGTCGACGACGGCGGTGCGCAGGATGGTCAAGGTCAGCCGGGCGTCGTCGGCCCGGGCGTCGTAGTAGAGGAAGCCGGCAACGAGGAACTCGCGCCGCATCGTCGGCATATGGGCGAAGGCCTCGTCGAGCGACACCCGCTTGTGGCGCTTGCCGATGCGAAGGCCGCCGGTGAAGTCGTACAGCCAGAGGGCGGTCGAGTACACCTTGGCGACCGACTTCTTGAGCACGCCGCTGCGCCCGAAGATGGGAATGAGGAAGGGCAGGACGTGCACGAGGTGAGGCGCGTTGTCGAGCAGGCGCTGGCGCTCGGCCAGGTTCTCGTAGACGAGCACGTACTCCTTCTGCTGGAGGTAGCGCAGCCCGCCGTGCACCAGCTTGGAGGACTTCGACGAAGTGCCCGACGCGAAGTCACCCTTGTCGACGAGGGCGGTGCGCAGGCCCCGCGCCGCAGCGTCGAGGGCCACTCCTGCACCCGTGATGCCGCCCCCGATCACGAGCACGTCGAACTCCTCGTCGGCCAGCCGGCCGAGGGCGCGATCGCGATCGAACTCGGTCAATGTCGTGACGACTCGGGATCGGTGTCGCTCATTTGCATGTCCGCGTAGGACGTGCGGAAGCCATCACGGAACAGCGTAGGGAGGTTGCGGCGGTTGCCGACGAAGAGCGCGACCGCGA
Organism: Actinomycetota bacterium; assembly: GCA_041166245.1. Taxonomy (GTDB): domain Bacteria; phylum Actinomycetota; class Acidimicrobiia; order Acidimicrobiales; family JAFATL01; genus JBEEFP01. Next base: position 12,132 of record JBEEFQ010000079.1, on the reverse strand, counting down.
GGACGATGTAGATCATTCCAGTCACGATGCGGGTCTCGTCGTGCATCGACTCGGGCCCGACGGCACCGATGATGAACTGGGTGATGAACAGCCCGAAGACGGCCCAGGCCTCCTTGACCGACATCGACAGGTTGGAGAGCACCGCGAGGGCGAAGACGGATTGGGCGGCGGTGAGGAAGATCTCCTCTCGCTGCTGGCCTTCGATGGGTAGGCCGTGGCCGCTGGCAGAGGCGATGGCGAAGGCGATGGGCAGGGTGCCGACCAGCAGGGTCCACTGGTTCACCTTGGACGAGACCAGGGTGCCGAGGCCGGCGTTGGTGTTGAGCCGCCACGCGTAGAGACCAGCCACCAGCAGCTCGGGGGCCTCCGACGCCAGCGGCGCCAGCCACTGCACGAGCAGGAACTCGCTGATGCCGAGGGACTCGCCCGACGCCACCAGTTCCTCGGCGAAGTGCTCCGCCACGAGCAGGATCACCGCGGCCGCGAACACGAACAGCCCGATGACCGTCGTCCGTCGTCCCTTGACGGTGAAGCACCCGATCCAGCGGGCCGGGCCGACGAGGTGGGGCTCCTCGGCCGGGGCCCGGGAGATGCGGATCGTGTAGGCGATGAAGATGCCGACCAGCACCAGTGCATCGATGAGGGTGATCGAGCCCCGCAGGGGGATGAACAACGAGTAGATGGTGGCGAGGGCCAGGTAGGAGAGCTCGACCGAGTGCGAGCGCTCGAGCACGATGGCCTGGCCCTTCTCGGGTTCGCCCCGCTGGCGGAACTTGTACCAGGCGATGAAGACCACCAAGCTCCAGCCGATCCCGATCAGGAGGCGGTTGGCTCCTGTCATGTTGGCCAGCGCCAGCGAGCACGGTGACTCGGCGCCGCCGCCTTGGGGAAGGCACGCCGGGCCTGTCGCCTCGAACGAGTTGCCGCCCTTGATGGCGAAGACGAGGTCGACCGCGTACTCCGGCAACACGGCGATGAACGCCAGCACCGCGATGGCCAGGCCCGCGGAGATGTCGAGCTGGGCCACCTCGGCGGCCCACGACAGGAGGAACGCGGCCCCAACGATCGCCAGCCCGTAGATCAGGGCCGCCAGGGGATGGGCGATGTCGGGCTCGATGAGCCGTAGCACGATGCCGGGGACGGTGGCGGCGATGGCGATCAGCAGGGAGAGGCGTTGGCGTCCCGGGTGGATGTCGTCATGCAGATCCTGGTCGGTCGTCGTCACGGTCCGGTCATGTTAGGAGAGGGGGTCGTACCATCAGATCTCGGTGACCGACGAGGGGACAGGTGGGTTCGGGAGCGCGGCGGCATCTCAACCGAGAGCATTCCCTGCCCTGGACGGAGTGCGGGCGGTCGCCGCCCTCCTCGTGGTCTTCTGTCACGCAGGCGCCGTATCGGGCGTCACGTTCCGGAGCGGGGCCGGTATCTACCTCGCCCGGATGGAGGTCGGCGTCTCCGTCTTCTTCGTGCTCTCGGGATTCCTGCTGTACCGCGCCTTCGCTGTGCGCCATCTCATAGGCGGGGAGCCGCCGGCTCTGGTGCGGTTCTGGACCCGGCGGGCGGGCCGCATCTTCCCCGCGTACTGGGTGGCCCTCACCCTGGTGCCCGTCGTCATCGGCCGCGCCTTGGTGGACGATCCGGTGGACGTCGGCGTGTACTACGGCCTGGCCCAGATCTACGACGCCGATCGGGTGCTGGGCGGGCTCTATCAGGCGTGGAGCCTGTGCACCGAGCTGGCTTTCTATCTGTTCCTGCCGATCTACGCCATGGCGATGAGCCGGCGGGTGCGGCCCCTGGCGAGCCAGCTGCGGGTCGAACTGGCGGGCATCGCCGCCCTCTACGCAGCCAGCGTCATCTTCCGGATCAGCCTGCTCGCGCTCGGTGTGGGCGGCTACCAGTTCACCTGGCTTCCAGCGTGGCTGGACATGTTCGCTCTCGGCATGGGCTTGGCCGTGGCCAGCGCGTGGATGACGACCACCAGGTCCACCCCTCGCGTGCTGGCCGTCGCGGTCGAGCGGCCCGCCCTCTGCCTCGCGATCGCCGCGGCCGCCTTCGTGGCCGTCTCGAACCTCGGCATCCCGACCGGGCTGGCCCCGCTCTCCGCCTACCAACGGCTGATGGGCCAATTCCTCTACAGCCTGGTGGCGGTGACGCTTGTCGCCCCAGCCGTCTTCTCCCAGCGGGGCCGCCTGCCGGCGGTGCTGACCAGCCGGCCCCTCGTGGCGATCGGCCTCGTCTCCTACTCGATGTACCTGTGGCATCCGGCCATGATCGACAAGGCGGTCGATTGGACGGGCGGCCGCACCCTCGCGGCTGAGGCCGGGCCCGTCTTCGTGCTTTCGGTCGCCCTCACCGTCGCGGTCGCGGCGGCGAGCTACGTCCTGGTGGAGCGACCGTTGGCGACGATCGCCGAGTTCAAGCGAGCGCCTCGACCGTCGCCTCCAGCAACGACGCCGCATCCACCGGGCTGAGATCTCGCGCTCGCAGGCTCAACGTCGACCCGACGGCGCCGAAGGCCACGGCCGAACGGCCTCGCGCCACCGGAAAGAAGACGACGTCACCGATGGCGGTGCTGCTGACGCGACCCAGGTTCGACACGAGGAAGCTGTCACTGAGGCGACCTACGACCGGCGCGAGCAGGCGCAGGGCGCGCGGCGCGCGCCGAAGCTCGGCCGGTCCTGGCCCGCCGGCGGCAATCCCGGCCTCGACGGCGGAGGTGATGTCACGTGCACGGGCCAGGTCGAGGTCGATCCGCCGGTAGGTGGCGAGGTTGCCGACACCGGGCGGCCCGCCGAGGCCCACCGAGATGCCGGCCCGCCGCCACCGCGCACCGCGGGCCCGGTTGTGAGCGCCCACGGCTTGGGTCGCGGCGGCGACGACGCGAGCGGTGACGGCGGGACCGCGCAGCTGGACGGACTGCCAGGCCCTCGCTTCGGCCGCCGGCGCTGAGGCTGAGGGAGCGACGCGATCGGCCGGGCGGAGCAGTCGGGTCAGGGCGCCGCCTCCTGACCCACCGGGCGAACGAGGACCGTCCTCACGTGCGGTCGTGCCGGTTCGCGACGGCAGGGGCTCATCGCCGCCCAGCAAGCGCAGCAGGGCGAGCAACGAGCGACCGTCGAACGCGGCGTGGTGTCCGGCGAGTGCCACGCGGTGGCCGGACACGACGACGCGCAGAGGAGCCTCGTCTGCGAGCCGCAGCGGCCGCCACAGCTCAGGCGCGGCGAGGGGGTCGCCCTCCACGGTCAGGACCGGGTTGGCTGTGCCCGCGAGCCACGCGCCCCGGCCGAGTCGGGCCGTGGTGAGGGGCACGGTCTCGACAAGGCGATCCACATCGGGTGGCGTCCGCAGCGTTGCGACGACGACGATCATCCAACCGCTGCGCTGGTCGGGGTGGTTCACGACCGCGCGCGCGGCGACGTCGAGCGGCGCGGGGAGAGACGGCCCGATCATCATCGGCGTTGCGGCACCAGGAGCGTCGCCACCAGGGCGGCCAGGGCGACGCCGGCCAGCACCTGGGCCGGAGCCCCGTACGCGCCCGCCTCGGTGCCCGGGAACCGGCCGGGCTGGAGGACGACGAGGAGCCCGGCGCCGGCGTAGGTGAGGGCGGCCGCCTCTGGCAGCACGCGGTCGTCGTCCGTGCGCATGGCCAGGAACACCAGCACAGGAAGCGCGACGACGACCGCCCCGCTGACGGCCCAGACGGCGAAAGCGGCCAACGCCCCAATGACGACGACGGGTACGGCTCGCGCCGGCGCGGGCGGCAGCTCGCGCCCGCGGCGACGCGCGAACGCGCAGATCAGGGCAGCGAGCACGCCGATGGCGCCGGCAACCAGCCCCGCCCGGTAGCTGCGACCGGGCGCGAACGCGAGCTCGACCTGACCGCCGGAGCCGCCTGGCACGACCCACGCCTGACGCCATCCGTCGATGCGGAGGGGCGTGAGGTGCTGCCCGGCCAGCGTCGCCTGCCACCCCTCGTTCCAGTTCTCGTTCGTCGTCAGCACCGCCGTCGGCCCAGCTGCGACGCGTACCGAGCGCGTTTCGGCGTTCCACGATGTCACCGTTGTCGAGCGTTCTTCCGAACGGATCGCCGGCCCCGGCGCGACGAGGTCGACTTGGTTGAGGGCGAGCGGACCGGTGAGTGTCGTCTCCACGCGGTGCCGACCGGCGGGGAGCGTGAGCGCCCCTTCGCACGCGGCGATGGCCAGCTGACGGCCGAGCAGCAGGTCGCCGACGGTGCCCTCGGCCGTCGTGCGGTGTGCGATCCCGTCGATGAGCACCGCGGGTCCTGCGCCGCACGGAAGCTGTACCGCGCGCTGCGGATCGACAGCAGCGGACTGAAGGCCGGTGGGGCCGGTCACGCCCATCAGCTCCAGCTCACCGATCGCCGTCGCGACCGGGGTGAGCAGCCCTCGCGTTGCGCGCGGAGCCGACGCGCGGGCAAGCACGGTGAGAGTGAGACGGTTGGTGACGAGGGGCTCGAAGCGAGCGGGCCGCTGGCCGGTGATGTCAACCTCCCGCGTCTCGGTCGCCGTCGAGAGTCGCACGCGGCTCGGTGTCCTCGTCGGTGCACGGGCAGGGTGGACCGTGATGCCTTCGACGGTTCGCGGCTCGTCCCACTCCATGGTCAGCTGCGCATCCTCGTCATCGGCTCCGGCCACCCACGCCGTGGACGTGTCGCCGTCGAGCGCCCCTTCGCCGCGGTATGCGGGCTGGCCGAACCAGACGGAGCTCGTCGTGACCCGTATCGTCCCCGTACCGAGCGACGCCATGAGGTCGTCGAGGGCGACCCCGGGCCGTGCGACGGCCGTGCCGCTCAACTCGAGCGTCGTCGGCCTGGCTGTCCTCACCCATCGGTCGATGCGGGTCTCCTCGTCACGCCGCGTCGCATCGAACGGATCGACGCGACTGCGGCGCAGGTGTACGCCGGCCACAGGAGCACCGGCCTCCAGCCGCTCGCGCTGGTCGTCCGGGACGGCGAGCGGCCTGCGGACCTCGACGCCGGGCAGCACGACCTCCGCGAGCCCCGCGCCGGCCGTGCCCTGCCCTGTCACGCCGGAGATCGTCACCCGCACGGCCCTCGTGCTTCCCGCTGGCAGCCGCACCCGTTGGACCTCGCTCGCTCCGCGCAGCTTCACGCGGCGCACCCCCCGCTCGGTACTGACGTGCACCTGGGTGACGGTCGTCCGCCACCCGGGCCCGCGCAGGGGGCGGATGTCCACGTAGGGGATGGACCGGCTCGCGTCGAGGGTGATCTGCAGCCACTGCCCGAGGCCGCCGAACAGCGTGGTCGGTACCCAGCCAGACGAAGGATCGTCGTCGAACGCCGCGAACGGCTGACCTTCGGGGATGCGGGGCGGTGATGGCCCGTACGACGACGCGCTCAGGACGGCCGCTCCTGTCATCACCGCCGCCGTCCGGTGCTGGGGCCCGGCGACGGGAACCTGGTCCTTTGGCTGCGAGTGCGGCCCCGGATCGGGAGCCGGCTCCCGTGCTGTCAGCACGTAGCTGACGTTGTCGCGCACGGTGCCGTAGTCCACATCGCGGAGCCGAAGCCCGTCGGTCAACAGCGCGGCCGCGGTGTTCGGCTGGGGTTCGTCGCCCGCCAACACGACCGGCAGGTCGCCGAGACCCGGGACATCGACAGCTGACTCCGGGCCACCGCTCAGCACCGCGGCAGGCGCGGCTATGGCGCGTACTGGCGGTCCGGCGTCATCTACCTCGTAGATCTCCACGGCGCGGACGCGGTCGCTGACACCGGCCCAGGGATGGAGACGATCACTCGTGGGCCGGTCAGGGAGGACCGGACCGAAGGCGGCGACCCGGCGTAGCCCGAGCGCGGCGCCGAGAACGGCGCGGACCACGGGCGGGCGAGGTGCGGTCGTCCTTCGCGGGTCGAGGTCGTTGCGCACCACGAGATAGCGCACCCCGGAGCGGTCGAGGGCGGCGGCCAGACCGTCGACGTCGCCGGTCTCGATGCGCCGCTCGAGGGCGTCGAGCACCCGAGTGGCCCCGACCGAGCCGAGGGGGATGAGGTTGCGAGTTGCCCACGCGCCCGCGGACAGGGGCTGGAGGGGCTCGTCGAGTGGACGCCCCCAGCGATACTCGCCGAACTCCGACGCGGGAACCACCAGACTGCGAGCGCCGGAGCGGGCGTCGAGCCAGGCTGCCGCCTGCCTCCAGTGTGACGGCAGCGCGCTGAACGACCCTTCCTGCAGCAGGCGGCCCGACATCAGCGGGAGGGCGCCGATGACGACAGCGCCGGCGGCCAGGCCTGCGACGAGCCGGCGGTCGGGACGCCACCGGACCGCCGGGATCGCGACCACGGCGTGAGCCAGGCCGAGGGCAAGGGGGAGGCGGAGCGTCGGCTCGAACTTGTGCAGGTTGCGGATGGGACTGAGCACCCCGTCGAGCAACGTCCGCATCACTGACGACAGCGGGCTTCCGGACGGCCCGGCGTATCCCGCGGCGATGACGGCGACGCCGAGCGCCACCCCGGCGATGAGGAAGGTCCGCTCGTGCATGTCGCGTCGAGCCAGCCCGTAGAAGCCGGCGGCGGTGAGGGCGACGGTTGCGCCGATCACGACGGCGTGGCTGGCGAGCATCCACCCAGCGGGCAACCACGGGCCTCGCGTGAACAACGACGAGAGCCAGTAGCCCGTGCCGCGGAGCACCTCGACGGCCGACGTGGTGCCAGTGGTGACGTCCGCCCGCTCGGTGAAGGGCACGAAGTCGAAGCCGTAGCGGGACTGCAGGGCAAGGGCGACCGTCCACCAGAGCGTCGCCACGCCGATCAGTGCCACCCACCACCCGATGAGCCGCCGCCGCCGGGGTCCCGGAGTCCGGGTCACCAGCCAGAGGCCGGCGAGGGGCAGGGCGGCAAGTGTCGACCCGGCGTTGACCGCGCCCATGGCGACGACGGCAAGGGCGGACCGAGCTGCGGCGCGCCGCGGCGAGCCGCGCTCGGCGCCGTCGATGAGCGGCAGCAGCACCCATGGCAGGACTGCCGCTGGCACCTGGCCCCCGGACGTCGATCCGACCAGGGCGAGCATGGCGGGAGAGAGCGCGTAGGCGGCGCCGGCGATGAGCCGCGACGAGGGTTGCCCGATGTGCAGGCGATCGGCCACCCGCACGACGCCCCAGAACGAGACGATGAGCACCGCGGCGAGCCACGCCCGTTGGACGGCCCACATCGGCACCCGGGCCAGGTCGCCTGCGAGGAAGAACGGACCCATCGGGATCAGGTAGCCCACGGCCTGGTTCTGCAGCTGACCAAACGCCCATTCCGGCTGCCACAGGTGCAAGGCGCGCCCGAGGAAGCGCGCCGGCGCGACGGCCAGGTCGATCTTGGTGTCGGCGACGATGCGCCCGGGGGCCTGCAGCACGCAGGCGACGGCGATGGCGGCCGAGATCGCGAGCCTGCTGCGCACATCGGTGTTCGTATCCGGCTCCAGAGGCGTCACCGCTCGGGGTCGGGCGGAGGTCTGGAGTGCACCGTCCGATGGTACGCAGGGGCACCGTGGGTCCCGGGTCATCCGAGCAGTACAGGTGGGTTGGTACGGTCGGTTCGTGGGCGTCGATCGCAGCCTGAACGATGTCGCACAGGGCGGCGGACTTCGGCAGTTCTACGAGGACCGTCAGCCGGCTCGGTTCGGTGACCACCGGGCTCGCGTTGCCCTCCAGATGCTGTCCGTCGCGGTCGCGGGACGGGACCGTCCTCGGATCCTCGACGTCGGCTGCGGCGACGGCCAGCTGACTGGCGGCGCGGCCGCGGCAACGGGAGGTGGAACGCTGATCGGCCTTGACTGGTCGCGTGCCGCGCTCGAAAAGGCGCGGGACAAGGGCTTGACGCTCGTCCAGGCCGAGGTCGACGGCGGAGATCTGCCGTTCCCTGAGGCGACGTTCGACGTGGTGATGCTCAACGAGGTGATCGAGCACCTCGTTGAGATCGACCACGCCATGGTCGAGGCTCGCCGGGTGCTGGTCAGGGGCGGGCATCTGATCGTCTCGACGCCGAACCTCGCAGCGTGGTTCAACCGCCTGCTGCTCCTGGCCGGCGTGCAGCCGGTGTTCTCCGAGGTCAGCCGCGAGGGCGTCTACGGTCGACCCGGATCCGAGGTCGCCGGGCACCTTCGGCTCTTCACCCGGCGAGCCCTCGGCGAGTTCCTGCCCGCACACGGGTTCGCGGATGTCAGGATCGTCGGTGCCACGTACCACGACGTCCCCCGCCTCGCCCGGCCCGTCGACCGCGCTCTTGCCCACTGGCCGGCGATGGCGGCCATCCTCGTCGCCGGCATGCGGAAGGAAGGCGTCGCGGACGAACCACACGTCGGCGCGACGTTCTTGTCCAAGGGGCGACCCGGTACGCTCGCATCGGTCATGCGACGGCGGCGGCTGTGAGCTCGGTCCACGCAGACGAGGCGACTCTCTCAGCGCCGAGCGGTCATCTCGCCGCCGTTGACGGTGTTCGAGCTGTCGCCGCGCTCGCTGTTCTCGTCTACCACGTCGCGGCGCGGGTCGGGCTGAATGGCACCGCAGCCATTGGCGCCTACACCGGTCGACTCGGGTCGTTCGGTGTCGCCATCTTCTTCGTTCTCTCGGGCTTCCTTCTGTACCGCCCGTACGCGTTCGCCCACTTCACCGGACGCGCCGCGCCCGCCAGCGGCGAATTCCTCCGACGGCGGTTCTTCAGGATCTTCCCTGCCTATTGGGTCGCGCTGACGGCCTTCATCGTGGTGGTGCACCAAGCGCCCGTTCGGTCGCCGAAGGACGTCGCGCAGCTCTACCTCCTGCTGCAGATCTATGACCAGAACACCGTGCTCGCAGGACTCGGGCAGGCGTGGAGTCTCTGCGTCGAGCTGAGCTTCTACCTGCTTCTCCCCCTCATCGCGCTCGGGGTCCGTGAAGTCGGCCGGCGCATGCGGGCGGCGGGGAGGACCACGCTCCAAGCGGAGTTGTGGAGCGTGAGCGGGCTTGTCTTCATAGGAGTGGCGTACAGGCTGTGGCTCATTCACGTCACTCCCTCGTGGACGAATCCGACCGTGTCTTGGATCACATCGACGATCGACTGGTTCGCCATCGGCATGCTTTTTGCCGTGCTACGCGCCCACGTCGAGTCATCCAACCGCCCGTTGCCCGGTCCCGTTCTCGCGCTGGCCAGCCGTCCGTTGCTCTCCTGGGTGCTTGGCGCCGAGCTCTACTGGGTCCTGGTGCAGCTCCGCATGCCGCTGGATTTCGCGCCGCTGAGTGGAGTCCAGCTCATGGGAAAGCACGTGCTCCTCGGCGCGGCGGCGGGGTTGTTCGTCCTCCCCGCCGTCCTGGGGATGGGGGAGGCGAGTGGAGTCCGTCGCCTGCTCACCAGCAGTCCCCTCCGGTGGGTCGGGGCGATGTCCTACAGCGTGTTCCTGTGGCACGTGGTGTGGCTTCGCGAGGCGAGTCGATGGCTGGACAAACCTGCGGCGACAGGCGGATTCTGGCCCCTGCTAGTGGTCACCGTCGCGGCGACCCTGTGCTGCTCTGTCCTGTCGTATCGATACATCGAGCTCCCGGCCATGCGGTATGGCCGCCGGCCGCGCCGGACGTCTGAGCGCCAGCCCCCTTCGCTGTCCTCGCAGCTGCATTGAGGGCCAGGCAGAGCGTTCCGGGGTGGTGGGGCGTCACCGTGGTGGTGCTCGCCGCGCTCGGCCTCGCGTTCTCCCGCGGCGACTGGTCGGCTCCCGTTCCCAATCCTGACGCCACGTCGGCCGACGCTTTCGACAGCTTCGAGCGAGAAGCTCTTCGGGCCCCGCTCCAGCCGTCGACGAATGTGAAGTGGGATGTCACCGGAGGTGGATGGGTCACAGCGGGGGGAACAGTTCAAGTTGTCACCGCGGGGGATGAGCCGGTGCACGCGTTGGTCGACCTCTCCGTCCCGAACGGGATCGTGGAGGTTCGCGTGGCCGCACTCGCCAACAACTGCGGCATCACGTTCCGGTACCAGGACGACGAGAACTACTGGACATTCGTCGCCGCGCCGCGCTACGCCACTTGGAACGTAGAGCGCGTCGTCGATGGAGAGAGTCACGTGGTCACAACCACGGGTGTCACTGCGATGCGGGACGACAATGTCGTCTCCGTGCGAATGGCGGGTAGCAAGCTCGAGTTCATGGTGAACCACAAGATTCGGGCGCGGGCGATCGACTCCTTCTTCCCGACGGCGACGACGGTTGGACTGACCGGTCGGGGGCCGCAGGTGCGGACGGCCCGCTGGGACCAGTTCCTAGCCAAGGCGGACAGGCGGGTGGAGCCCGCCGTGCCGCAGGCACCGTGACGAGCGAGACAGCCGATGAACGCGGGGCGCACCTCGCCGGCGAGCCAGGCCTGCCGCTGACCACCGCGGTCGAGGTGTCGGGAGCACGCGGCGACCTGTTGCGTGGCTCCGCCTACTCGATCGTCGGGCTCGCCGTCGCCGGTCTGGGCGGCGCGCTGTTCTGGCTGATCGCGGCCCGGCTCTATCCAAGTGTCGCGGTGGGCCGAGCGTCGGCGCTCTTCACTTCGGTCCTGCTCGTCAACTTCCTCAGCAACCTGGGCCTGCCTGTCGCAGTCGCCCGGTTTGGCCACGGTCTTGCCGTGGAGAGCGACGTCATCTTCACCCGCGCCCTCGTGGCGACGAGCGCGGCGTCAGCAGTGGCCGCCGGCGTCTTCTTCGTCGTCGTCGAACCAGATGCGCTGGTGGCGCTGGAGGGGCGAGGAACCCTGGTGGCCATCGGGTTCTTCTCAGTGCTCGTGATTGGTTCCTCCATGGCGATCCTGTTCGACGTGCGCCTGATGCTTGCGCGCGAGTGGCGATTCGTCCTGGTCCGCACGGCCCTCGTGGGCGTGGCCCGCCTTCCGCTGCTGTGGGCCGACCCTCCCATGGGTGACGCCCTCTGGCTCTTCGTACTGGCGGCTGGCTTTCCGGCGTTCTCAGGCGTCGCCGGCATGCTCGCGCTCCCCAAGCTGGTCGGTGCCCGGTTTCGGCTGTGGCCACGGCCGGCCAGCATGGGGGTGTTCGTCCGCTTCGCGGGCGTCAACTACCTGGCGACCCTCGCCATCGATGCGGCGCGCTTTGTCCTGCCTGTCATGGTCCTGGTCCATGTCTCGGCCACCGCCAACGCAAGCTTCTACGTGGCGTGGAGCGTGACGATGATCGCGTTCCTCGTTCCGGCGACCATCGGCCAGGTGCTCCTCGTCGAAGCGGCGCGGGCTACGGACCGGTGGTCACATGTCCGCGCTGCCGCTGCACTCTCGGTTGGCTTCATGGGGGTGGCGTCATTGGTGGGTTGGGTGCGCGCCGACCTGATCACGTCATTTTTCGGCGGCGGCTACCGGCCCGCGGCCGACGTCCTGCCACGGTTGTTGGCGGCCGGGCTGCCGTGGGCGGTGACGTCGGTGGCGTTGGCAGACGCTCGGGTGCGTGGCGACAGCCGTGCCACGTTGGCCATCGCCGTCACGCTCGCACTCGCCGTCCTCGGTCCCGCGGCCGTCGTGACTCCGAGTCGGGGAATCGCGGGGGCGGCCGATGCGTGGTTGGTCGGCCACATCGCGACCGCTGCAATAGCCGGCGCCGTGCTCTTTCACAATCGGTGGGGTGAGCCCGCTCGCGGCGGTGCGTCGATACCCTGATCGCCAGGAAAGAAGGAGAACAGCTGGATGTCGACAATCGAGGCCGAGCGCGACGCGTCGCTTGACCGCGAGGACGACGCCCCACTGCGATGGACGCGGCGGCTCGGCGCCGCTTTCGCGCATCGTCTCTGGCCCGTCTGCATGTTGTTCGGCGGGCTCGCGCTCGTCGCAGTGCTCACGAATCACCCGGGGTCGTACATCGCCGACAACCGCTTCGAGCAGTTCTGGTCGCCAGGCGCTCGACTCCTGCGTGAGGCCTTCATCTGGGACGGGTCAAGGGATCTGGGCCGTGTGCGCGAGGACTTCTGGCCCGGGTCGACTGCGTTCCTGGGTGTCCTTCGCGGCCTCGGCGCATCCGCAGCTCTCGCTCAGCACCTCTGGCACGCGGCGCTCCTCACGATGGGCGGGGTCGGCATGGTCGCGGTGCTGCGCCTGTTCCGCCCCCGCATCGATGTGGTGCATGTCCTTGCGGGCCTGTTTTTCATGTTCAGC
>JBEEFQ010000078.1:0-3090 GCA_041166245.1 Actinomycetota bacterium | reverse complement strand
AGCCGCGGTGACGACGGCCGCCATCGTCGAGATGTTCACCGTGTGCGCGCCGTCACCGCCGGTGCCGACGATGTCGACGCTCTCCAGCGGGAGATGCACCGGCGTCGCCTGCTCGAGCATGCTGGAGGCCAGGCCGGCGACCTCGTCGGGCGACTCACCCTTGGCGCGCAGCGCCACGACGAAGCCCGCGATCTGCGACGGCGTGGCCTCGCCCGTCATCACCTCGCGCATGGCCCAGGCGGTTTCGGCGGCCGAGAGGTCCTCCCGGGCCAGGAGGCGATTGAGCAGACCGGACCAGGTCGGACGGACGGCAGCCGGCCGCGGGGCACTCACCCGAGCCTCACGGGCGGACGACGGGGCGCCGCGTCTGCTCGCGCAGCAGCTCGGCGACCACGCCGGGAGCGGTCAGCGGGTCGACCGGCAGCGGCAGGGTGCCCTCGGCGCGCGACCAGTGCGCGAGCCAGCGATCGGCCTGCCGGGCGATGAGGAGGCACACAGTGGGGCGGTCGGCGACCTCCTGATCGAGCTGGCGGGCCAGGGCCAGGCCACCGGTGGGCTGCGCCTCGCCGTCGAGGATGCACAGGTCGATGCCCCCGCCGTCGACAGCGGCGACGACCTCGGCCCCTGTCTCGCACTCGATCCAGGTCAGGGGGCCCACGTCGGCGGCCGGACGACGCCCCACCGCGGTGCGGACGGCGGCGCGGACCTCGGGGCGGTGGCTGTAGACCAGCACGCTGGCCGGAACGGCTGAGTTGGCGGCGCTCACGCCGCGGATCCTAGTGCCCGGAAGATCGGTTGCCTGGTAGGCCGGGGGCGACGGTAAAGAGCTGATCACTTTGCCGCCACGCCCATCGCACCCGCAGTCGTGACTGCCCCCTGCCGATGCCATGATGACCCACGTGACAACGGCCCCCGTCGCGAGCAGCACCTTCGACACATCACGGGTGCACTCCCTGACCAGACCGAACATGGTCAGTGTCGGCACGATCATCTGGCTCTCCAGCGAGCTGATGTTCTTCGCCGGCCTGTTCGCCATGTACTTCACCGCGCGAGCCCGGGCCACCGAGGGGTGGCCACCGGAGCCGACGCACCTGGACCTGCCCTACGCCACGGTCTTCACGATCATCCTGGTGCTGTCCTCGGTGACCTGCCAGTTCGGCGTGTTCGCCGCCGAGAACGGCAATGTCTACGGGCTCCGGCGATGGTTCACCATCACGTTCGTGATGGGCCTGATCTTCGTGCTCGGCCAGGCCAACGAGTACCGCATCCTGGTCACCGAGCACGCGACGACGATCTCGTCGTCGACCTACGGCTCGGTCTTCTACCTGACGACGGGCTTCCACGCCTTGCACGTCATAGGCGGCCTCATCGCCTTCGTCTTCCTGCTCATCCGGTCCACCATGGGCCGCTTCACGCCTGCTCAGGCGACCTCGGCCATCGTGGTCTCCTACTACTGGCACTTCGTCGACGTCGTGTGGGTCGGGCTCTTCGCCACGATCTACCTGATCCGCTAGGGAACCGGTGTCCACCACGAACCCGCAGTCCGACGCCCCTCTCGACGCCGCTCCCGTCGCCCGGGCGCGTGCCCGTCGGCGGTCCAAGCAGCGCCGCCGCCTGGCCAACGTCGCGGGGCTGCTCGCCGCCCTGGTCCTGACCGGCGCCCTCTACTCGGTGTTCGCGCCGGCGCAGGCCGCCGACGACGCGCCGACGGAGTCCGCCGCGGAAGCGGCCGGCCGCGAGCTCTACGAGACCAGCTGCATCACCTGCCACGGCAAGAACCTCGAGGGCGTGCCCGACCGGGGCCCGTCGCTGATCGGTGTCGGCGAGGCGGCCGTCTACTTCCAGGTACACACCGGCCGCATGCCGCTGGCCCGCCAGGAAGCCGACGCGCCCGACAAGCCCGCGGTCTTCTCCGACGAGGAGATCGACCAGCTCATGGCCTACGTGCAGGCCAACGGCGGCGGCCCGACGCTGCCGTCGGGTGACCTTCGTGACGGCGACCTTGCGGAGGGCGGCGAGCTGTTCCGGCTCAACTGCGCGTCCTGCCACAACTTCGTCGGCGAGGGCGGCGCGCTCTCCTCGGGCAAGGCCGCCCCGAGCCTGAAGGACGCCAACGACCTCGAGATCTACACCGCGATGCTCACCGGACCGGAGAACATGCCGGTCTTCGGGGACAACCAGCTGACCCCCGAGGAGAAGCGGGCGATCGTCAACTACGTGCAGACGCTCAAGGAGCAGGGTGACCCGGGCGGCGCCGGCATCGGCCGGATCGGCCCGGTGAGCGAGGGTCTGGTGGCCTGGGTCGTCGGCATGGGCGCCCTGCTGTTCGGAGTCTTCTGGATGGGGAGCAAGGCGTGAGCGAGCTTGCGGGCCCACGAGACGACAGAGCAGCACTGCGCAGGCTGACGACGAGCGCCAGCGAGGAGGACGCGTGAGCACGCACGACACCCGCCCCGGTTCGACCGGCGGCGCCGATGTTCCGGGACCGCTCTACGGCGGCCCCGATGACGACTACACGCCCGAACAGCTCACTGCGATGAGCCGCCAGGACCTCGACCGCCTCGGCGCGCGCTACGACGGCGTCGAGATCGTGCACGTCGATCCGGGTCCCGAGCCCGGCTCACCGCTGGAGAAGCGGGCGGTGCGGCAGGTCGGTCTGCTCTTCGGCCTCGCCGGGCTCTGCGCCCTCCTGTTCGTGGTCGTCTACGTCGGCTCGGGCTGGTTCCTCCCCGACTGGCACTGGGAGATCAGCGAGGGCGGCTGGAGCGCGCTGTTCACGCCGCTCCTGGGCCTGCTCATGGGTCTGGCGATGACCTTCGTCGGCGTCGGCCTGGTGCTCTTCACCAAGAAGCTGCTCCCCCACGAGACGGCGGTGCAGGACAAGCACGAGGGCTCGCACTTCGACCGCGTGACGGCCGGCGCCACGCTGGTCAGCGGCTACCACAACAGCGGGCTCGCCCGGCGCAAGCTGATCACCCGCTCGCTGCTCTTCATGGGCGGCGGCCTCGGGCTGATGCTGATCATGCCGCTGGGCGGTCTGATCAAGAACCCGAACAAGGGCAACCCGCTCGGCACCACCGAGTGGGCCAA
>JBEEFQ010000077.1:0-7444 GCA_041166245.1 Actinomycetota bacterium | reverse complement strand
AGGCCGTTCCCAATGCGATCTTGATCTCCTCAGCGGTTCGTTCGCCGAGGGCGAGGCTGTATTCCTTCTTGATGTATTGGATGATCGCCTCGTCGAGCTCGTCGCCGCCGATGCGGATCGACTGGCTGGTGACGATGCCGCCCAGCGAGATGACCGCCACCTCGGTGGTGCCGCCGCCGATGTCCACGACCATGTTGCCGGTGGGTTCGTGGACCGGGAGCCCGGCGCCGATGGCGGCGGCCATGGGCTCTTCGATGATGTAGGCGGGCTTGCGGGCGCCGGCGTATTCGGCTGCCTCCTGCACCGCACGCTGCTCGACCCCGGTGATGCCCGACGGCACGCAGATCACCATGCGGGGCTTGGCGAAACGGCGCTGGTGCACCCGGTGAATGAAGTACCGGAGCATCTTCTCGCAGATCTCGAAGTTGGCGATGACGCCGTCCTTGAGGGGGCGCACGGCCTGGATGTGGCTGGGCGTGCGGCCGATCATGCGCTTGGCCTCGGCGCCCACCGCGAGGGGGCGGCCGTCCTTCACGTTGACGGCGACCACGGAGGGCTCGTTGAGCACGATGCCGCGCCCGCGCACGTAGACGAGGGTGTTCGCGGTTCCCAGGTCGACGGCCATGTCACGGCCCAGGAAGGAGGAGAGGAAGTTGTCGGACACGCGGAAGGAGCCCCCTAGGGGGATGGGGTGCCCGACAGGCTATTGGAACAGCGTCGCTTCAGGCCAGCCCGGGGAAAAAGATGGAAATCTCCCGCTTGGCCGAGTCCGGCCCGTCCGAGCCGTGCACGAGGTTCTCGGTGAGCTCGATCGCGAGGTCGCCGCGGATGGTGCCGGGCGCGGCGTCCCTGGGGTTGGTGGTGCCCATGAGGTTCCTGACCACCTTCCAGGTGTCCTCCGGGCCCTCGACCACGAGCAGCATGGCCGCGCTGCGGGTGATGAAGGCCACCAGGTCGCCGTAGAAGCCCTTCCCCTGGTGCTCCTCGTAGTGGAGGCCCGCCGTGACCTCGTCGATCTCGCGGAGCTCGCCGGCGACGAGGGTGAGGCCCTTGCGCTCGAGGCGGCCGATGATCTCGCCGACGAGACCCCGCTCGACGGCGTCGGGCTTGCAGATGACGAGGGTGCGATCAGCCATAGGGCGGCGAAGCTAGTGGAAGGCTTCAGACGTCCCAGTCCGACAGATCCCGGCCAAGCCGCGCCGCGAGACGCTGATTGTGGGGACGGAAATGCTCGATGAGCTCGGCGCGGAGCTCGCGGTCGAGCGGCGCGGGCGGCGCATGGGAGGCGTTGATCCGGCCCACCGCGTTCCGGAGCCAGTGCGGCCCGCGCTTCGCCAGCCGCCGCAGGGCGACCGATCGATACTGGGCGTGGGCGTTGACGCGGGTGTCGAGGTGGGGGGGACGGACCGAGGCCGCGATGCCCAGGAACTCGCACGTCGCGTCGTAGACCGACGCCGGGTCGCGCGCCAGGTCATCGAAAAGGTGAACCTGCAACCGGTCGCGCGGGTAATGGGTGGAGATGTGCTCGAGCTGCTCGGCGTACTGGCCGGGAGAGAGGTAGTCATCGAACTCGCGGCGCGATCCCGACGGAGCGTTCCGTTCCTCCTCCAGCGCGGCAGCGAAGGACCGGGGCTCCTGTCCCAGCGAGCGGCGCATCAGGTAGTGGGACCACGCCCGCTCGGCCGGGTGGCGGAGGATGGCGATGAGCTTCGCGTCGGGAATCGCAGCCGCCATGCGATCCACCGCGCTGCGGTCGTGCATGTAGCTCGGAGTGGCCTCTCCGGTGATGCGGCCCGCTCTGCCCGGGAACTGGGACCGGTACCAGTCGTCGCCGAGTTCGAAATGCTTGGTGAAGTAGCGGATCTCCTTCGTCACCGCCGGATCGACCTCGGGATGGTCGGCCAGGTGCCGGTACAGCGACGTGGTCCCTGAGCGCATGGTCCCGACGATCACGAAGTCCGGCCAGCGTTCCGCCACCGCCGCAAGCTAACCGGGTGACGCGGCTGGCATGCCGTGCTCGCGTAGCTCGGCGGCCGCCGCGCCCACGAGGTAGAGGCTCCCGGTGACCAGCACGACGTCGGCGGGGGTGGCGGCGTCGACAGCGAGGCGCAGGGCATTGGGCACCGTCTCGGCCGCGACGGCGGGCACGCCGAGCTCGGTGGCGGCAGCCACGATGTCTGATGCCGGAAGGGCACGGGGCCAGGGCGGAGCGACGGCGACGACGAGCTTGGCGGCTGCCGCACCCAGGGCGCGCAGCATGTCCCCGGGATCCTTGCCCGCGAAGCAGCCGAAGACGATCACCCGTCCCCCGTCGGTGGCGAACTCCTCGTCGAGGGTGGCGGCGGCGGCTTGGGCGCCGGCCAGGTTGTGGGCGCCGTCGAGGATGACGAGGGGGCGGCGGCCGACGATCTCCATGCGCCCGGGCGAGACCACGCTGGCCAAGGCCTCGGCGACGACGTCGGCGGCGAGCGCCTCGCCGAAGAACGCCTCGGCTGCGGCCAGGGCGACGGCGGCGTTGTCCCCCTGGTGGGCGCCGTGCAGCGGCAGGTACACGTCGTCGTACTGCGCGCCCGGCGTGCGCAGGCCGAGCAGGCGACCGCCGTGCGCGACAGCGTTCTGACTGCACGCGAAGTCGACGTCGCGCGTCCACACCGCCGCGGCGCCGGCCCGTTGGAAGATGGGGACGATGGCGGGGTCGGTCTCCCCGAGCACCAGCGTGCTCCCGGGCTTGACGATGCCTGCCTTCTCGTGGGCGATGTCCTCCCGCGTGGGACCGATGAACTCGACGTGGTCGGTGCCCACGTTGGTCACCACTGCGACCTGCCCGTCGGCCACGTTGGTCGCGTCGTAGCGGCCACCGAGCCCGACCTCGATCACGGCGGCGTCCACCGCGATGTCGCTGAACCAACGGAGCGCGGCCGCTGTGACGAGCTCGAACCACGTGGGGTCGTGGTGGAGCAACGGTTCCAGCTCGGCCAGCGCCGTGACCACCTCGGCGAAGGCGCCGTCGGAGATGGGCTCGCCGTTCCACGTCATGCGCTCGTTGACCCGTTCGAGGTGCGGGCTGGTGAAGGTGCCAACCGACAGGCCCTTGGCCTCGAGGAGGGCGGTGAGGATGCGCGCGGTCGACGTCTTGCCGTTGGTGCCCGTGAGGTGCAGCACGGGGTACTGGCGCTGTGGATCGGCCATGACGCTCATCAGCTCGCGCACCCCCTCGAGCTTGAAGGCGGCGTCCGGCGCGCTGACCGCCTCGCGGTTCACCCGCTGGTCGAGCCAGGCCAGCGCCTGTTCGTACGTCACAGGACTAATCGCCGAGCAGGGGTGCGGCGAGGGCCTTGAGGCGGTCGACGGCGTCGGGGGTGACGCCCGCGGCGAGGGTGGTGGCGAGCACGGGGAGGACGTCGCCCGGGTCGCCGGCCGCGAAGGCGGCGTCGTAGGCGACCAGCAGGTCTTCGATGTCGGCGTCACCCAGCGGGGGCGAGTCGATGGCGGCAACGAGCTCCCGCGCCGCGTCCAGGTCGAGGCCGCCGGCGAGCAGGGCAGCGCGCACCACGCGGGGGCCCTCCTCGCCCACCAGCGCGGCCAGGTCCACGGGCAACCGCGGGTCGGGATCCTCCTCGGTGGCGACGACGTGGTGCACGGCCACGGTGCAGAAGGGCACCGCGCCGGTCAGGCGCACGGCGAGGGCGGCGATGGGCAGCACCCACTTGACCACGCCGCTCGGTCCCACGACGAGTGTGGTCGACGGCGCCAGGTCCTCGGGCCCGGCCTCGGACGCCGGCCACCCGGCAGTGGCGAGGGGCCAGACCGCGCCGACGAAGCGGGCGTCCAGGACGTCGTCCTCGGCCACGAGCGTGCCCATGCACTTGCCGCACGACTCCGACGCCTCCACGCTGACGGCCAGCTGCCCGCAGTCGAGGCACGCGGCCACCGGGACGGGCTGACCCGCCCACACCTGGTGGCTGAGGCACCAGTCGCCACCGAGACCGGCCCGGGCGAGGAGCTCGTCACGGGCCGCGGGCGGGGCGAAGACCACGCCGCCCTCGCGAACGGCATCGGCGGCAGCGACCTCCAGGTCGGCCATGGGCAGGAACCAGTGGCGGCCCCGGCGGGGCACGAGCACCGTGCCGCAACGCCGGCAGCGGGCCGACGGCTCGGCGCCCGGGCGCACGACGAGCACGTCGCCCTGGGCGGTGATCAGCTGACGCGCTGCCGCACGGGCCGCGAAGCGGGCCAGGCCCTCGAGGGGGCCCTCGGTGCGCACCACGCCATCGGCGTCGAGCACGTCGACGGGCAGCAGACCGTGGCGGCGGGCCAGCTCCAGGCCGGCCTGGTCGTGGGAGGGGATGACGAGCTCGGGCCTGGCGATGCCCGCCTCGGTGATGACGGGCACGACGGTATACACGACTGGGATCTGGACCTGGCTGCCCGCGGCGGGGTGGTCCTCGGGCACGGCCACGGCGACGACGCCGCCGAGCAGCTCGGGGGCGATGAGGTCGACCTCGACCTCGAAGGCGACCTGGGGCCCGGTCGCTTCGGGCGGGCCCAGCTTGAGGGTGATGATCTCGGCATCGAGAGACGCAGGGATGGCGTCGGCCGGATCGACCACCGTGCGGCAGCGAGGGCAGCTGGCGACGACGCGCTCCTGGCGCGTGAGGAGGCCCTCCTCGTACAGGCGCACGAACGCAGTGCGGGCGGCGCGCACGGCGGGCTCGGTGTCGAGGGCGTCGGCGCCCAGGTCGGCGTCGACCCCGATGGAGGCCAGGTCCGCCGTCACCTGGTCCCGCGCCTGTGCCTCGGTGGTGCGGACCCGCTCCACGAAGGCGTCGCGGCCGAGGTCGCTCCGGCTCGTGCCCTCGCGCGCCAGCTCGCGCTCGACGATGGCCTGGCTCCCGAGATCGCCGGCGAGGGTGGCC
Source organism: Actinomycetota bacterium (assembly GCA_041166245.1). Lineage (GTDB taxonomy): Bacteria > Actinomycetota > Acidimicrobiia > Acidimicrobiales > JAFATL01 > JBEEFP01. The sequence goes on along the minus strand of JBEEFQ010000077.1, from coordinate 2,528 downwards.
GCCGACCACGCGACCTCAGCCCCCTCGGACCTGGCTCGGCGCAGGAGCGCGTCGACAGACGCCAGGGTGGCGAGGTGGGCCAGGTGGAGCTCGCCCGTCAGGCGGACGGGGCTGGTGAGGACGCGAAACGATTCGGGCACGTGGCCCGCAGCGTACGGGTAGGTGTTTGGCTAGGCGACTTTGACCAGGATGGGCTGGCGCTCTTCGATGCGCTCCTTGGCCTGCTCGGCCACCTGCTCGGCCTTCTTGCGGGCCTGGTCGGCCGCGCTCTCGGCCCGCTTGCGGGCTTCCTTGCCGACGTGCTCGGCCCGCTTGCGAGCTTCCTTGCGTGCCTTCTTGGCCCGCTTCTTGGCCTGTTTGCGCGTCTCCTCGATGCGGGGACGGGCCGCGTCGGCCGCGCTGCTGGCCTTGTCCCGGGCGTAGTCGGCCGCGTGCTCGAGGTGGGGCTTCGCGGTCTCGGCCGCCTCCTTGGCCCGGTCGCGGGCGATCTCCAGAGCGTGCTCGACGGCCGGCCGGGCGATGCGGGCCGCCTCGACGAAGCTCCCGGCCTTGATCGCGCCGATGGCGCTGGCCTTGCGGGCCTTGCGCTTGGAACGACGGTCGATGAGCAGCCCGAGCACGGCACCGCTGGCCGCAAAGGCCCCGGCCGTCTTTGCTGCGTCGGCGGCCACGTCCTCGGACTGGTCGGTGGTCGACTGGGAGCTCCGGTACACGGCGATGCCGACACCGGCGATGCCGCCCAGGAGCGCGAACTTCACCATCTTGGCCATGGGGGAACCGTACCCCGCAGCCACCCTTCACGAACTCGGCCGTAAATCCGGCCGGAATCCGGCTGGATTTACGGCCCGGTTCGGAATGAGGGGGCTAGGAAGCGGCGCGGCGGGGGCGGGCGGGCTTCTCGCCCTCGACCCGCGGGACCAGGGTGGGGTTGACCCGGTCGAGGACCACGGAGCGGTCGATGACGCACTTGCCGATGTCCTCGCGGCTCGGCAGGTCGTACATGACCTCGAGCAGCACCTCTTCGAGGATGGCGCGCAGGCCGCGGGCGCCGGTGCCCCGCAGCAGGGCCTGCTCGGCCACGGCCTCGAGGGCCTCCTCGTTGAGCTCGAGCTCCACGTTGTCGAGCTCGAACATGCGCTGGTACTGCTTCACCACCGCGTTCTTGGGCTCCATGAGGATGCGCACGAGCGCTTCCTTGTCGAGGTTGGAGACGGCGCCGATGACCGGCAGGCGGCCGACGAACTCGGGGATGAGGCCGAACTTGAGCAGGTCCTCGGGGGACGAGCGCCTGAGCACCTCGCCCAGGTCCTTCTCGCCGCTGCGGTGGATCTCGGCCCGGAAGCCGATGCCCTTGCGGCCGATGCGGCTCTCGATGATCTTCTCGATGCCGGCGAAGGCCCCGCCGCAGATGAACAGGATGTTCGTCGTGTCGATCTGGATGAACTCCTGGTGGGGGTGCTTGCGGCCCCCCTGGGGCGGCACCGAGGCGGTGGTGCCCTCCAGGATCTTGAGCAGGGCCTGCTGCACGCCCTCGCCCGACACGTCGCGGGTGATCGACGGGTTCTCGCTCTTGCGGGCGATCTTGTCGATCTCGTCGATGTAGATGATGCCGGTCTCGGCCCGCTTGACGTCGTAGTCGGCGGCCTGGATCAGCTTGAGGAGGATGTTCTCGACGTCCTCGCCCACGTAGCCCGCTTCCGTCAACGCAGTTGCATCCGCGATGGCGAAGGGCACGTTGAGCATGCGGGCCAGCGTCTGCGCCAGGTACGTCTTGCCGCAGCCCGTGGGGCCGATGAGCAGGATGTTGGACTTCGACAGCTCGACGTCGCCCTCGTGGTACGCGCCGGCCTGCACCCGCTTGTAGTGGTTGTAGACGGCGACGGAGAGGATCTTCTTGGCGTGGTCCTGGCCGATGACGTAGTCGTTCAGGAACTCGTAGATCTCACGGGGCTTGGGGAGCTCGTCGAAGCGCAGCTCGGAGGACTCGGCCAGCTCCTCTTCGATGATGTCGTTGCACAGGTCGATGCACTCGTCACAGATGTAGACGCCGGGGCCGGCGATCAACTTCTTGACCTGCTTCTGCGACTTCCCGCAGAACGAGCACTTCACCAGGTCGCCACCATCTCCGAACTTGGCCACTGTGTCCCCCAGCCTCCTTATGCCACGCCCGCGGCTTGCGGGACCTGAGAGAGCTCGCGAGTCGTGATGACCTCGTCGACGATGCCGTACACACGCGCCTCTTCGGCGCTCATGATGAAGTCGCGGTCGGTGTCGTTCTTGACCTTCTCGATGGTCTGGCCCGTGTGATGGGCCAGCATGGCGTCGAGGAGGTCCCGCATGCGCAGGATCTCCTTGGCCTGGATCTCGATGTCAGCGGCCTGTCCTGCCGCACCGCCGTAGGGCTGGTGGATGAGCACGCGCGCATGGGGCAGGGCGAAGCGCTTGCCCTTGGTGCCCGCGGCGAGGAGCACGGCCGCGGCCGACGCGGCCTGGCCGTAACAGAACGTGGAGATCTCGTTCTTGACGAA
>JBEEFQ010000076.1:0-11420 GCA_041166245.1 Actinomycetota bacterium | reverse complement strand
GCACCCAGCTGACGGCCGCCTTCGCCATCATCTGGGCCATGGTGGGCGTCTCGCTCGTGGTGCTCACCGGGTGGGGTGGGAACATCAGCCTCGGCCAGTTCGGCATCGTCGGCGTGGGCGCGATCGTGGCCGGGAACCTGGTGGCCAAGACCGAGCTCGACCTGTTCCTTGCTCTACTGCTTGCGGGGCTGGCGGGCGCGGCCGTCGCGCTCATCGTCGGCCTCCCCGCGCTTCGCATCTCCGGTCTGTTCCTCGCCGTCACCACGCTCGCCTTCGCCGTCGCCCTCAACAGCTTCTTCTTCAACCCCGACCAGTTCGGCTCGCTCCTGCCGAACAACGTGGTGCGCCCCTTCCTCTGGGAGCGCTTCGACCTCGAGTCGAACTACGCCATGTACCTCTTCTGCCTCGCCTTCCTCGGGCTGTCCGTGCTGGCGGCCATGGGGGTGCGAAAAGCGAGGGCAGGACGGGTCGTCATCGGCGCGCGCGACAACCAGCGCGCAGCCGACGCTGCGGCCGTGCCGACGACCAACGTCAAGCTCTCGGCCTTCATCCTGTCGGGGGTCATTGCCGGCATCGCCGGCGGGCTCCACGTGCTCTGCCTCCACGCGCTGGGCCAGAACACCTACAGCCCGGTCGACAGCCTCACGGTGTTCTGCACCGCCGTCATCGGCGGCCTCGGTTCGTTGGGCGGCGCCATCCTCGGCGTGCTCATCTTCCGATGGCTCGAGACCATCACCGCCCTGGGCGACCTGCGCCTCCTGATCACCGGCACCGGTCTGCTGGTCGTGCTCTACGCCCTCCCGGGCGGGTTCGGGCAGTTGCTGCTCAACCTGCGTGATCGGTACCTGCGCTGGGTGGCCAACCGCCACGACATCCTGGTCCCCACCCTGGTGGCCGACAAGCGCACCGACGAGGGCGATGAGGGCCTCGAGGACCACGCGCCCAAGGAAGCGGCGCTGCTCGAGAGTGCCCTCAGCGACGAGGTCAGCGAGGAAGCAGCCCAGGAAGCCGACGATCTGCTCGGAGCGGGCCGGTGAGCGAGAACGAGCCCCTGCTCTCCTGTCGGGGCGTCGACATGGCCTACGGGCCGGTGCAGATCCTCTTCGGTGTCAATTTCGATGTCGCCCAAGGCGAGATCGTCGCCCTGCTCGGCACCAACGGCGCCGGCAAGTCGACTTTGCTCAAGGGCATCTGCGGGCTGGTGAAGCCCAAGCGCGGCACCGTCACCTTCGCGGGCGAGGACGTCACCAACCTCCCGGCCGACGTCACCACCCACCGGGGCATCGCGCTGATGCCCGGTGGCAAGGGCGTGTTCCCGACGCTGAGCGTCGCCGAGAACCTGCGCCTGTTCGCATGGCTCATCCGCCGCGACGCCGAGGAGATGGAGAAGACCCGCAAGGAGGTCTTCGAGCTCTTCCCGATCCTGCACCAGCGCCAGGACCAGATGGCCGGAGACCTGTCCGGTGGTGAGCAGCAGATGCTGGCGCTGGGCGGCGCGCTGATGACCAAGCCCCAGCTACTGATGATCGACGAGCTGTCACTCGGGCTGGCGCCGACGATCGTCGGACAGCTCCTCGAGGTCGTGCGTGAGATCCACCGTCGGGGCACGACCATCGTGATCGTCGAGCAGTCGATCAACGTGGCCCTGCAGCTGGCCCAGCGGGCCGTCTTCATGGAGAAGGGCGAGGTGCGCTTCGAGGGTGCCACCGCCGACCTGCTCGACCGGCCCGACATCCTCCGTTCCGTGTTCATCGCGGGCGCGGGCGCAGCCGACGGCGACAGCGCGCCGGCCAAGGTCAAGGCCAAGGCAAAGGCGTCGGGCAACGGGTCCGCCGCCATGAAGGGTGAGCGCAAGGTGCTGCTGGAGACCATCGAGCTCTCCAAGCGGTTCGGCGGCATCACCGCGGTCGACGAGGTCGACCTGCAGCTGCGCGACGGCGAGATCCTCGGGCTCATCGGCCACAACGGCGCGGGCAAGACCACGCTCATGGATTGCGTCTCGGGCTTCCTGCCCATCGACGGCGGTCGCATCGAGCTCCTGGGCAACGACGTCAGCGAGCTGGCGCCCCACGACCGGGCCGTCCTCGGGCTGGGTCGCTCGTTCCAGGACGCCTTGCTCTACCCCACCCTCACCGTCGCCGAGACCATCTCCGTCGCCCTCGAGCGCCACCTCGAGTCCAAGGACATGCTGGCCGCCGCGCTGCAGCTGCCCGCCTCCTACGAGTCAGAGCTGGCGGTCACTGATCGGGCCGAGGAGCTCGTCGAGATGATGGGTCTCAGCGCGTTCCACGAGAAGCTCACGGGCGAGCTGTCCACCGGCACCCGGCGCATCGTCGACCTGGCCTGCGTGATGGCCCAGCAGCCTTCGGTGCTGATGCTCGACGAGCCTTCCGGTGGTGTGGCCCAGCGCGAGACCGAGGCGCTCGGCCCGCTGCTCATGCGGGTGCGCGACCGCACCGGTTGCTCCATCCTCGTCATCGAGCACGACATGCCGCTACTGAGCACGATCTGCGACCGCATGGTCGCCCTCGAGCTCGGCGCCGTCATCGCGGAAGGCACGCCCACCGAGGTGCTCGAGCATCCCAAGGTGATCGAGTCCTACCTCGGCACCGACGAGTCGGCCATCGCCCGCTCCGGCACGGGCACCAAGACGAAGCCCAAGCCCCGCAGGCGGGCCACCAGGAAATAGCGGCGGTGCGCGCCCGGTAGAGCGCGCCGAGCCGCGATCCTGGTGGAGCGATGCCCACCGAGACCGCGACCTGCTTCCACCATCACGACCGCGAGACGGGCCGCTCGTGCACGCGGTGCGGGCGGCCCGCGTGCCCGGAGTGCCTCAAGCAGGCGGCGGTCGGCTCCCAGTGCTGGGAGTGCATCAAGGCGGCTCGGCCGCCGGTGGCCGTGCGGGCCAAGCGGTGGAACGCCACCGCCGGGCCCCTCGTCACCAAGGTGCTCCTCGCAATCAACGTGGCCGTGTTCGCGCTGACGACGGGAGTGCCCGACCTCACCAACCGGCTGGCGCTGTTCGGTCCCGCCGTCGACGCCGGCCAGTGGTACCGGGTGGTGACGTCTGGGTTCGTGCACGCCGGGCTGCTCCACCTCGCTCTCAACATGCTGCTCCTGTACCGGCTCGGTGAGGTCCTCGAGTCGGCCCTCGGCCGGGTGCGTTTCACCGCCATCTACTTCACCGCCCTGCTGACGGGATCGTTCGGCGCGTTGCTGCTCTCGCCGAACGTGTTCACGGTCGGCGCGTCGGGCGCCGTCTATGGCCTCCTCGGCGCCCTCGCCGTCGGTATGCGTCAGCGAGGAGCGAGCGTGTGGCAGTCGGGCATCGGCTCCCTGCTGGTGGTGAACCTTCTCTTCACGTTCCTCGTGCCGGGGATCTCCATTGGCGGCCACCTCGGCGGCCTGGCCGGCGGCGCGCTGCTGGGGTCGATTCTGCTGCGGGGCGGTCGCGGCGGGTAGGTGCCATAGTCGTCATATGGCCGACGAGAGCGTGCTCGAACCCACCGCCGACACGTTCGGCGCCACCGGTGTCGTCGCCCATTTCCGGGGGCCGCTCGCCGACGGACCGCCGGCCGATGCCCTCCGCATCGACGCGCCCCGCCTCGACCGGTTCGGCCCGTCCGAGCTGGCCCGCATGGTCACCATCGCCCTGGTGGTGGTGCTCACGGTGGCGAAGGCGCTCGCTTCCCGGCTCGTGCGCCGGCGAGGATCGTCTTGGGCCTCGGCTGCATCGAACGGCCTGGTCGACGGGTTCGAGGTGCTCGGCCCCACGTTCGTGAAGCTCGGCCAGATGATCGCGTCGTCGCCGGGTGTCTTCCCCGCGCCGCTCGCCGACGCGTGCCTGCGCTGCCTCGACGAGGTGCCTCCCTTCGCGCCCGACGACGTCCGCCGCCAGATCGAGGAGGACCTCGGACGATCGCCGTCCCAGCTCTTCGCCGCGTTCGACGACCGGCCCCTGTCGGCCGCGTCCATCGCCCAGGTGCACGCGTGCACATTGCCCGACGGGCGATCGGCGGTCATCAAGCTGCAGCGCCCCAACATCGCCGAGCGCATGAACACCGACCTGCGCATCATGTACGGCTTCGCCCGCATCACGGCCAAGACCAAGATCGGCCGCCAGCTGAACTCGGTGGCCGTCGTCGAGGACCTGCACCAGGTCACCAACGAGGAGCTCAACTTCGTCCTCGAGGCGCACCGCCAGACGCGCTTCCGCGACAAGATCGGCGCCTTCGGCGACAACAAATGGATCACCGCTCCGGAGGTGTACTGGGACTACTGCGGGCCTCACCTCATCTGCATGGAGCGCATGACAGGCACGCCCATGGACGAGTTCGCGGCGCTCGCGGAGCAGGGCATCGACGGTGAGCTCACGCTGCGGCGAGGGGTGAAGGTCTGGTTCGAGGCGGCCATGATCCACGGCCCGTTCCACGGCGACGTGCACGCCGGCAACCTCTGGGTGCTCGACGACGGCCGCTCGACCTACCTCGACTTCGGGATCATGGGCGAGCTCACCGATGAGTGGAAGCAGATCCTCAAGGACATGCAGTACACGGCGATGATCGATGGGGACTACACCCGTATCGTGCGCAACTGGAAGAACGTCGGTGTCATCCCCACCGACATCGGACCCGATGAAGTCGTTGCCGCACAGGTGAAGTTGGTGATGGACCCCCTGCTCGACCAGTCCATCGGCGAGGTCAGCCTGGGCGAGCTCATGAAGCAGAACCTCGACCTGGCCAACCAGTTCGGCGCCACCGCGCCGCGCGAGCTCGTGCTCATCACCAAGCAGCTCCTCTACTTCGAGCGCTACGCCAAGGCCCTCGCCCCTGACTACAACATGGCCCGCGACGTCTACCTGCTGAAGAACATCTTTCCCGAGGCCGTCGCAGCCAAGGCCGCCGAGCTCGGCGTCACCTTCCCCGACTGACGGGGTTTCTGGTGCACTGGTGGCCATAGTCGACCGTCAGTGCACCAGAAACCGGGCTCAGCCGTAGCCGGGGGCGGGCTGGAAGAGCTCGAACTGCACCACGCCGGCGCCCCCACTTCCGACTTCTGGACACTCACCTGTCATATTGCGGGTCAGTGTCCAGAAGTCAGGAAGACAGCGACCACGACGAGGAGGGCACCGACGCCCTCCTCGACGGTGACGTCGCGCTCGTCCGGGGAACGGCACGGGCGGCGCTGCGCCACCGCGACTTCCGTGTGGTGTGGAGCGGCACCCTGGGGTCGAACGTCGGCACGTGGATGCAGAACGTGGTGCTGTCCGCCTTCGGGTACCGCCTGACCCACTCGGCCGCGTACGTGAGCCTCCTGCAGTTCGCCCAGCTCGGCCCGCTCCTCTTTCTGGCCACGCCGGCCGGCGTGCTCGCGGACAAGGTCGACCGGCGCAAGCTGCTCATCGGCATGCTCCTGCAGCAGCTCCTGTTCTCGCTGCTGCTGGCGTGGCTGACCCGCGGCGGGAAGCCCGATCACACCCTGCTGGTGGTCATCGTGCTGATCATCGGGGCGGGCAACGCCTTCACGGGCCCGGCCCTCGGCGCGTCGCTGCCGATGCTCGTGCCCCGCGCCGACCTGGCCGGCGCCGTCTCATTGCAGTCGTTCCAGATGAACGCGTCCCGCGTGATCGGTCCCGCCATCGGGGGCGTGCTCTACCCGGTGTTCGGAGCGGCCGCGGTGTTCGCGGTCAATGCCGCGACGTACCTGTTCGCGGTCGCGTCGATCGTCGCAGTGCGCTTCCCGCAACGAGTCCGACACGCGTCCGACGAGAAGGGCGTGGCCCAGCTGCTGTCGGGGTTCCGCATCGCCTGGCACGACGCCCTCATCCGCCGCGCCCTCACCGTCATCGCCACCATGTCGTTCTTCTGCCTCACCTTCATCGGGCTGATGCCGGTGCTCGCCGCCGACAACCTCGGAATGGAGGTGCGCAGCCTGTCGTACGGCCTGCTCTATGCCGGCTTCGGCTCCGGGGCCGCCCTCGGTGCTGTCTCCATCGGCACCGTGCTCGCCCACCGGTCGAAGGCCCGCATCGTGCGGGGCGGCCTGCTCGCCTTCGCCGTCCTGCTCACCGTCTTTGGCCTGGTGCGCACGCCGGCCCTCGCCTACCCGGTCGCCATCGCATTGGGATTCGCCTACTTCTCGGTCGTGACGTCGCTGTCGACCATCCTGCAGCAGCACCTCGAGGACCACGTGCGGGGCAGGGTCATGGCGCTGTGGATCATGGGCTTCGGCGGTACCGTCCCGATCGGCACCCTCGCTGCCGGTCCCGTCGCTGACCACACGTCGATCACGGTCGTCGTCATGATCGGTGCCGCCGTCGCTCTCTTGCTCGCCTGGTATGGCGACATGAGCGGGGTGATCCGCTCGGCTTCGGCAGACGAATGACGGGCGACATCCACCCGAGGGGGAGCCATGCCCGTAGTGATGAACATGAAATGGGACGGCGTGACGCCGCAGCAGTACGACGAGACGCGCGACCTCGTCCAGTGGGAGACCGATGCCCCGCCCGGCGGCATCTTCCACGTGGCGTGGTTCGAGGACGGCGCCCTGCGCGTCCTCGACGTGTGGGAGACGCCCGACCAGTTCCAGGCCTTCGTCGAGACCCGCCTCAACCCGGGCACGGACAAGATCGGGATGCAGGGCGAGCCCCAGGTCACGATCTCGCCCGCCCACCGCATCTACGACATCGCGACAGGCGAAGCCCGCTCCTAGGAGCCGGGGCATGCCCCCTCGAGCGAGACGACCTCGCTCGGCGGCAAGAGGAACCGGTGGCTGGGCCCCAGTGGCCCGCGCACCCGCAGGACGGGGCGCAGCTCGGGCGTAGTCGCCCCTCGCGCCGTGCGAGTCGCTCGCGCGTAGCCCGCGCAATCGACCGTGTAGAAGATCGTCACCCGCGCCTCCCGCCCGCCGCCGACTCGTACTTCGGCGACGGGCCGGGTCAGACGCACGAACGGGTCGGACACATCGACAACCCTCACCCGCGCCGCCGCCGGGCTCTCATTGCGCACGACGATCGTGGCGTCCCCGACCGCGGCGCGCTCCCATCGCTCGAACCCGACCGTCAGGCGCGGGTTGAAGAGCCCGGTCGCCCACACGACGACCAGGACGGCACTGAGCAGCGCGATCGACACGACAAACCGGGCAACCGGTCTGCCGCGCGGCACGAACACCGCCTCGGTTGCAGTGGTGGCATCGGTCATCGCTCCCCCTCCGAGGCAAACGCGGCCCGCAGCGCCGCTACGGCGTCGTCGAGCCCGGCGCCCGCCTTGCGGGCCTCGGACGCGAACCGTCGCGCCGACCGCAACAACGGAGCGGGCGTGGGCTCACGCTCGTCGGTGGCCGCCGCAACCACGGTGCCGTGGCGACCGTGGGTCGTGACCAAGCCGTCGCTCTCGAGCTCGCGGTAGGCGCGCGCCACTGTGCCGCCGGCCAGCCCGAGGTCGTTGGCCAGCTGTCTGATGGCGGGCATGCGAGCACCGGGCCGCAGCACGCCGGCGCGGATCAGGGCCGTCACCTGCTGGCGCAGCTGCTCGTACGGCGGGACGGCCGAGCGCGAGTCGACCTCGAGGATCACGCCGGCGCGGCCTTGGGCAGCGACCGGCGCACTCGCCACGCCCGGTGTCCGTAATAGAGGCAGACCTGGATCGAGCCGAGGAAGCACACAAGGCCCGGCAGCCACATCGTCCAGCGCAGGACCGGCACGTCTGTGACGGCGAAGCCGAACAGCACGCCGCCGAGCAGCAACAGGAGCATGGCCAGCCCGCTGCCCGCGACGGAATGCACGGACTGCGAGCGGATGGCGTCGTCGGCAGCCACGAGCTCGGCGTCCGTGAAGGGTTGCGGGCGCTGCACGACCCAGCGTTCGATGCGCTCGAGCGTGAGCCCGAGCACAGCCGCGACGAGCGCGACGAGTACGACGCTTGCGCGAGACGGCGGACTGCCCCCCAACCCCTGGTCGAATCCGACGAGGAGAAGGATGGCTGCGCCGACGACCGCGGCCGCCGCGACTGCCTGCTGGGCGACGACGAGGCGGCGGGGCAGGTAGTCGTCGATCTCGCGCGGCACCAAGGCGGCAACCCGACGTTCTCCATCGGCGGGACGAACCAGCGCCACCTCGGCGTAAAGGGCCCCCACCAGATAGCCGGCGAAGGCGAGGAAGGGCTGTGACTGCTGAAGGGCCCGCCACCCGAAGGCGGCGTCGATCAGGGCAGGAAGGAGCAGCCCGGCGAGGACGCCCCACGCCCGCAGGATGCGCGCCGTGCGCAGGTACCAATGCACCATGGAGCGGTTGCGGGGTGAGAGCACGAGCCCGTGGGCCCGGGCCCACTCCTCGACAAACCGACCGTCGACGTCCGTGTACGCCCGGTTGAGCACGAAGGCGACGACGATGGCCGGGAACACCAGGCGCAGCATCATGAGGATCATTGTATCAATGTCCTGCTACATTGCAACAAAGAGATGAGATGGCTCGGACTCGCTCTCGGAAGCGTGGTGCTGCTCCTGGCCTCCTGGGCGGTGCTCGTGATCCTCGCCCGCCGCCTCCCGCCTGGTCTGTTGCGGGACCTCGCCGGGTTCCTGCCCGCGTGCGTCACTACCACCCGCCGATTGCGGCGCGACCCGCGGGTGCCCCGGCGGGTGAAGTGGGCCGTGGTGCTCGCCGGGCTGTGGGTGCTCTCCCCCGTCGACCTCATCCCCGAGTTCCTCCCGGTGATCGGGCCTCTCGACGACGTGGTGGTCGTCGCCCTCGTACTCCGCTACGCAGCGCGTCGCATCCCTCGGGACATGCTGGTCGAGGCGTGGGCCGGCGAGCCCCACGTGCTCGACCGGCTCCTCGGTGACGGGCCCTAGATGTTGGTGTCCTCCGGCGGGGCGTCGGGGAGACCGGCGTCGGGTTGGTCGTTGCTCGCGTGCGGCGCCGCGTCCACGTCGAAGCCGAGCGTGTAGGAGATCATCGACAGCGAGCCCCACACGTAGCCGTCCACCAACGTGCGGCACGGTTCGCCCGCCGCGCCGGCCAGGCCTGCCAGGTAGAGCAGCGGGAGGAAGTGATCGGGCGTCGGGACCGCGTAGGCGAAGTCGGGATGGCGCAACAGATCGAGGGCACCGGGAGGATGGTCGGTCATGATGCGGCGCGCCTCCTCGTCGAAGCGCAGGGTCTGCGGGGTGCCGCGGTTGCCCATGGCCGGGTCGACACGACGCAGGTTGTGCACGACGTTGCCGCTGGCGACGACGAGCACGCCTTGCGCGCGGAGTGGAGCGAGCCGGGCGCCCAGGTCGAGGTGGTACTCGGCCGGCTGCTGCGCGTTGATCGCCAGTTGCACCACGGGAATGTCGGCCTTCGGAAACATGTGACAGAGCACCGACCACGTGCCGTGGTCGATGCCCCAGCTGTCGTGGTCGAGGCCGACCCATACGGGGTCCACGGCCTGGGTCACCTGCCGGGCCACCGCCGCGGACCCCGGCGCCGGATACTGCACATCGAAGAGCGCCCGTGGGAACCCGTAGAAGTCGTGGATGGTGCGGGGGCGGGCCATGGCGGTGACCGCTGTCGCGTTGATGTACCAGTGGGCGGAGACGGCGACCACAGCGAGCGGGCGACGGATCGTCTCGCCGAAAGCGCGCCACGCCTCGGTGTATCGATTGTGCTCGAGGGCGTTCATCGGGTTGCCGTGTCCGATGAACACGGCGGGCATGAGGTCGGTGGCCACCTACCGCAGCTCCGGCGCGGCGCGGCCTGCGATCAGCGGGAGGTCGAGGTAGGTGCGGATGCCGGGAGGCGCGGCGACCACGTAGGGGATGGCGCTGACGCAATGCGTGGCGGTGGCGACGATGCCGGGGTTGCGGGCCAGGCCCGCCTCGATGGAGACGGGATGCCAGCCGTGGAACGTGACCAGGCTCGACGGATCGCCTGTCACCTCGACCTCGAAACGCTCGCCCTTCGGACCGAAGCTCCATGCCGGGTCGAGGTCGTCCTGACCCATGAACCAGTTGGTCCGCACCGTGATGACAGGTTCGTCGTCGACGGTGGCCTCCCACGTGAAGCGCTGGGCCGCGACCAGGCCGGGCTCGATCACGCCGATGGGCGAGTCGATGGGCGCGGTGGCGAGGGCGACCTCGTGACCGGTGCGGATGCGCGGGTCGGCGCGGAAGCCGAGTGTGTCGGCCACCATGTCGATGGACTGGCGGAAGCCGCCACCCATGAATTGCACCATGGGACTGGTGGCCGCCTCCTCGGGGGTCTTGCCGAAGAGCATGATGTCGCGGACCACGTCAGGCGCGCCGTACGTGCGGATGTCGGAGAACTCTTCGGCTCGCACATGGGTGATGCGCTGCGAGAGAGCGGAGACCATCAGCGGGAAGCGCTCGGTGATGCCGCCAGGGTGGATGCCCGTGCCGTGCAACGTGGTGCGACCCTCGCTGCAGGCGGCCTCGAGAGCAGCCGCGCGCCGGCCGGGATAGAACCAGTTGAGGGGCGTGACCACGTTCTTGCCGGACGCGAGGATGCGGGCCACGACGGCGTCGTCGGCCATGATCGGCGAGTAGAGGACGCAGTCGGCTTCGGTGGCCAGCAGCGCGTCCACGTCGGTCGTCGCGGTCACGCCGACGGGGTCGATGCCGGCCAGCTCGCCCGCGTCGCGTCCCGCCTTGTCGGCGCTGTGCACCCAGACGCCGGCCAGCTCGAGATCGGGATGGGCGACGATGCCGCCGATCCCGGCCCGCCCCACGCCGCCGGTCGCCCACTGGATCACCCGCAGTGCCATGCCGTCTCCCGTCCGTCATTTCGCCGACAGATGCCCGCTCCCCGTACCATCGCACGATCCCGCAGGCATACGCCTTGTGAACAGCAACGCAGGAAGGACACCCACCATGACCACCGTCGCAGATCAGCCGACCAAGGGAGCGGGCGACGTCATCGACGAGCTGCGTACGTGGCTCGAGGAGAACTGGGATCCCGAGCTGACCGTGGCCGAGTGGTGGGAGCGCCTGGGCCTCGAGGGCTGGGCCGCGCCCACGCTCCCCACCAACGCCTACGGCAAGGGCATCTCCCGCAGCGACGCGGTCAAGGTCCTCCAGGAGATCGGCTCGTTCGGCGCACTCGGCCCGCCCGCCGGCCTGGGCCTGCTGCTCGCGGCGCCGACCATCGCCGACTACGGCACCCAGGATCAGATCGACCTGTACGTGCGCGACATCGTCACCGGGCAGAAGGCGTGGTGCCAACTGTTCAGCGAGCCGGGCGCGGGCTCGGACCTGGCCGGCCTGACGGCCAAGGCGATCCGGGATGGCGACGAGTACATCGTCAACGGCCAGAAGGTGTGGACGTCGGGCGGCCAGATCGCCGATCTCGGCATGCTGCTGGCCCGCACCAACCCCGACGCGCCCAAGCACCAGGGCATCACCTGGTTCGCCATCGACATGCACCA
>JBEEFQ010000075.1:0-7583 GCA_041166245.1 Actinomycetota bacterium | reverse complement strand
CCGCATGACTTCATGCAGACGCTCGAGCGCGTGCGCATAGTCCTTCGGCGAAACCTCTCGAGACTGCACAGGTTCGAAGTAGGTCAACATGGCGATCTCGAAGCCGTCTCGCACGAAGACGCGTGGCCCGACTCGAGGTTCCACAACAGCCACCGGGCCGTCGGTCTCCGCGAGCCGGTGAACGACTTCAAGTTCTCGCTCTGCGCCCACCGCCGCCGAGAAGACTCGATAGCCAATCGGCGCGATCCGGGCGACGACGTCGCATGGCATCAGGCGGACGACAAGCCGATTGGAGTCGCTGAGAACGACCGCGTCGTCGACGGCCAGGCCGAGCGCTGATGCGGTCGACATCGCCGCGACGCGCGCACGTCGCCCCTCCGCTGCTTGCATCGTCGTGTGGCCTCCCCCTGCGCAGTAACAGACAACACGCGCAACGTGCGTCAGGCGCGCACGACGTTACGAGGCTGCCGATTGGGACGACGGCAAATTCGGCCGGAATCACGGCGTTCAGCCCGCTGGCGAGGAGCCGATAGCGCTCGATGTGCGGGTCGCCGCCGGATCCGCGGGTTCGCCGTCGGCCGCCCACGGGAGAGCGCGCAGGTCATCAACCGTCGTCGTCTACCAGGTGGTCGGCGCCCAGACCGTCGAGGAACTCCCTGACCGCCCGCTTGGATTTCAGCACGTGGAGGGCCACATGCTGCCCGTGCTGCGAAATGATCTCGTGTTCGCGCTCCGGTTCTGAGCGGCGTTTCCGCCAGATGCGGACGGCCAAACGCCACTCGTCTCGCAACCGCAGCCAGGCCGAGTAGTCGCACCCTTCGGGCAACTCGCCCGGCATTCGGAAGCCGCGCAGGAACGCACGTCCGGAGCAGAGCCACCAGGGCAACTCGAGAAACACCACGGTGTCCGCGCGTTCGAGCCGGAGGTCGAGCGTCTCGTGGTAGTTGCCGTCGGCGATCCACGCGTCGCCGGCGAGCACGCCACATTGCTTCTCGCGCCACTCGGTCTCCGACGGTGCGACCCAGCCGGGCTTCCAGAAGTGGAGGTCGAGATGAATGACCGGCAAGCCCGTCTTGGCAGCGAGCGCGAGCGAGAACGTGCTCTTCCCGGACCCGGCCAGCCCAGTGACTATGACGCGGCGTCCTAGCGCCCACGGGGCTTCACTCATCGCAGTCAGTGTCCCTCACGTACCGTTGTGGGGCGGGGCGCCGGGGCGGGCGCGTGGACCCGGGGTGACCTCAGTCCGCTCAGCTACGTGGCGTTCCCCCACCCTCCACCACCCGGCGTCAGCATCCGCAGCACGTCGCCGGCGCGCAGCTCCACGGTGCACTTGTCGAGAAGACGCTCGGCCCGTGCCTCGTCTCCGCCCGGCAGCAGCCAGTTCTCGCCCGGCGCGCCGGGCTCGCCGCCCACCAGGCCCCAGGGACGGCTCGTACGGCGCTCGGTGATCAAGCTGGCCGTGCAGTCCTCCAGGACCTCGAGGTCACGCTCGATGCCGTCGCCCCCGGGGTACTCGCCCGCACCGCCGCTGTCGCGACGCAGCCGGTAGCGGCGGACCTTGAGGGGGAAGGCCCGCTCGAGCGCCTCGATGGGGGTGTTGAGGGTGTTGGTCATCGCGGTGTGCACGCCGCTCATGCCCGACTGCCCGGGGCGGCCGCCCTGACCGCCGGCGATGGTCTCGTAGTAGACCCAGCCCGGCCCACCGAGCATGAGATTGTTCATCGTGCCCTGCGACGCGGCGCCCACTCGCTCGGGTGCGGCTTGGGCGAGGGCACCCAGGCAGACGTCGGCGACGCGCTGGCTCACCTCGACGTTGCCCGCGCCCACCGCGGCCGGCGCTACCGCGGCGACGATCGTGCCGGGTGGCGCGACCACCTCGACGGGCCGGAGGGCGCCGCCGTTGGCCGGGATGGTCGGGTCGGTCGCCGATCGCAGAGCGAAGGCGACGGCGCTGACGGTGACCGCCTCCACCGCGTTCACGTTCCCGCGCCGCTGTTCATCGGTGCCGGTGAAGTCGAAGCGGGCGCTCTCTCCGTCGATGGTGAGCGCGAGCGCGATGCGCGCCGGGCGTTGCTGTTCCTCACGCGGGCCGGTGGAGTCGAGGATGTCGTCGAAGCGGTAGGTCCCGTCGGGCAGGGCGCCCAGGGCGGCGCGCATGCGGCGCTCGCCGTAGTCGACGATCTCGGCGAAGGGCTCGCCCACCAACCCGGCCAGCCGCTGCACACCGACGACGTTGGCACCCATCTGGGCGTCGAGGTCACCACGGCGCTCCTCCGGCGTGCGCGACGCGGCGAGGAGCACGGCGACGATGTCGTCGGTGAGCTTGACGGGCGGGATGCGCAGCCCCTCCTGCTGGATCTCGACCGCGTCGGGCGGGATGGACCCTGGCGCCATGCCGCCCACGTCGGCGTGGTGAGCTCGGTTGGCGGCCCAGCCGACAAGGCGGCCGTCGACGTGGCACGGGGCGACGAGGGTGATGTCGTTGAGGTGGGTCCCGCCTGCGAACGGGTCGTTGAGGATGACCTGCTCCCCTGCTGCCACCCCGTCGAGCCCAAAGGCGTCGATGGCAGCGCGCACCGACGCCGGCATGGACCCGAGGTGCACCGGGATGTGTTCGGCCTGCACCAGCAGCTCACCGTCGGCGGTGAAGAGTGCGGCCGAGCAGTCGGCGCGCTCTTTGATGTTGGGCGAGAAGGCGGCGCGGCGCAGCACCGCCCCCATCTCCTCGGCCACGCCGGTGAGCTTGGAGATCAGGACCTGGAGCGCTGCAGGATCCATGACCCCCCTCCTCCCACTTCGGCCGTCCAGCCCTCGGGCACCCACACCGTGCAGTCGGGCTCGGCCAGCACCGCCGGGCCCACCGCGGCCGAGCGGCCGTCGGGCACGGGCAGCGCCTCGACCGGCGTCGGCGACGGTGTGCGCGCTGACACACGCAGGGCCACGACCTCGACGGGCGCCCCGGGTCGGGCGTAGCCGTTGCGTCGCTGGTGCTCGGCGGGGAAGTCGTCAACCGCCGCGACCGTCAGCTCGTGGCTCTGACCTGCGTACCGGCAGTCCACCGACGTGACCACCTCGGCCGCGCCACCCGCCTCTTCCGTGAGCGCGGCGAGGGCCGGGTCGACGCCGCCGTGGTCGAGCGGGTCGGGCCACGAGCGCACCAGGTCGGTCTGGGTCGGTGCCCCCACCAAGCCGGCGGCGGAGAGCACCCCCGCTCGGGGCGGGACGATGACGACGGGCATCTCGAGCTCCTCGGCGATGGCGCACGCATGCAGCGGGCCTGCGCCTCCGAACGCGACAAGCGCCAGGTCGCGTGGGTCGGCGCCGCGCTCGACCGACACGCGGCGAACGGCCTGCACCATGGCGGCGTCGACGACGGTGATGACCCCGTGCGCGCCCACCCCAGCCCGGGCCAGCGCTTCCTCGGCCGCGGACCGGTCGAGGCGGTCGAGGCCCGGAAACGCGGCGTCGGCGGGGATGCGGCCGGCGACGAGATCGGCGTCGGTCACCGTCGGCTCGGTGCCTCCGCGGCCGTAGCAGGCCGGCCCGGGCTCGGCGCCTGCGCTGCGAGGGCCGACGGCGAGGGCGCCCCCGGCGTCGATCCGCGCGATGGAGCCACCTCCCGCACCGATGGTGTGCACGTCGAGCGACGGGAGCCGCACCGGCAGGCCACCGACCGTGCGCTGGGCCGCGGGCTCGGGCCGGCCGTCGACGACGAGACACACGTCGGTGCTCGTGCCGCCCATGTCGAAGGTGACGGCATCGGGGAACCCCGCCGCCACCGCGGCGGCCGCGCCTGCGAGGACACCGGCCGCGGGACCGGAGAGCAGCAGGGCCGCGGGGCGGTCGGCCGCCGCAGCCGCGGGGACGAGGCCGCCGGCCGACGTCATGACCAGCACCTCGGGCGCCAGCGTGGCCAGGCGCCGGAGGTAGGTCCGGCAGACGGGACGCAGATAGGCGTTGATCACCGCCGTGGACGTGCGCTCGTACTCGCGGAACTCCGGCGAGATCTCGTGCGAACAGGTCACGTCCACGTCAGCGCCCAATGCGTCCGCCACCGCCCGCTCGGGCGCGGGATCGAGATCGGCATGCAGCAGGCACACCGCGACCGCGTCGATGCCCTCGGGCATCGGCGCGCCGACATGAATGCGGTGAGCTCGCGGAACGAGGGGCTCGGGCCGGTCGGCGAACGGGTCGTACAGCGACGGGCGGTTCTGCCTGCCGATCTCGGTGACGTCCTCGAAGCCGGGGTCGGTGACGAGGGCGACGGTCGCGCCCCGCCGTTCGAGGACAGCGTTCGTCGCCACGGTGGTGCCGTGAGCGAGCACATCGACCGCCTCGCCGTCGAGGGCAGCCGCCACGGCAGCCGCCGGGTCGTCGGGACGGGACAGGACCTTGGCGATGCGCCCGTCGTCGAGCACCACGTCGGTGAACGTGCCGCCCGTGTCGACGCCCGCTCTGGTCACAACCCCCGGAACAGGACGCCGAGCAGCATGAGCACGGTGGCGGTCACCAGTGCCACCACCCCCACCACCTCGGGCAAGAGCTCGGCGAACGTGCCGAGGACGCCGACAGCGATGAGGACGAGGCTCACGATGATGGTGATCCAGCGTGGTGCCCGATTGGGGGTCGCCACCGTTAGAGGCCCCGGAAGAGGGATCCGGCGATGAGCAGCAGGGGCGAGGCCACCAGGGCCACCCAGCCTTCCTCCCGACCCAGCACGATGTCGGCGTCGGCGAGCAGGTCGTTGACGGTGTCGATGGGCAGGATCGTCACCGCCAGCCCCACCACCGCAAGCGCAACGGCCAAGAAGATCGTGATCATCTTGGGCGCGTTGGGTTGACGGGAGAGCCCGATCCCGCCCTTGCCGATGTCTCGTGCTCGGCTACGAACCTCGGGCCGGGCCATGAGGAACTCGACCAGTCGACGGACGTTCGTCGCCGTGCTCACAGGCCGAACCGTACCGACTAACGCAGGGGCGCGTGCACCCAGACCTGGTCCTCGCCCAGGTGGTCCTGGAGCGAGCGAACGAGGCGCCCGACGAACGGATCGTCACCGTTCCACACCGCGACCGCCTCGTCGGCGCTGCGAGCCAGCCACGCGTCGCGTCGCGCCATCGCCGCACCCGCCTGCTGCTTGGACTCGGGCTGCTTGTGCTGAAGCACCACCGTCGCTTGCGCACCGTCGAGCAGACGGCGATAGCGCTCCCGCGACGCGGCCGGCCACACCGACTCCTGGTCCGGGTAGGGCAGCACCGCCACGTAGGGCACGCCCGCGCGGTCCGCCGCCTCCGCGCCCAGCTGCTCTGTGCCGAGGCCCAGCCCCGTCAGGACGACGAGGTCGGGGTGCATCTGCGCCTTGGCGTCGATGATCTCGGTGAGCGATCGCAGCACGCCCTCGGTTGTCGGGTTGGCGTCGTAGCCGCCGAGCTCGGGCGGACGGTGACCGACGACGGCAAGGAGATGCCCGTCGGGAAGCCGAGGGTCACCGGCGGGTGTCGGACCCGGCGCGTCGGCCTCACCCAGCGTCTCGGGTGGGTGGTCGCCCGACCGCGGCTGCTGAGTGCGGGCCGCCTCCACCGCCAGCCGGTCGACCAGGTCGTTCATCGGGTCCTCGCTATGGCCCTTCACCCACGTGAAGCGGATGCGATTCGGGTCCCGGCGGTACTCGTCGATCAGCGGCTCCCACAGATCGCGATTGGCGACGGGTTTCTTGGCCTTGTTGAGCCAGCCCCGCTGCAGCCACCCCTCCCACCACCGGTCGCGGAAGCAGTTGACGACGTAGGTCGAGTCGCTCACGATCTCGACCTGGCCGTCGAGCGCCCGCACCGCCTCGAGCACGGCCCTGATCTCCATGCGCTGATTGGTCGTCTGCGGGTCGGGCCCGGCCGCGAACCGGCCGCCAGGGACGGCCCACGCCCAGCCGCCCGGGCCGGGGTTCCCGACGCAGGCGCCGTCGGTATATGCGGTTGTGGCGGTCAGCTGCCGATGTGGCGACGGACGAACTCGCCCAACCGGGCGATGGCCTCGTCGGCCTCGGGCACGGGGAACGCCTGATACACGTGGAAGCACTCCTCGCCGATCTCCACGGTCGCGTCGACGCCGGCCGCCTTGGCTCGCTCGACCAAACGCACCGAGTCGTCGAGCAAGACCTCGTGGTCGCCGACCTGCACCAGCAGCGGCGGCAGGCCGCTGAGATCGGCGTGGACCGGCGACGCGAGCGGCGTCGTCGGGTCCTGCCCGGCCAGGTACCACCCGGCCATCTCCTTGAGGCCGACGGCGCTGACCATGGGGTCGAGGTCGCAGCGCGTGGTGTACGACTCGGCCGACTGGTCCATGTCCACCCACGGGGACATGGGCACCGCGCAGGCGGGCAGCGGGTCGCCCGCGTCGCGGAGCGCGAGGAGCGTGGCCATGGTGAGGCCGCCGCCGGCGGAGTCGCCGGAGATGGCGATGTTTCCGGGCGCGAGGCCCTGGGCCAGCAGCCAGCGGTAGGCCGCAGTCGCGTCGTCGACCGCGGCCGGGTGCGGGTGCTCGGGCGCCAGGCGGTAGTCGATGAGCAGCAGGCGCGCACCGGCCGCGCGCGAGATGTTGGCCGCGATGTGCCGGTGGGTTGCGATCGAGCCGATGGCGTAGCCCCCGCCGTGCAGATAGAGGACAGCCGCGTCGGTGCGGGCGCCGGGCGCGCTGACCCACTCGGCCGGGACGCCGCCGGCGTCCACCGGTTCGTAGACCACGTCCTCCGGTGGCGGCACGACCGTCGCCATCGCCTCCATGTTGGCCCGCAGCTGCTCAACCGGCGCCCCGGTCAGCACTGGCTGGGTCCCGATCAATTCCTTCATCATCCGCATCTGCTCGCTTGCCATGGCCCGGAACCTATCCCCGGCCGAACGGTTCTGCTGCCCGATCGGGGGCCGTAGCATGGGCTGGGCATGGGAGAGATGATCTTCGACGGGTTCGCCCACCAGCTCCCTGACATCGATCCGGGTGAGACGGGCGAGTGGCTCGACTCCTTCGATCAGGTGGTGGAGACGGAGGGCAAGAACCGGGCCAGGTTCCTGCTCATGAAGCTGCAGGAGCGGGCGCGCGAGCTGCAGGTCGGCTTCCCGGCGTCCGTCAGCACGCCGTACCTCAACACCATCCCGCCCGACCTCGAGCCGTGGTTCCCGGGCGACGAGCACATCGAGCGCCGCATCCGCGCCTACATCCGCTGGAACGCGGCGGTGATGGTGACGCGTGCCAACACCCTCAGCGAGGGCATCGGCGGCCACCTCAGCACCTACGCCAGCAGCGCATCGCTCTACGAAGTGGGCTTCAACCACTTCTTCCGCGGCAAGGACGACGGCCAGTTCGGCGACCAGATCTACTACCAGGGCCACGCCGCGCCGGGTATCTACGCGCGGGCGTTCCTCGAGGGTCGCTTCACCGAGGACCAGCTCGATCACTTCCGCATGGAGGTGGGTGGCGGCGGCCTGTCCAGCTACCCCCACCCGCGGCTCATGCCGGACTTCTGGGAGTTCCCGACGGTGTCGATGGGGCTCGGCCCCATCAACGCCATCTACCAGGCCCGCTTCAACCGCTACCTCC
>JBEEFQ010000074.1:0-2681 GCA_041166245.1 Actinomycetota bacterium | reverse complement strand
GCCTCGTCCTGGATGAGCTGCATGGCCTTCTCGGGCTCGAATTTCCCGACGGGGATGACGAGCTTCACGCCGCCCAGGAGGCCGACGACCATGCCCGAGTGGCATCCAGACACGTGGAACAGCGGCGAGGTCAGCAGCGAGGCCGACTGGGTGGCGCCGCCACCGGAAAGGTCGACCATGGCGGCGTTGAGCATGGAGCCGGCGACGGTGTTGTAGATGGTGTTCTGCAGGTTGGCGATCATGGACCGGTGGGTGCTGACCGCGCCCTTGGGCCGGCCGGTGGTGCCGCTCGTGTAGAAGATGACAGCCGGGTCGTCCTCGCCGATGGCGGTCTTCGGCAGGTCGTCGGATGGGGCCTGCAGGAGCTCGTCGAAGCGGTGCAGCTTGTCGCCCCCGCCGAAGTCGGCCGGGTCGGCGTCGGTGAGGAAGACCGCCTCGAGAGTGGGGAGCTTCTCGGCCAGCTCGGCCACCCGCTCGTAGCGGCCCCGGTCCGCGACGAGGATCCTGGCGCCGGAGTCCTCGAGGCCGTAGACGATCTCGTCGGTCTTCCACCAGCCGTTGAGGCCGACGAGGATGGCGCCCAGGTCGACCGTCCCCCAGAAGGTGAAGCACCACTCGGGGTTGTTGGCCGACAGCACGGCAACCCGGTCCCCATGGCCGATCCCATAACGGTCTTGTAGCGATGCAGACACCGAGTTGGCCCCCCGCACGAACTCGGTGAACCCAATGCGGCGGTCGCCGTAGACGAGGTAGGTCTGCTCGTCGCCCCTGGGTGCGGCCATGGCCGCGACATCGCGGAGCGAGCGCATGCGGTCCTTGAAGACCCGCATGGGGATGCCGTTCACCTCCTCGGTCACGACCTCGAAGGGGCCACCGGGCCCGGTGAGCTGCTCCTGGACTTCGGCACTCGTCGGCACGGCGGCGACGTTACTGCTCCGCCCTACGGGGAATGCATTGGAAGTCCCCCTTTTCGCTCAGCGGAGGTCCTCATGGCCAAGGTTGCGTTCGTACTCGCCGACGACTTCGAGGATTCCGAGTTCAAGGTGCCCTACGACCGGATCCGCGACGCAGGCCATGACGTCACGGTGATCGGGTCGGAGGCGGGCAAGGAGGTCAGGGGCAAGAAGGGGAAGGAGTCCTTCACCCTCGAGGCGGCGCCGAGCGAGGTCGACGCGGGCGAGTTCGACGCGCTCGTCGTTCCCGGCGGCTATTCGCCCGACAAGCTGCGGACGAACGACGGCATCGTCTCCCTCGTGCGCAAGATCGCAGGCGAGGACCGGCCCATCGCCGCCATCTGCCACGCCGGGAGCCTGCTCATCGAGGCCGACGTGGTCGACGGCCGGCGGGTGACCTCATGGCCGTCGATCCGCACCGACCTGGAGAACGCAGGGGCGGAGTGGGAGGACAGCGAGGTCGTCGTCGACGGCAACATCATCACCAGCCGCAAGCCCGATGACCTCGACGTCTTCACCGCCGCCATCCTCGAGCGCCTCCAGTCGGTGTAGCCCCCCGCCCCGGGGGTATAGACGAGACAACCCCCTCGGTCGCGAGGATTGCAACGGCGGACGCGATCAGGGGGCCTTTTGCGTTTCTCGAGGCAATACGTCGCGTAAACCGCGACGTATTGCCTCAGGCTGGGAACCCGAACAGGTTCAGCCTGCCCAATCGGACCTCACGAATGGTGGCGACCACGTCGTCGATGTCGTTGACGACGTGCTCGTGGAGAAAGCGCAGGGTCTGGTGGCCGGCACGGGCTGCCTCGTTGTCCCGGGCACGATCGCGGGCGATGTCCGCGATTCGCGTGTGCCACCGCCTGCCGTCCGTCTCGACGATGAGCTTGGCATCCACATAGCAGCCGTCGGCGCAGCCCGGCATCGGGTACCGACCAGGGAAGGCGAACTGGAGCGTCGGGAGGGGCTCGCCCGCCGCCGTGAGTCCTTCGACGAGGTACCGCTCGAGGACGCTCCGGGGCGGGACCGGCCCTTCCGCATGCCGGTCGAGCAGGCGGGCGAGCTTGACCACACCGGGCTTGCCCCGGCGGGCGACGGTAGCCAAGCAGGTGCCCACCTCCGTCGCCTTCGTGAGCCGAGCCGCCAAAGCATCATCGAGAGCGGCGCGTACCCGGGCCTTGCTCGCCACCGCCGCGACGTCGACGAGGGTCCACGGCACGGTCGTGACCGCAAGTCCTTCGATGACCGTGAGCTCGTGCAGATGGGCGTCGGTGAGCTGGTGCACCGTGACCCCTTGGAGTCGAGCATGCCCCGGGTGCGGGACCGTCAGCACCTGTTGTTGCCTGCCGAACCCGGTGAGCAGCTGCAGATGGGCAGCCGCCTCATGCGACACGTAGGACGTCGGTCCCGCCGCGAGGTGCGCGGCCCACAGGTCACCGACGAACGAGTCGGGATACGCCACGAGTTTGTAGACGCCTTCATGCCGCCGAGCCCACGCGCCAGCATCGACCCGACGGCCAATGAGCCCTCTATCGGCACCCACGGCGGTCGCCTGCCCCGCACTGAACCAGCCGCGCTGCGCAGCAGCGATCGCGATAACGGCGGCATCGACATCTCGATTCGTCATGCCCATCAAGGATGCCGCGAGGGTGTGACAAGAAAATCAGCGCACCGCGTCCTCGTTCTCGAGGCAATACGTCGCGGAATCCGCGACGTATTGCCTCGAGAACG
>JBEEFQ010000073.1:0-6194 GCA_041166245.1 Actinomycetota bacterium | reverse complement strand
AGGCGATGCGATGTATGACCTCGCCACTCTGACGCTCGCACACGAGGAGCACCTCGACGATGTCGTCGCGGGCTATGGCGGCGACATCGAGATCGACGTGATTCGCGCGTACTGGTCGTTGCGAAGTCTGATGGAGATCCGGTGGCTGGTTGAGCACGGCTACGGCGCGCCGGCGACGTTCCCAGAGGTCGCGGTGCTCAACTCCTTGTCAGCCAGTTCCTAGATGCGCGCGGCTATCACGCATGTCCGCCCGGCCCGTCCTAACGGTTCGCCCAGCCGACCGGAACGACGGCTTACCCCGGCGGTCCGCCGTCTTTCTTGGCCGCGGTGCCTTGCGGGCTCTGCGAGGTGGTCGAGGTCGTCGGTGGGGGCCTCGACGTGGTGGTGTTCGAGGGCTTCTTCGTCGTCGGTGGCGCGGTCGGCGCGGGCTGGGTGGGCGCCGGCTGTCCGGGCGGCACTGTGTCGGTGGGCAGGGTCGTCGGGACCGAAGCGGTCGTCGTCGTCTCCACCGGCAGGGAGGACGTCGTCGGCGCGAGCAGGCGCAGGCCGAGCTCGTCAGGCGACGCGGTCGCGATGGGCTCCACCGGCACGCCGGCGAGGGTGGTGCGCATCATCTGACCCCAGATGATGGCGGGGAACGAGCCGCCGCTGACGCGGCGGCCGTGCACGTTCCTCATGGGGACGATCTTCTCGGAGTTGCCCACCCACACCGCGGTGGAGAGCTGAGGGACGAAGCCCACGAACCAGGCGTCGCCGTAGTTCTGGGTCGTACCCGTCTTGCCGCCGGCGGGCCGGCCGATGCGCGCCGCCGTGCCCGTGCCGCCGTCGACCACGCCCATGAGCGCGGCGTTGAGGACGCCGACCTCCTTGGGCTCGAACGCTTTCCGGGTGGCGAGGGCGTGGATGTACACGTCGCGGCCGGCTCTGTCGGTGATGCCGGTGATGGCATACGGCTCGGCGTAGACGCCCTTGGCTGCGAAGGTCGCGTAGGCCGCGGCCATCTCCAGCGGTGTCACGCCATGGCGCAGGCCTCCGAGGGCGATTGCGGGGCGGTTGCGGTCGTCCTCCAGGGGACGGCTGGGATCGTCGATGCCACTCGTCTTCGCGATCTTCACGACGGACTGGGGCCCCGTGTCGAGCACGAGCTGGGCGAAGACTGTGTTGATGGAGTGGACGAGGGCGTCGTCGACGGTGGCCACTCCCTGGCTCTCACCCTCGTAGTTGCGCACCGTGTACCGCTCGCCGCGGAACTCGAGCTGCTTGGGCGATCGGGCGTCGATCGGCGACCGCGGGTCGATGCCTGAACGCAGGGCCGCGAGGTAGACGAAGGGCTTGAACGCCGATCCCGGCTGACGGCCATCACCGCTGTGGTCGGCCAGGTTGAACTTCCGAGCCGGGTCGAGGCCACTGACCATGGCGCGGATGGCGCCGTCGCCGGGCTGCACGGACACGACGGCGGTGGCCGGGTCCTCGGGAGCGCCGAGCTGCTTGCGCACGGCGGCCTCGGCCGCGTCGAAGGCCTTGGCGTCGAGCGTGGTCTTGATGGTCAAGCCGCCAGTGAAGACGCGGTGACCGCGGCTGTCGCTCGACCCGCCGAGCGAGTCGAGGCTCTGCGCCTCGCGAATGACGTAGTCGACGAAATGCGGAGCCCGTGTCGCGACGGGCGGCCTGGGCGGCACGACCTCGATGGCGACGCTCCGAGCAGAAGCGAGCTTCCGTTCCGGCAGCCATCCGTTGCGCGCCATGTTGCGCAGCACCGCGTCGCGTCTGGCCCGCACCGCGGCTTGATGCGTGCGCGGGTCGAGCTGCTCGGGGCCCTTGATCATCCCCGCGAGCGTGGCGGCCTGGGCAACCGTCAGCTGCTCGGGTCGCACGCCGAAGTACGACTCGGAGGCCGCCGCGATGCCATAGGCCCGGTCGCCGAGGTACACCTGGTTCAGGTAGCGCTCGAGCAGCTGGTCCTTGCTGTACTTCCCCTCGAGCCGGGTGGCGTAGAGCAGCTCGCGGAGCTTGCGGAACACCGTGCGCTCGGACCGCGTGTAGTTGATCTTGGCCAGCTGCTGCGTGATCGTGCTGCCGCCCTGGGACCTCCCCTGCGCGCTGCGCACCATGGCACGGAACACCGCCCCTGGGTCCACGCCCGAGTGGTGGTAGAAGTTCTCGTCCTCGGCGGCCAGCACCGCCTGCCATACGTGATTCGGCAGGCGATCGAGGTCGACGGGCTGGCGCTTGCCACCGGTGGGCGTGTCCAGCTCGACGAGCACGCTTCCGTCGGCAGCGAGGATCTTCGACGTCGCAGGCAGGTCGTCGAACCCGCCGATCCCAGGCGCAAGCGGTGACGCAACGAACAGCACGACCCTGCTGCCTGCCAGGACTGCCGCGCGCCGAAAGGGCGGTACCACCGCGATCACCGCGATCACGAGCCCGCTCACGAGCGCGATACGACGCCACGGGAGTGCCCGTGTCCGCCCCCAGGCTTCACGGAGCCGTGCATTTTTCACTACACGTGGTTGTTGCACGGTTCCGTGCTTTCAAAACACGCACGGGCGTTGTCGCGCGCTCCGTTGCGCGTCAGTCGTCGATTGTGAGGCGTGGTTCGCCGTCGACAACGCGCAGTGTTGCGGGCATACCGATCAACGCAATCGCGTCGCGTTGCATGTTCGCGGCGCGCATCGTGATGACGTCTCCTTTGCGCGCGCCACTCGTTATTGCAAGCTCGATGTGCATCGCGCGCGAAATTTCTTCGTCTTCTTGCGCGTCGACGATGAACACGTCATAGCTGCCGTCACTCAACATGAAATCGCTCCGAAATCCTTGTGCTGCAAGGGAAAGTCGTTATTGTCATCGGCGGGGCACTGCGCGAGCGCGGTGTGGGCACCTTACGCGTGTTGTCGCGCGCGGCATTGAAATGCTTGACCGCGCGACACAAAACCATTTTCATTTCCATGAACTTCATTTTCGCGGAGGGTGCTGGTGAACAAGAGTGGGTTGGTCGACACGGTCGCAAACGCGGCTGACGTCGACAAGCGCACGGCCGAAACCGCGGTCGACGCGTTGATCGGAGCGATCATGGATTCCACGCGTGCAGGTGAGCGTGTGACCATCTTCGGCTTCGGCACCTTCTCGAGAACTTCCCGAGCAGCACGCATGGGTCGGAATCCCCGCACGGGTGAAGCCGTGCCCATTGCAGCTTCCACGGGGGTGAAGTTCGCGCCGGCTGTTGCATTCAAGTCGGCGCTCAACACACGGTCGGCCAAGAAGGCCGCAGGCAAGAGAGCCGCCGCGAAGAAGTCCGCCGGTGGCAGGAAGGCCGCAGCCAGGAAGACGGCCGTGAAGAAGTCAGCAAAGTCCAACAAGAAGCGCTAACCCGAAAGGCGGCAACTGATGTCCGCAATGAGGAAATCGGCTTCTACCGCCAAGAAGGCGGCCAAGAAGCGGGCCCCGGCCAAGAAGGCCACGAAGAAGCGGGCACCGGCGAAGAAGTCGACCGCCCGCAAGTCCACCGCACGCAAGTCCACGGCGAAGAAGGCGACCAAGAAGCGGGCACCGGCGAAGAAGTCGACCGCCCGCAAGTCGACGGCCAAGAAGGCGACCAAGAAGCGGGCACCGGCGAAGAAGTCGACCGCCCGCAAGTCGACGGCCAAGAAGTCGACGGCTCGCAAGGCCACCAAGAAGCGCGCACCGGCTCGCAAGGCCGGCGCCCGCAAGACGACGGCCCGCAAGACCGCCGCCCGCAAGCGGTAGGCCTTGGCGCCGGCAGGCGCTCATTTGACTGGACGAGGGGGCCCTTCGGGCCCCTTCGTCGCGCTCAGACCTCGGTGATGGCCTTGAAGGCCTCGCCCTGGGCCAGGCCGGCGAGGGCGCCATGCTCGGCGAGGCGGGTGCGGATGCGGGCGGTGAAGGCGTCGAGCTCCGCGCCGTCGTCGGCGTCGGTGATGTGCATGGTGGAGCGGAACTGGCTGCGGTGCTCGAGGAGGGCGGCCAGCTTCTTGTCCGCATAGCCGGTGGCGTCCTCGACATGGTCGGGCTCGTCGGCCTCCCAGAGCAGGATGGTCGTCGGACGGTGGGGCGCCACGTGGTGATCGGGGAAGAAGTGCGGGTCGCGCGCGGCCACGACTCCGTCGGTGACGAGGAAGCCGGCGTTGCGGTGGTCGGGGTGCAGGCGGTACCGGCGCCACGGGTCGTGCCCGAGGACGACGTCGGGGCGCAGCTTGCGGATCCAGTACGCGACGTCTGAGCGCTGCTTCATGCCCGATTCGAGCTCACCGTCGGGATACCCGAGGAACACCACGTCACCGCGGCCTCCGAGGGCCCGTGACGCGGCGCGCTGCTCGTCCTGGCGCGCCGCCACCAACCGGGCCACGTCCTCGTGCTCGTCCCACGACCCCTTCGAGCCGTCGGTGCACACCAGGTGGTGGATCTCGCAGCCGGAGGCGGCCCATTTGGCCAGCGTGGCCCCGCACCCGAACTCGACGTCGTCGGGATGGGCGGCGACGGCAAGGGCGCGCGCGGGGACCGGCAGGTCGATCGTCACGGTTGGAGCGTGGTGAGGTCGGCGGGGATGTCGACGTCCCACTCGAGCGACGGGTCGTGCACGACCCGCAGGGCCAGGCCCAATCGTGCTGCTTCAGCGCGGTGGCGTGCGAACGAGCCCGGGCCGTACGCGAACCGGAAGCCCCCATCTGTCGGCACGCAGGCCACGTTGGTGCCGTCGCTCGCCCGGTCGGGCACGAGCGTGACGCCATCGAACGCCGCGACCCATGTGAGGTCAGTGGCAAGGGGCAGGTCGGCGTGGGCGACGACGACCTGCTCGACACCGAGACCAGCAAGACGGCTCACGCCCGCTTCCACCGCGCCGTTGAGGCCGCGGCCCGGCTCCCACACGACGAGCACGCCCAGGTCGCGCGCCCAGTCCGCAACCTCGCGGTCGTCGCACACGACGGCGACGGGCAGGTGGCGGGCGGCGGCGACGACCTGGCCGGCCATGGAGCGGGCCAGGTCGGCGCGTTCCGCGGGGCCGAGCGCGGGAGCGAGTCGGACCTTGGCGTCGGCGAACGCCTTCACCGGTATCAGCACCGCCACCCGCCCGAGCAGGAGCGCCCCTCCGCCGTCGCTCATCCGGCGACGTCGAAGACGCGAATGACGGGCTCCTGGCGCAGGAGCTCGAAGACGCGGACCTGGGCCTCGCTGACTCGCCGCGAGCCCATGCCCTCCTCCATGGCCTGCACCGTGGTCCAGCGGGAGAGGGCGGCGCCTTCGACCAGGCCTCCGGCGTTGGACTCCACGCTCATGAGCAGCTCGATGCCGAGGCAGCCCGGCAGCTTCTCGAACACTGGCAGCACGTCGTCGGCGAACAGTCGCTTGACCTTGTCGATGTCGACCGGGTCGACCGCGCTCTGCAGCATGCGCAGGATGGCCATCAGGGCCTCCACGCCGTGCGACTGAACATGCCGGCCAGGTCGTCCACCGTGTGCAGTTGCATGGCGTCGCGGTCGAGCTCGGCGGCCAGGCGCTCGCCTGTCCCCGGGTATTTGAGCGTCACGCGGATGGAGGAGCGAGTGACCTCGATGACGTTGTACGACGGCCGGGTGTAGCCCCGCAGGCGGTAGGAGGACACGGTGCCGGAGTTGACGATCAGGACGCGGTTGAGGAGCCAGACGTGGGGGACGTGCTTGTGCCCGCTCAGGGCCAGGTCGACGCCCAGCTCACCGAGCATGGCGAGCACGTCGCCGGCGTCCCACACCGTGTTGCGCTCGCGGCCGGTGCCGGGCACGGGCACCAGGTGGTGATGGAGCACGAAGATCTTGAAGTCGACCTCGCCCGCGAACTGGTCGCGGATCCACGTGTAGCGCTCCCGGCCCACCTCGCCCTCGGCCAGGTCCGGCTTGGACGAGTCGATGGCGACGATCTGGACCCGGAAGGGGTGCTCGGCGCCGTCGAGCGGCGGAAGGGTGAGCGAGAGCACCCGGTCGCCCTTGTCGGCCACGTCGCCCACGCCGAACGTGTCGCGAAAGTGCAGGTAGCCGACGTTCTTGGAGTCGTGGTTGCCGGGGATGACCAGCATGGTGAAGCCGGCATCGAACAGCGGCTCCAGGAACTGCTGGGCCATGCGGAACTCGCCGGCGTAGCCCTCGGCGGTGAGGTCGCCGCCGATGACCACGAGGTCGGGGTTGAGGCCGACGGTCTCGTTGACC
>JBEEFQ010000072.1:0-10504 GCA_041166245.1 Actinomycetota bacterium | reverse complement strand
ATGTCGGTGTCGGTGAGGGCGGTGCCCACGATGATGAACTCGGGGTAGTAGTTCTGGCGGTTCATCTCGCCGGTGAGGAACACGGGCATGATCGGGTCGCAGCCGCACAGGATGGTGGTGACCCCGGCCGCCTTCATCCTGGGGATGAGGTTGGCGGCCTGGTTCGACATGGTGCCCAGGTCCAGCTGGTACTTCACGTTCTCACCCGGCTTGCAGTTGAACTTGTCGAGGGTGCCGCGCGCGATCTGCACCGACTCCTGGTACCAGGAGTTCTCGGGGGCGAAGGTGGCGATGCTGCGGGGCTTGTCCTTCAGGTCGCCGCCCGCCCACTTGGCCGGCTTGTTGCAGAGGCGCTTGCCCGCGTACTCGGCCGCTTCGGTGGCGACCATGGTGCCGTCGGTGGCGATGCTCCAGATGTAAGGACGGTGCTGTTCGTGCCACGGCCGAGAGAGGTACGGGTCGCCGAAGCCGAGGATGCCCCGCCGGGCCAGCGCGTTGGCGTAGGGCTCGCTCGTCGCCGACAGGTCGGCGAAGGCGCCGTTGGACTTCACAGTGTCCGCGTCGGTCTCAGCCTTCTCCCGGCCGCCGCCGAGCAGCTCCGTCGTGTTCGACCCCTGCCCGTTGTAGAAGTTCATGACCAGCTTGCGGCCGTAGAACTGGTAGCGCTTGTTGAAGTACTCCGACAGCGCCTGCACGGTGCGCTTGATGTCCTCGGGGCCGTCCTGGAGGCTGGCGCCGGCGAGGGCGGCGAGTGTCTGCTGGAAGCCCTTCTCGTTGAGACTTCGATAGCTCACCTTGATCTCGGTGGCGGTCACGCCCGTGGAGGTGGCGCCGCCGTTGTCGCCGGTGAAGGCGATGCACGGCGGTGAGTACGGGTCGCTGGGAACCTGGAGGGCCTGGCCGGGGCACACCTCGGTGCGCCCGGGGAGCCCCTTCTTCACGCCGCCCTGCGACCCTGCCGTTTGCCCTCCTGGCGTCGTCGTCGCGCCGTCGACGGGGATGGTGTCGTCGCTAGGGATCTCGACGGTCTCGTCGTCACCGTTGGTCGCGCTGTTGGCGGCCACGGTCGCGTCCGGCGATTTCGTCGGCACGAGCACGGCCATGACCAGCAGCAGCACAGCGAGGACGGCGAGCGGCCCGTACCCCCGCAGGAGACGCTGCCAGACGCTGAAGGAACCGCGGGGTGCGTTGAGGGGTGCGGGACGGTTTGCCAAGGGTCAGGCCTCCGTGACGGGTACGGGCTTCATGGCGGCGAGCATCTTGCGCCGGTCGAGCTCGGCGACGGCGGCGAGGAGCAGCAGCACGCCGCCTGCCAGCAGCGCGAGCTTGCCGCCTCTTTTGCCGTCGAATGTCGACGCGATGGGTGCGGCGACGTGCTTCTTGGTGCCCTGCGTCGCGCGGTCTCCGAGGACCCCGGACGGCGGCGCCGATTCGCCTGGGGCGAAGGAGGAGCCCAGGTCGCCGGGGATGATCTCGTCAGCCGTACCCGCGAAGGTGGTGGGGCCCAGCAGGTCGCCGATCTCGAAGGCGGGCGCCAGCTCCCCCGTGTAGGCGGTGGCGCCACCGAGCTCGAGCGAGAAGGAGCCGGCGCCGGTGAACGAGCCGAGGGCGATGTCGGCCACCGTGACGTACGTGTCGTTGCCACAATCCAACCCCAGCAGGGCGTCCACGACGGCCTGACGCACGGGCTGGGCCGCGTTGAGGAGCTGGCCGGCGATGGAGTCGCGGGTCGCGGACGGGACGACCGCGATGGTGAGGGGATCGAGCTGAATGGAGCCGTTGACCTCGCGGCTGATCGGCGCCCGGAGCTCCACACCGAAGGGCGCCAGCACCGGGTTCAAGACTGTGAAGAGCGCAGCGGGGTCCGCGGCGGGCAGCGGGATCGGGAGGAGGGCGCCCCCGATGGTGGCGCTGCCGATGGTGAAGGTTGCGGTCTTGGTGTTCTCCGCGCCGGTGCGGTGGATGGCCTCCCACCTGAGGTTCCCAAGCTTCACCGCGCCGCCGCCGACGCTGAGCGAACCGATTTCGGTGGTCGCGACGGCCTCGCGCGTCTTCTTGTCGACGACCCGCGTGATCGAGGTGGAGTGGACGCCGGCGATCGCGAGGGCACCCGGATCACCGAGGGGGACGACGAGCGTCGTGGCCTCGGCCAGCGGCTCGTTGGTGGCCCGGACCCGCTTCTCGAAGCCGGGCAGGACCTGACCGTCCAATGTGTCGGGCGCGGTCTTGCCCGCGGCGGCGTCGGGCTCGCGGGAGTCGGCCGCGAGTGGCTGAGGCTGGCGCTCGGCGGCCAGCGACGGCTCGCCACCGTCGCACGCCTCGCCGGCCAGCGTGGTGCCGATGATGCCGAGGTCGATGCCCCGGGACTCGGCCTTGGCGACCTCGTTGGTGTATCCGGCCAGCGCGGTGCCGAAGGTGATCCCGAGGGACAGCGCGGCCGCGGTGGGGTTGACCTTGATGCCCTGGGTCGTCGCCGACGCGGTGCCGTTGGGGAACGCTGGCGTCCCTGCGGTCTGCGACGCCGCCGTCGATGTCATCACCAGCACCGCACCAACTACCGCGGCCGCACCGGCTACCGCTCGCTGTGCCCTGTTCCTACGCGGTCCCATCGAGCCGGCCTCCCCTTTTCTGTCACGCACGTGGCTCGGGCGGGGCGGAGCGTACAGCCCAAGCGCTCCCATCCGTCCGCGCCATAGTGGCAATGGTCACAGGGTAGGGCTTCGCCACCGAGAGTGATATGCCCTGGTGGGAGGGCTATTTGCCCGGGTTTCGCCACCCCTGGTAGCCCCCGTCCAAATCGGTGGCCCGGTGCAGGCCGATGCGCTGCAGTGTCTCGGCCGCCAGGCTCGACGCATACCCCTCGTTGCAGACCACGACGATCTGCTGGTCGTACCCGTCGACCTCGGGGATGCGGTTCGGGCTGGCCGGGTCGAGCCGCCACTCGAGGACGTTGCGGTCGATCACGATCGCGCCGGGCAGCTCCCCGTCTCGCTCCCGCTGCCCGATGGGCCGGATGTCGACGAGGAGTCCGCCGGCGGCGACGATGCGCTCCAGCTCCTCCGGCCCAGGCCGCGGGGGGAGCCCGGCCCGAACCTGCTCGAGCAGGCCGTCGATGGACGGCGGCTCAGCCGGCGGGGTGGAGGAGGACGGCACTCGCAGCCGACGGTAACGCGGGTTCCTCGAGCGCGATCAGCTCGGTGCCGACGCGCCTGCCCGTCTCGAGGTCGTAGCGGCCCATGTGGGTGAGGGCAGGGGAGTAGACGTGGATGCTCGTCGCCAGCGACGGCCCGGGGTTCCACACCTCGTGCACGAGCCCGACCGGCAGCAACTGCACCGCGCCGGGGCCGAGCTCGGTCTCGGTCCTGCGGCCGTCTCGGAGCCGCAACTCCCGCAACATGCCTTCGGTGACGACCACCGCACCCGCGGCATTGCCGTGGTCGTGCAGCTCCACCGCCTGCCCGGGCGCCCACCCGATGACCCACGCCTCGTACCGCGGCGTGACCAGCAGCCGCACCGGCCGCCGCACGTCCTCGTCATGCCTGGCCAACGCCCGCCACAACGACGTCCGCCGCGCCAAGGCCCGCCCTACCGACGCGGCCCACTCGCTCTCGTCGGTGGTTGTGGTCACGGCCGCCTACCCTAGAGCCAAAACCTGACTTTGTCTATCAGATTTAAGAAGAATCGTTCTTTGGCGCGTCAGCCCCATATATTCGGGCTTACGCGCCAAAGAACGCAGAGGGGTGCACGAGAAGCGCCCCGGTACCCTGGCCGGCGTGTCAGGGACGACGGTTGCGTATCAGGGGGAGCCGGGGGCGTACTCCGAGCAGGGAGTGATGACCCTCTTTCCGGAGACGGAGCACGTGCCGCTCTCGTCGATCAGGAAGGTGTTCGAGGCGGTCGAGGTCGGTCGGGTCGACTTCGGGCTGGTGCCGATGGACAACAGCCAGGCCGGGAGCATCAACGAGACCTACGACCTGTTCCTGAAGCACGGTCTGCACCTGGTGGGCGAGACGGTGGTCGAGGTCAACCACTGCCTGCTGGCCCTGCCCGGCACCCACCTGGATGACCTCGTGGAGGTGATCTCCCACCCCCAGGCCGTGGCCCAGTGCGAGGAGTTCCTCTCGGCCATGGAGGTCACGGTGCGGGCCGAGTACGACACCGCCGGCGCGGCCAAGTCCATCGTCGACAACCAGCTCGACAAGGTGGGCGCCATCGCCTCACGCCGGGCGGCCGAGCTCTACCAGCTCGAGATCCTGGCCGAGCACATCCAGACCTACCCCGACAACTACACCCGGTTCGGCGCCCTGTCCCGCAACCCCAAGCCGCTGGCCGAGCCGGACAAGTCATCGCTCGTGTTCGGCGTGGGCCACGTGGCCGGGTCGCTGTACCGGTGCATGGGGGCGTTCGCCGACCGTCACCTCAGCCTGACCAAGCTCGAGTCACGCCCGCGGGCCGGCCGCCCGTGGGAGTACGTGTTCTACGCCGACGTCGAGGCCCCGGCGGACGAGCCCCAGATGGTCGAGGCCCTATCTGCCGTCAGCTCGCACGCCACCTTCACCCGGCTGCTCGGCACCTACGCCTCGGCCATCGGCCGGCGCGACAAGCACCGCCCTCCCGAAGCTCGCTAGTCCCTAGTTCGCGGTGGGGTGCCTGGGCTCGTAGAGCATCACCTCGAGGCCGCCGGGGAGCAGCATGTACGCGACGACGCCCCAGCCCTGGTCGCTCGGCTCCCCTTTGAATGCGATGCCCTTGCCCCGGAGCTCGTCCATGGTGGCGGCGAGGTCGTCGCACATGAACGTCAGCTCGTGGGCGGGCGCCTCGCCCGGATGCACCGCCACCTCCGCCGGGGGCAGCTTGAAGATGAGCCAGCCCTGGCCGGCATCGACGTGGTCGAAGCCGAAGATGTCGCGCAACACGGCGCGCAGCTCGTCGGGCTGCGACGAGTAGAGGAGGGCATGGGCTCCGGTGATGGCCATGTCCAATCCTGGCCCGAACGCGAGGCAATGCGTCGCGGAATCCGCGACGCATTGCCTCGAGAACGAGCTGGCGAGGGAGTTACGCCTGGCGGG
The DNA here is from genome assembly GCA_041166245.1 of Actinomycetota bacterium. Classification (GTDB taxonomy): domain Bacteria; phylum Actinomycetota; class Acidimicrobiia; order Acidimicrobiales; family JAFATL01; genus JBEEFP01. Next base: position 5,435 of record JBEEFQ010000072.1, on the reverse strand, counting down.
CGGCCTCGACGCCCAACTCGATCTTGATCTTCTTGCCGACGAGGACGCCGCCGGTCTCGAGGGCCTGGTTCCAGGTCAGGCCCCACTCCTCGCGGTCGAGCTCGGTGCTGGCCGTGAAGCCGATGCGGGCGCCGCCCCAGGGGTCGGACTGGGCACCGTCGAAGGTGACGTCGAGCACTACGGGCTTGGTGGTGTCACGGATGGTGAGGTCGCCCGTCACCTTCCAGTGGTCACCCTTGACCGCCTCGACGGCGGTGCTGGCGAAGCGGAGCGCCGGGTACTCCTCCACGTGGAAGAAGTCGGGGCTCCGCAGGTGACCGTCGCGCTGCTCGTCGTTGGTGGTGATGCTGCCGGGGTCGATCTCGACCTGCACCGAGGACTCCTCGGGCACGTCGGCCACCGTGATGGCGCCGCTGTACTTCGCGAAGCTGCCGCGGACCTTGCTGATCATGAGGTGGCGGACCACGAAGTCGACGTTGCTGTGGGACACGTCGATGTCGTATGTCCCCGCCTGGGGGACGTCACGCCCCTGATGGGACCGAACGAGCTGGGTGGGGGTGGCGGTCTCTGTCATGGGGGCTCCTCGAGTTACTTCCGGGCGGTTATTTCCGAACGGAAGGAACAACTTGGTTCCACCCGGAACTATTCCCGGGGGGTCTACCGTTTCATTGGGCATGGCGAAGACGCGGTGGTTGGACGAGAACGAACAGATCATCTGGCGCTCGTTCCTGCGCACGTCCGCCAAGCTCATGAACCGGCTCGACCAAGAGCTGCTGGAGGCCACGGGCCTCGAGCTGGCCGACTACGGCATCCTCGTGATGCTGTCCGAGGCGCCGGAGATGGGCGTACGCATGAGCGATCTGGCCGAGCACGCCCTCGTGTCCCGCCCCCGGCTGACCGTGCGGATCCAGCGCCTCGAGGACGGCGGCTTGGTCGAGCGCCACAAGTGCCCGACCGACGCCCGCAGCACCATGGTCACGCTCACCAAGCTCGGGATGAAGCGCCTGGCCGAGGCCGCACCGATCCACGTGGCCGGTGTGCGCCGCTACTTCATCGAGCCCATCGGCGCCGAGAAGCTGTGCGCAGTGAGCGCCCAGCTGCGAGGCGTGCTGTGTGCCCTTGACGATCCGTGGGTCCGCGCCGACGCCGCCGCCGACGGGTGAGGTCGCTGGCGGCCGTCACCATGGCGGCCGCGCTGCTCGCCGGCTGTGGCGGGCACGACCACGACCGGGGCCCGGCAGCGCCTGCCGCCACCTTCGACATCGACATGCGCGACTCGGCCTTCGAGCCCGAGCAGCTGACGGTGCCGGCCGCGACGCGAGTCACCTTCGTCTTCCACAACCGGGGCGTGCTCGTCCACGAGGCATTCATCGGCGACGAGGCCGAGCAGCGGGCCCACGACGCAGAGATGGTCGAGGGGGCGAGCGGGCATCACGAAGGCCACGCCGCCGTCACCGTGGAGCCGGGCAAGACCGCCCGTCTCACCCACATCTTCACGGCCGATGACCAGCTGCTGATCGGGTGCCACCAGCCGGGTCATTACGCGGCCGGCATGCGCATCGCGATCAACGTGAAAGACTGACCACGTACGGGAGCTCGGAGAGACCGGGCTGAGAGGGCTTCTGCTCGAAGCCGACCGTTGACCTGATCCGGGTAATGCCGGCGGAGGGAGTGGTGATGATGGGACTGCCCAGTCGTCAGAAGGTGCACGTCACGCCGGGCGGAGCAGGCAATGGGAATGGGCCGGGCGGAGCAGGCAATGACATTGCCGTGCCGTTCACCGAGGTGTCGCTGACCAACGGCGAGTCGGTGCGGTTGTACGACACCAGCGGTCCGGGCAGCGACCCGGCCGTCGGCCTGCCGCCGCTGCGCGAGTCGTGGATCGAAGGCCGAGGCGACACCGAGACGTATGAAGGCCGCACCGCGGGCCTGCGCGACGACGGCCGGGCCGCGGTGCGCCGGGGCGAGGCCGGCGAGCAGTTCGCGGGCGAGCGCCGCCCGCCCCTGCGGGCCAAGGCCGGCCGTCGCGTCACCCAGATGCACTACGCCCGCCGCGGTGAGGTCACGCCCGAGATGGAGTTCGTGGCCGTGCGCGAAGGGTTGGAGCCGACCTACGTGCGGGACGAGGTGGCGCGCGGCCGGGCCATCATCCCCGCCAACGTCAACCACCCCGAGGCCGAGCCCATGGCCATCGGGCGCAACTTCCTCGTCAAGGTCAACGCCAACATCGGCAACTCGGCGGTCACGTCGTCGATCGCCGAGGAGGTCGACAAGCTGACGTGGTCGACGCAGTGGGGCGCCGACACGGTCATGGACCTGTCGACGGGCGCCGACATCCACACCACGCGCGAGTGGATCATCCGCAACTCACCAGTGCCCATCGGCACGGTGCCCATCTACCAGGCGCTCGAGAAGGTCGACGGTGACGCGGCCGAGCTGACGTGGGACGCCTACCGCGACACGATCATCGAGCAGTGCGAGCAGGGTGTCGACTACATGACGGTGCACGCTGGCGTGCGGCTCGCGTACGTGCCGATGACGGCCAAGCGGGTGACGGGCATCGTCAGCCGCGGCGGGTCGATCATGGCCGCGTGGTGCCTGGCCCATCACACCGAGAGCTTTCTGTACTCGCACTTCGAAGAGCTGTGCGAGATCCTCAGCGCCTATGACGTGAGCTTCTCACTGGGCGACGGGCTGCGGCCCGGCTCCATCGCCGACGCCAACGACGAGGCCCAGCTGGCCGAGCTCGCGACGCTCGGCGAGCTCACCGAGATCGCATGGCGCCACGACGTGCAGGTGATGATCGAGGGGCCGGGCCACGTGCCCATGCACAAGATCAAGGAGAACGTTGACCTCCAGCTCGAGTGGTGCCACGAGGCGCCCTTCTACACACTCGGGCCGCTGACCACGGACATCGCACCGGGCTACGACCACATCACCTCGGCCATCGGCGCGGCCCAGATCGGCTGGTACGGCACGGCCATGCTCTGTTACGTGACGCCCAAGGAGCACCTGGGCCTGCCCGACCGCGACGACGTCAAACAGGGCGTGATCGCCTACAAGATCGCCGCGCACGCGGCCGACCTGGCCAAGGGCCACCCCGGCGCCCAGGTGCGGGACGACGCGCTGTCGAAGGCCCGCTTCGAGTTCCGCTGGCAGGACCAGTTCGAGCTGTCGCTCGACCCCGACACCGCCCGCGCCTATCACGACGCGACGCTGCCGGCCGAGCCGGCCAAGACGGCCCACTTCTGCTCGATGTGCGGGCCCAAGTTCTGCTCGATGCGCATCAGCCAGGACGTGCGCGACTACGCGGCGGCCCAGGGCGTCACCACCGATGCCGCCATCGAGCTCGGGCTCAAGGAGAAGGCGGCCGAGTTCGTGGAGACGGGCGGCGAGGTCTACCGCTAGACAGCTCCACTGCGGGTTTCTGGTGCAGTGCGAGGCGGACGCCGAACTACTTGCGCTGCTCCGTTAGGTCACGACGTCGTGAGTCGCGCCAAACCGCAAGTAGTTCGGCGTCCGTCTCGGGTCGACTACGGCCGCCAGTGCACCAGAAACCTGGTGTTCGACCCCGCTACGTTCCCGGGGCATGGAACGGCAGTTGCCCCAGTGGTTCGACGACGCCAAGTTCGGGATCTTCGTGCACTGGACGGCTGCCACCGTCCCTGCCTTCGCGCCGGTGGGGCCTTCGCCGTTCGACCTGCCACCCGAGGACGCGTTCCGGCTCACGCCGTACGTCGAGTGGTACCAGAACTCCCTCGCCATCGAGGGCAGCCCGGTGTGGGAGCACCACCGCGAGACCTACGGCGACCTGGGTTACGACGCGTTCGTGCGCCAGTTCCTCGCCAACCTGACCGGGTGGTCGGCCGACCCGTGGGCTGAGCTGTTCGCGCTGGCGGGCGCCAAGTACGTCGTCTTCGTGACCAAGCACCACGATGGGGTGCTGCTCTGGCCGAGTGAGACACCCAACCCCACTCGGGGTGCGGAGTGGCAGTCCGAGCGCGACGTGGTGGGCGAGCTGTGCCGGGCGGTGCGGGCCCATGACATGCGGTTCGGCACCTACTACTCGGGCGGGCTCGACTGGACCTTCGGTGGCCTGCCCATCGGTGACTTCCGCTCGATGATCATGGCCATCCCTCAGTCCGACGAGTACCTGGCCTACGCCGACGCCCACTGGCGCGAGCTCGTCGAGCGCTACCAGCCGTGCGTGCTGTGGAACGACATCGGCTACCCCGCGGCCGCCGACCTGCCTCGGCTGTTCGCCGACTACTGGCAGGCCGTTCCCGACGGCGTGGTCAACAACCGCTTCGACTTCATGCGTCAGACCAGCGGCGACGTGCACTGCGACTTCATCACCCCCGAGTACTCCACGTCGGCCCCGCCCGGCGGACGCAAGTGGGAGTCGACGCGCGGTCTCGGCACCTCGTTCGGGTATAACCGCTTCGAGCCCGAGGCGTCGTACATGAGCGCGACCGAGATCGTGCACCAACTCGTAGACGTGGTGGCTCGGGGCGGCAACCTGTTGCTCAACGTCGGTCCCGCGTCCGATGGGTCGGTGCCCTGGGTGCAGGCCGAGCGTCTCCTGGCTGCCGGCTGGTGGCTGCGCACGAACGGCGCCGCGGTCTACGGGTCGCGGCCATGGGAGCGCCCGGAAGGGACAACGACCGACGGCGTCGCGGTGCGGTTCACCGTTGGCGCCGACGACGCCCTCTACGCCACCCTGCTCGGCGTGCCGGCCTCGCGGTCCGTCGTCATCGCCGACGTGACGCTGTCACCATCGGCGGATGTGCGCCTGCTCGGCTTCGACGACACCCTGAGGTGGACGGCGGAGGGCGACGGCATCCGCATCGAGCTCCCTGATGTACCGGCCGGTTCGCCCGCAGCCGTGCTGCGGATGGAGCCCGCGCCGTGAGGCGGGTGGCGGCGGGCGCGCTCGTGTTGCTCGCGGCGTGCGGTGGGGGCGGCGGCGAGGGTGACGAAGCCGGCGGCGCCCGCTCGCTCGCGGTGCGGGTGCGCACCGACCCGCCCGGCGTGGTCGTGGCCAGCGACACGTCGTGCCGCTTCGACGGCGACCGCCAGTTCACCGCGGGCGGCGTCGTGAAGAACGCGGGGGACACAACGCACCACGTCGCCATCAGCGTGCGCTTCATCGACGCCGACGGCGTGCGGGTCGACCTGGCCAGCGACTCGGTCAGCGACCTCGAGCGCGGCGAGTCGGCCCATTGGGACGCCTCGATCTACAACGACGACGGAGCTGCGGTGCGCACCTGCGAGGTGAGCACCAAGGCCTCGTGAGCCCGTGCTCAGCCCGTGCCGCAGTTGGCCTTGCTCCAGGCCTCGAGGCGCTGGCTGGCGGCCGCGATCTCCGGCTTCTGGAGGTTGGTGAACGCCGGGTCCTGGGGGTTGAGCTTGGTGAAGTCGAAGTTGGCCTTGGC